>DASTFE010000305.1:0-11721 GCA_035708905.1 Acidimicrobiales bacterium | reverse complement strand
CGGCGCGGGCCTCCTCGTAGGCGGCGACGTCGTCGTCATCACGCAGGTCGACGAGCAGGATCCGCTCGGCCTCGGGCCGGGCGTCCCACACCGGGATGTCGGGTCCGAGCGAGATGTGGATCTCGGCCGTCGCCTCGCCGGCGGGCATGACCCGGTGGGGCCGGGCACCGGGGCCGTGGACGCCGATGATGCCGACGTCGTAGCCCCGCCGCTCCATCTCGTCGAGCAGCCCGAACCCGGTGGAGCCCAGGTTCACGCCGTCGGTCCAGGTGATCAGGTAGCGGCCGTCGGGGCCGCCGCCCTCGACCGCGCCGGCGTCGATGGCGTCGGTGACCGCGGCCGTGAACTCGCCGACCATCGCCGAGTAGTTGGCCTGGGTCGGCTCGGCGTCGACGGCGTCGACGGCGAACATCGCCGTCCAGGCGACGAGCACGACGCCGACCAGCCCGAGCCCGGTGCGGGCGGCCGCGGGGCGCGACGACCCCGGCGCCCGCGCGGCGACGGCGGCGACCGCGGTCCAGCCGACGGCGAGGACGATGAGCATGTTGACGCTCCACGCCCACAGCGTGAGGTAGTGCCACACGAAGCCGAGGATCCGCGTGGACGAGACGAGCCCCAGCACGAGGGCGACGGCGATCACCGCGTGCAGGCGCACGAGCAGCCGGCGCTGGGGGGCGGCGTCGCCTCCGGGCAGCCGCCAGGCCACCGCCGCCGCCACGGCCCAGGCGGCCACCAGCGCGACGGCGGGCAGCACCGAGCCCGAGATGCCCTGCTGGCCGGCCACGAGCCGCCAGGGGTTGAGGTGCACCGCGAACAGCTCGCCGCCGCGCCCGGCGCCGATCGGGTCCTCGTCCGGGTGGCGGAAGTGGTCGAGCACGATGCTGGCGTTGCCCGGCGACCCGGTGACCTGGTCGATCAGCGGCGGCAGCCACAGGACCACCGCCAGCCCGAGCGCGATCGCCGACCACCGCAGCAGCCGGCGCAGGGCCGGCCGGTCGTCACGGAGCCGGTAGGCCCGCAGCGCCACCCAGACGGCGGCGACGACTCCGAAGCCGCCGACCAGGCCCAGGTACGAGATGTGCGTCTGCATGCAGAACGAGGCGGCGAACACGGCGACCGGCATCATCGCCAGGTCGTCGCACAGCACCGCCCACAGCGCCACCAGCGTGAGCGGCCACCACATCACCGGCATGTAGGGGTTCCACGGCTCGGTCAGCACCTGGGTGCCGTAGAGGTGGAAGAGCACGGCGAGCCCGGCGGCGACGGCCAGTGCCAGGGCCCGGCCGCCCTGGCGGACGGCGATCCAGAGCGTGAGGGCCACCGCGGTGGTGTTCAGCACGACCACGCCGACGAGCAGACTCCAGGCCGAGCCACCGAGCAGCCGGTACACGGGCGCCAGGGCCCAGAAGCTGATGGGGCCCGGGTGGCTGCCCTGGTTGCCGTTCGAGGACAGCCGCCCGACCAGGCCCACCAGCGGCGTGTGCCGGGTGCCCACGTCGCGGACGCGCAGCTCGGTCATCGCCAGGTCGAGCAGCGGGTACCAGCGGGGCGAGTGCAGCGCGGCGAGCGCGATCACCAGGGGCAGCGCCACCACCGCGGTGAGGCCGGCGACGACGGTCGCGGTGGCCCGGCGCGAGCGGGCGCCGCCCGCGCCGCCGGCGGCGTCGCCGCGCCCGACGGTCGCGTCCGGGACGGCGCCGGGCTCGGTGCGCTCGTCGGTCCTGCCGGTGGCGGTCACGGCGTCAGCTCCCAGGTGAACACGGCGACGGGTTGGGGCAAGCCGGCCATGGTCGCCACGGGCGGACCGAGGTCGGCGGGTAGCCGCTCGTCGTTGCCCAGCCCGAAGAGGCTCTGGTCGACGCGAGGCACCAGGTCGTCGAGGCCGCGGGCCCGGAGAGTCTCGATCACCTGGGTGCGCAGGCGCTCGTAGCGGGCGAGCTGCGCCGGGGTCCGCTCGTCGTGGCGGGCGATCTCGCGGGCGCCCGGCCGGTCGCGGGCCCGCTCGATGGCGGCGTCACCGCTCGCCAGGTGGATCTCGGCGTCGCACTCGCCCGGGCCGGCCACCCGGTGGTCGCGCACGGCGAGGCGCTGCTCCTCCCGGGCGCGCACCTGGTAGCCGCGCCGCTCGAGCTCGAGCATCAGGCCGAGCCCCTGGCCCCCGAGGTTGGTCTGGTCGTCCCAGGTGACCAGGTGGGTGCCGTCGGCGCCGCCGGCCACCGTGCCCTCCTCGATGGCGTCGACCGTGGGCTCGACGACGTGCGCAAGCCGGGCGGAGACGTCGGCGTCGGCGTCCTCGGTGCCGGGCGCCTCGAGGGCGAGCAGCGACGTGGGCACGAGCAGCGCCACCCCCAGAGCCGCGAGTGGCACCCGGGCGAACGGGTCGGGCCGGCCGCCGCCCCAGCGATCCGTGACGGCCGCGGCCACCGGCGGCGCCACGGTGGCAACGGTGGCCACCAGGGCCAGCGTCGCGGTGCCGAGCGCCCACAGGGTCAGGTAGAACCAGGGCACGCCCAGGATGCGGCTGATCGACAGGAGGCCCAGCACCAGGGCGGCGGCGACCACGGCGTGCAGGCGCACCAGCGTGCGGTCGCCGCGGCGCACCGCGAACACTGCGGCCGCCGCCCAGGCCACGAGCATCGCGACGCCGACGGCCGACGACGGACGCGCGTCGCTGCGGTCGCCGGCCACCAGGGTCACGACGTCGAGGCGCTGCGTGAGCAGCCGCCAGGCGTCGGCCACGCCGACGGGCTCGTCGGTCGGGTGCCGGAAGCTGTCGACGACGATCGAGACGTTGCCCGGGTCGCCACTGATCTGCTCGGCGACGACCGGCGCCCACAGCAGCGCACCGAGCGCCGCCGCCGCCAGGGTCCACCGCACCAGGCGCCGGCGGGCGGCGCGGTCGCCGCGGGCGCGCCGATGGGCGAGCACCAGGCCGCCGGCCACCAGCAGGCCGACGCCACCGACCAGCGTGACGTAGGCGATGTGGGTCTGCGTGCACAGGGTGCCGGCGACCACTGCCACGGGGAGCAGCGGCAGGTCGCCGCAGAGCACACCCCAGGCGCACACGAGGAACAGCGCCCAGAACAGGACGCACAGGTACGGGTTCCACGGGTAGACGAGCGTCGCCGTGCCGTAGGCCCGCATGAGCACCGCGAGGCCGGCGCCGACGAGCAGCGCACCCCGCAGCCCCCACCGGCGGTGCCCGGCCCACACGGTCGCCGCCAGCGCCGCGACGTTGAGCGTGGCCGCCGATACCTGCAGCGCCCACGAGCTGGCGCCCAGCAGCCGGTACACGGGTGCCAGCAGCCAGAAGCCGAGGGGCCCCGGGTGGAAGCCCTGGGTGTCGAGCCCGAAGAACCGGCCGATGGGCCCGACCAGCGGTGGGTCGGCGGTGCCGACGTCGCGGACGCGCATCTCGATCTGTGCCAGGTCGACGAGCGGGTACCACCGAGGTGTGCGCACGGCGATCACGGCGACGACGATCGGCAGCGCGATCACTGCGGTGACCACGGCGACCACCACCCCGGCCGCCGGGGCAGCGCGGGGCAGCGGTGCGGCGGGCGGTGCATCGGGCGCCGCACCCCGTGCCGCCGTGCCGGGCGCGCCGGCGGGGGCGGGGCCGGCCACGTCGGCGGGGGAGGCGGGGCCGGTGACGTCGGCCGGCGGCGCGTCGGCGCTGCGGGCGCCCCCGGGTTCGTCCGGGCTGTCGGTGACGGCCGGGTCGTCGGCGCCGCGGGTCCGGCTCACGGCAGGCGCTTGAGCACCTCGAGCAGGCCGAGCCTGACCGGTGACTGGTGGTGGGAGCGATGGTCACCGTCGAGCGAGGCCCGGTTGTCGAGGAACCACTCGTACGACTCGATGAGCGCCGAGGCGTTGGAGTGCCGCGGCCGCCAGCCCAGCTCGGTCTGGGCCCTGGTGGTGTCGAACCACAGCGACTCGGCGTACAGCAGCCAGTGGTAGGGCGCGAAGGGGGCCAGCCCGAGGGTGGCCAGGGCACGCATGGCGACCTTGGCCGGCGCGGCGGGCAGCGACCGCACGCGCGAGCCGGTGGCGGCGTGGTCGACGACGGCCTGGAGGGTCTCGCGCATGGTGCCGAACTCGGTGGCGCCGACGTTGTAGGTGGTCGGCTTCTCGCGGTCGGCGGCCCGCAGCACGGCGTCGGCCAGGTCGTCGGCGTGCACGAACTGGTAGCGGTTGTCGCCCCGGCCCAGCACGTAGACGGGCGCGCCCGCGGCCACGAACTCGAACAGCACGGCGATGATGCCCAGCCGGCCGTGGCCGAGGATGGTGCGCGGCCGCACGATCGACACGTCGAGGCCGGCGGCGGCCGCGTCGTGGCACAGGTGCTCGGCTTCGAGCTTGGCCCGGCCGTAGGCCTCGAGCGGCCGGCCGGGGGTGTCCTCGGTGACGGGGTTGGACGCCGGGATGCCGAAGATGGCGCTGGACGAGGTGTGCACGACCTTGGCCACGCCCCGGTCGCGGGCGGCGAGCAGCACGTTGGCGGTGCCGGTCACGTTGACCGACCAGAACAGCTGGCGGTCCTTGGCCAGGGGCACCTGGGCGACGTTGTTGAGCACGACGTCGGCCCCGTCGAGCGCGTCGCGCAGGGCGGGCAGGTCGCGGACGTCGCCGGCGACGTGGTCGACCCGGTCGCGCACGGCGGCGTCGCGCGGCTCGGGCGGGTTGAGGTCGAAGATGCGGACCCGGTCGCCCTGCGCCAGCGCCAGGTCGGCCAGGATCGTGCCGAAGTAGCCGCTGCCCCCGGTGATCACGACCGTGCGGGCCATCAGAGCTGCTCGCCGTGGTCGAGGCACCAGCGGATGCTGGCGCGCATGCCCTCCTCGAGCGCCACGGTGGGCTGGTAGCCCAGCTCGTCGCGGGCCCGCGTGATGTCGCAGGCGATCGTGTGGTTCAGCTCGCCCAGCACGTGCAGCGACTGCGCGTAGCGGCCCCGGCTCTGCAGCAGGGCGTCGGCCCGCTCCGCGGCCCGTGCCGCCAGGCGGGGGAGGGGCAGCCGGGACGGGCCCGACGTGGGCAGCCCCTCGGCCTCGAGCGCCCGGCGCACGGTGGCGATGATCTCGCGCAATTCGTAGGGCCGCTCGTCGGCCACCCAGTAGGCGTTGCCGGGCGCCTTGTCGGCCACCTCGGCCCGCAGAAGGCCCTGGACGAGGTTGCCGGTGTAGGCCATCGAGCGCCGCTGGGTGCCGTCGCCCACCAGCGGGAAGCGGCCCCGCCGGATGGCGCGGAAGAAGCGGCTCTGCCGGGGCGGCTGCCAGGGGCCGTAGAACCAGGGTGCCCGCACGCTGACGGTGGCGAGGTCGCCCCGCTCGTCGGCCAGCTTCACGATCTGCTCGGCCTCGTACTTGGACTGGCCGTAGCCGAGGTAGGGGTCGTACGGCGAGTCCTCGGTGAACACGTCGTCGGGCGTGGCGTTCACCCCGAACGGCGAGTTGGACGAGACGTGCACGAGACGTGCCGCGCCGCTGCGCCGGGCCCGGTCGACGACGTTCTGCGTGCCTCCCACGTTGACGTCGTACAGCTCGCGCGTCGACGCGGTGGGGTGGATGACGGCGGCGGCGTGGAACACCGCGGCGTCGCTGCCCACGCCGTCGAACAGCCGGTCGACGGCGGCAGGGTCGCGGACGTCGCCGACCACCACCTCGACGGTGGGCGACAGCAGCGCCAGTGGTGCCGCCTGGTCGTCGACCGGGACGAGGCAGCGGACCCGGTCGCGCTGGCCCACCAGGGCGCGCACGAGGTTCTGGCCGAGCCAGCCCGACGCGCCGGTGACCACCGCGGTGGGGGCCGGATCGGAGGCGGGCACGTCGGCGGGTGCGGGTGTGGGCATCAGCCCTCGCTGAGGAAGTGGTCGCAGTTGCGGGTGGCGATGGCCATGATGGCCGCCTGGGGGTTGACGCCCGGGGCGTCGGGGATGAGCGAGCCGTCGTTGACCCGCAGGTTGCGGTAGCCCCAGACCCGGCCGAAGCTGTCGGCGCCCGTGCGGGCCCGGTTCTCGCCCATGCGGACGCTGGAGGTCAGGTGCACCGTCATGAGGTTGGCCCGGGCCCGGGTGACCTGGTCCCACCAGGTGCCGATCTCGTCGAGGCGGCGCACGACCCGGCCGCCCACCACCGACGGGTGCAGCTCGGTGGCGCCGGCGGCCAGCAGCAGCTCGCCCAGGTGGATCAGCCCCCGCGCCAGGCGGCTGAGGTCGGCCTCGGTGAGGGCGTAGGTGACCACGGGGGCCCGCAGGCCCGGGGCGGCGACCACCCGGCCACTGCCCTCGCTGCGGATGGCGGCGTAGTAGGTGGAGATGTTCTCCCAGTCGGCCAGCGCCTCGGCGTAGGGGGCGCCGGTGTCGGCCAGGGCCATGGCCACGTGGCCCCGCCGGCTGGCCGACCCGCCGATGGCGACGAAGGGCGAGAACTCGGTGACCCGGTGCATGGGCACGTCGCCGTGGTCGACCGGGTGCGGGAACCGGGCCGCCACCTTGATCGTGGGGTGCATCTTCAGGCCGTTGCCCACGTTGCGCCAGATACCGCTGCGCTGGAGCAGCGCCGGGGTGTGCACCGCGCCGCCGCACACGAACACGTGCTCGGCGGTGATGGTGAGCCGCTCGGCCCCACCCCCGGGGTGGGTGCGCCGGCAGCGGGCGCCCACGATGCGGTCGCCGCGCCGCAGCAGCCGCTGCACCCGGCAGTCGGGCACGATGGTGGCCCCCGCCGCCACCGCCCGGGGCAGCATCGTGCGCGACATGGTCTGCTTGGTGCCGCGGCCCTGGGCGTCGTAGCTGAACACCCGCGCGAACTCGACGTTGCGCCACCCCAGCTTGGTGGCGCCCCGCTCGAGGGCGGCCGACGACGGGGGCGGCGCCCCGGGCACCGTGGCCACGCTGAGCTGGCCCTCGACCCGGTCCGCGTAGCCGGCGAGCGCCTCGGGGCCGAACTCGTCGATGGCGTACGTCGTCCGCCACTCGCGTGCGAGCGCGTCGGGCAGCCGGTGGTAGAGGCCGCTGTTGATCTCGGTGCTACCGCCGACGCAGCGGCCCTCGGCGTAGGCGATGGCGGGCGTGCCGAGCGCCGCCGCGAGGCCGTGGTGGCGGTATTTGGCCACCATCTCGTCGAGCGAGAACGGCTCGAGCGCGTCGGCGTCGATCCACGGCCCCTCCTCCACGACGGTGACCGTGCGCCCCGCGGCGGCCAGGGCCGCCGCGGTGATCGCGCCCCCCGCCCCCGAGCCGACGACGAGGACGTCCGTGGCGAGGTCGGCCATCAGGCCGCCCCCTGCGGTGCCAGCTCGTTCTCGGCGAACACGACCAGCGACTTCATCAGCCGGACGTACGAGCGCAGGACGCCGATCGGGCCGGCCTCCCATGCCGCGAGGTGCCGGCGGAGGCCGTCGCGGTCGCCGGGGTCGATCCGGCCGGCCGTCCGCAGTGCGGCCACGTAGGCGCCGAGCAGCAGCGACTCGCCGGCGACGCCGGCGCGGAGGTGCTCGGGCATGTCGCGCAGCGAGCCGTCGACGAACGCCTCGATCGACGACCGGAGTGGCTGGTCCGGGGTGTCGATGAGGGCCCCCACGACCTCGCGCTCGAACCAGAGCATGAGGGGGCAGCCTAGGTCAGTCGCGGTGGCGGTGCGATCCTGCGCCGGCCCTGCGGTCGGGGGGCGCCGAAGCCCGGGGCGAGCCGCCGCCGCCCTCGTCCGGCAGGTCGGCAGGCCACAGGCGCCGGACCGTGGCGGCGGGCACCCCGCGGCCGCCGATCATCGCCCGCCAGGCGCCGCGGTAGCCGGGGAGCAAACCGGCCACCACGAGCAGGTGGCCGGCCCCCAGCGCCGTCAGGACGTAGGTGGCGGCCCGGTGCACGCGCACGAGCGAGGCGAACACCGGGCCCCCGGACAGGGTCGTCATCGCCACCCCGGTGCCGATGAGCGTGCCGAGCGTGGCGACGAACGCGACGTTGGCGAGCCGCTGGCCCGGGTCGAAGTGGCCTGCGTGCGGCGCGAACCGGCCCGTCAGCGCGCCGGACGGCCACCGGCGGAACCAGCGGCCGTCCCCCCGGTCGACGCGGACCGTCTCGCGCACGAACGTCCAGGCCGCCCGCACCCCGAGCGTGAGCCCCGCGCCGGCCACCGCCAGCGAGATCCATCCCGCCTGCCGGTGGAGGTCGGCGTCCGAGCGGCCGGCCACGTCGGCGAGCAGGCTGGGTGACCCTTCGTGGCCGGTGCGCAGCCACCACCCGGTGGCGAGCAGCACGGCGGTCACGAGGAACGTGGCCGCGTGGAACCACCGGGTGGCGCGGTTGTTGCGGACGACGGTCCCGGGCTCAGTAGTCGTAGCCCGTGCCGGCGTCGTCGTCGGTCGCATCGGTGTCGGCGTCCGTCCCGTCGGAGTCACCCTCATCGTCCGCGCCCATGGCCTCGTCGGTGACCGTCAGGGTGATCTGGTCGCGCGCGTCAGTCAGGCTGTGGTCGGCGTTGGCGATCACCGCTTCGACCGTGTGCTCGCCGGGCTCGAGGCGGTCGACGGTGAAGGTGGAGTCGTAGACCAGGTCGTACTCGCCGTCCTGCGTGTTGCCGTCGTAGAAGAGGTGCACGTGGTGCCGTCCCGTGTCCGGCTCGCCGAGCGGCACGCCCGCGTCGACCTCCACGTCGAACGAGCTGCCGACCTCGTCGCCGTCCGCCGGCGAGGCGATCGCGATGCTCACCTCGTCACCGCCGGCGCCCGCTGCCGTGGTGGCGTCGTCGTCGCCGCCGCAGCCGGCTGCCACCAGCAGCACCGCGGCGATCGCGGTGCCGACCACCGCGGTGCGGCGGGGGCGGGCGTGCCGGGCGGTCGTCTCGGCTGTGGATGTCGTCATGTCCGGTCCTACCGCCGTCGGCGCCCTTCGGATCTCTGCCGGCCCGCCCTTCCCCGTGCTTGCGCGCCGCGTTCGGCCGGGCTGTGCTTTTTCGCGTGCGACGAGATCCTCCTGCCGTCCACGGCGGTAGGGAGGACATGTGGGACGTGTCCGACGAGGCGCTGTTCGCGGGCTATGCCTCGGGCGACGCCGAGGCCGCCGCGGCGTTCGTGCGCCGCGTCGAGCGCAAGGTCTACGGGCTGGCGCTGGCCATCGTGCGTGACGCGTCGGACGCCGAGGACGTGGCCCAGGAGGCGCTCGTGCGGGCCTGGCGGTTCGCCGCCAGCTTCGACGCCCGCCGGGGATCGGTCATGGCCTGGCTGCTGGGCATCACCCGGAACGTCGCGCTCGACCACGTGCGCAGCCGTGGTCGACGCGAGGAGACGGTCGGCGCGGTCCCGGTCGCGCCGGCCGTCGACCCCCTCGACGTCGGCGCTGAGATCGACCGCCGGGCCGACGCCGACCGCGTGATCACCCTCATGCACGCCCTGCCGGCGCCCCAGCGCGAGGCGCTCGCCGCCGTGGCGTTGGTGGGCCTGACGACCCGGGAGGTCAGCGAGCGGGAGGCGATCCCGCACGGCACGGTCAAGACGCGGGTGCGGCTCGCGCTGCGCAAGCTGCGCGACGAGATGGGAGCCAGGGTCGAATGACGTCGATGCGGTGCGCCGACGTGCGCGAGGTCGCCCCCGACGTGGCCCTCGGCCTGCTGACGGGCGAGGAGCGGGCCGCAGCCCTCGCCCACCTCGAGGGGTGCGAGGCGTGCCGCGCCGAGGTCGCCTCGCTGGCCGGCACCGCCGACGAGGTGCTGCTCGCAGCTCCCGGCGCCGAGCCGCCCGCGGGCTTCGCCGATCGCGTCCTCGCTCGGCTCGCCGCCGAGCGTGCGGGCGGGGACGAGCTCCCCATCGTCCCCGCCGCCCCGGATGCGCCCGGCCGCAGGTCGCGACGGCTGCCGCTGCTGGGCCTGGCCGCCGCCGCGGTCGTGCTCGTGATCGCCGGGGTCGTCGCCGTCGTCCGCTCGGGTGACGAGCCGGCCGCCACCACGGCGACCGCCGAGATGCGCACAGGCCGCGGCACTGTCGTCGGCGTGGCGACCGTGACGGGCGGCGAGCCCACCACCGTGGAGGTGGCCGTGCCCGGCTGGCAGGAGACCCTCGAGCAGTGGGACGCGGGCCATGCCGACACCTACTGGCTGGCGGTCGAGACCCGGGACGGCACGCGGACGATGCAGGTGGCCGACCCGGACATCGAGGAGTGGACGATGCGGGTCGACGCCCCCGCCGCCGAGGTCAGCACCGTGTCGGTGCTCGACGACGCCGGCCGGGTGTGGTGCAGCGGGCGCTTCGCGACCTGACGGCGCCCACTACACCTCGGGCCACCGGCGGCGCTGGCGGGTGCGCCGGCGGTCGGGGTCGCCGAGGGCCCAGGCTCGCCGCCACGCGGGTGCGTCGGGGCCGACGAGCGCCGGTGACTCGCCGGCGTGCGCCCGGCGCCGGGCCTGCCACCAGTCGGTCGTGGCCTCGTCGGCCAGCCCGGCCACGGCCCGCTCGATCGTGGCCGCCAGGCGGCGGCTGTCGTCGTCGGGGCCGGGGACGAGTGGCGTCCCGAAGGTGACCCGGGCCGTGGCCGGCGAGGGCAGCTTGCGGCCCTTGCGCAGGATGCGGCCCGTGCCGGCGATGTGGACGGGCACCACCGGCACGTCGCAGCGCAGCGCCAGGTAGGCGGCCCCGCCCCGGAAGCGCTGGCCCCACCCGTCGGGGCTGCGTCCGCCCTCGGGGAAGATCAGCATCGACCAGCCGTCGCGCAGCAGCCCGGCCGCCCGGTCGGCCGAGCGGCGACCGACCTTGGCGCGCTCGATGGGGATGGCACCGAGGGCGAGGGCCGACAGGGCGCTGGTGACCGGGGTGCGGAAGAAGTAGTCGGCGGCCGCCCCGACGAACAGCCGGTGGCGCCAGGGTTCGGGGATCGAGGTCACCAGCAGCGGCGTGTCGACGTGGCTGTGGTGGTTGGCGGCGAAGATCACCGGCCCGCCGTCGCCCGCCAGCCGGTCGAGGCGGTCGAGCCCGTGGCGCTCGGGCTTGGCCAGGGCGGCGACGGCCGGGCGGGCCACGGCCTCGACCAGCGCGGCTCGGGCCAGGCGGGCGGGATAGCGGCGGGACCATGCCGTGTCGTAGTCGGACCCGGCGCGGGGCGGGCGCGGCGGCACCTCGACCCCGCCGGGCACCGTCGGGGCCGAGAACGGGAACGGTGGCCGCGGCAGCCACCGGGTCAGCGAGGAGGGGAGCGCCGCCATGGCCTAGCGCACGTCCGCCATGACGAGCGGCGGGTTGTGCAGGTGGGTGATCGAGGCGTCGCGGCCCACCACGTCGGCGGCCATCTCCAGCGCGTCCTGCAGGGTCGACGCCGCGGTGAAGCCCAGGCGGCGCACCGCACGGGGCTCGCCACCCACGATGATCACCTTGCCGGCGTGCGCCAGGCCGTGGCAGCCCCAATACCACATGTAGAAGGGGTGGACGCCGTGGTAGGCGTAGCTCGTGCGGTACAGGTGGCGGTACCACTCGTCCTCGGCGTACTGCTTCTCGTAGCGGGCCTCGATCTCGACCGGGTCGGTCGTGTCGGCCAGCACCTGCTCGAAGAAGTCGATGTAGCTCGGGTGGTGCACGGGGTGGAACTCCCACGGCGTCGGGTGGCTCATGACGACCACGCCGCCCTCGCGCACCAGCGGGCGCCCCCGGTACATGTTGAAGAAGTAGCCGAGCCCCAGGCACATGACCAGGATCGGGTTCATGACCGAGTTGACGTTGTAGGGGCAGATGTAGGGCAGC
>DASTFE010000304.1:0-4282 GCA_035708905.1 Acidimicrobiales bacterium | reverse complement strand
GCCGGGTCGCCGGGGTCGAGACCGGCGACGGCCGGTCGTGGACCAACGAGTACGACGCCGCCGGCCGGCTGGTGGCGGCGACCGACGCCACAGAGGCGACGACCCGGTACGAGTGGGACGTCTGCGACCGCCTGGTCGCGGAGATCTCGCCCACCGGCCGGCAGCGCCGGTGGCGCCACGACGCGCTGGGGCGCGTCGTCGAGCACGAGCAGGCCGGGCGGGTGTGGCGCACCGCCTACGACCACGCGGGCCGGGTGGTGGCGGCCACCGACCCCGGCGGCGCCACGGTGCGCTACTCGTACGACGCGCGGGGCAAGCTCGTGGCCGCCACCGACGCGCTGGGCAACACCGTGCGGATCCGCTACGACGAGCGCGGCAACCCCACGGGGGTCGTCGACCCGCTGGGCGGGCTCGTCACCACCACCTACGACGCGATGCGCCGCCCGGTGGCGGTGACCGACCAGCTCGGGCGCACCACGCGGGTCCGCCGCGACGCGGCGGGCCGGGTGGTCCGCCAGGAGCTGCCCACCGGCGACGTCGTCGAGTGGCGGCGCGACGCCCGGGGCGCCACGACCGACGTGCGGGTGAACGGCGTCGACGTCGTGGTGTTCGACCGCGACCGGGCGGGACGGCCCGTGCTGATCCACGAGCCCGCCCGCAACCGCACGTTCACGTGCGAGTGGACGCCCGGGGGCCGCCTGCGGTCCCTCGAGGTCGACGGGCAGGTGATGCGCTGGCGGCACGACGGCGCCGGCCGGGTCACGGCCCGCCACGAGCCCGGTGGCCGCACCACCCGGTACGAGCGGGACGGGCGGGGCCGCCTGGCGGCCGTGGCCGTCGACGGCGGGCCGGCCCTCGAGCTCGAGCGCGACGGCGACGGGCTGCTTGTGGCGCTGCGCGGCCCGGGGATCGAGTGCCGCTGGGAGCGCGACGCCGGCGGGCTGGTGGTCGCGTCCCACGGGGCCGGGTCCGCCGGTGCCGAGGCGACGGCGTTCACCCACGACGCGGCCGGGCGTGTGATCGAGGCCCGTACGGTCGCCACGGCGATCCGCTACCGGTACGACGCCGGCGGCCGGTTGGTGGGCGCGTCCCGCGACGGCGGCGAGGCCTGGCTCTGGCACTACGACCCCGCGGGCCGCCTGGTCATGGAGGACGGCCCCGACGGCACGCGGCGGTTCGCGTACGACGAGGGCCACCAGCTCGTCCACGTCGACGGACCCGCGGGGCGGACCACCTACGGCTACGACGCCGCCGGCCGGCGCACCGACGAGGACGGCCCGGCCGGGGCGCGGCGGTACACGTGGGACGGCCAGGGCCGGCTGGCCGCGGTCGAGTCCGGTGGCCGGCGCCGGCTGCTCGACGTGGACGCGCTGAGCCGGCTCGCCGGTGTCGACGGGGTGCCGCTGCTGTGGGATCCGACCACCGACGTGAGCGAGCTGCTGGCCATCGGCGACCGCCGGGTGGTCGGCGGCGGCACTCCCGTCCGAGGCATGGAGGAGCCCGGCGACGGCGTCGATGGCACTGGTCGCGCTGACGGTCGCGGCGGTTCCGTCGCCCGGGCCGACGGTTCTGGCGACGGCAGCGACGGTGGCGGCGGCCCGGTCACGTGGCTGGCCGGCGCCGGGCCGGCACCTGCGGTCGCCCTCGGCAGCGACCGCGACGTGTGGGGGGCACGGAGGGGGCCGGTGTCGACGGCGGGGGAGGGGCCGTCGCTCGGTTGGTTGGGCGAGGTCGAGGTCGACGGGCTGGTGTGGCTGCGGGCCCGGGTGTACGACCCGGTCACCCGGCAGTTCCTGTCGCCCGACCCTGTTCCCGGCGTGCCGGGCACGGCGGTGGCCGCCCATCCGTATCACTACGCCGACGACGACCCGGTCGGCCGGTTCGATCCCCTCGGGATGCAGGGCGAGCCACTCACCCTCGAGCAGTACAACGAGTACCGCGAGCAGGCGTACGGCTGGCAGACCGAGAACCTGGTGACGGTCGGGCTCGTCGCCGCGGGCGTGGCCATGATGTTCGTCCCCGGCATCGGGCTGGGTGGCATGGTGCTCATCGGCGCCGCGCTGGGGGCGGCCGGGGGTGCGGTGCCCGGGGTCATCCAGGGCTTCCAGACGGGCGAGTGGGACTGGGGCGCCATCGGCGGGGGTGCGCTCAAGGGTGCGGTCATCGGTGGCGTGGGGGCCTTCGGGGGCGGCGCGCTGGGGCTGGCGACACGTGCCGGGGGGCCGCTGGCCGGCGCACTCACCGGCGCCACCCGGGCCGGCACCGCGGCCCGGGGCGCCGTGGCCGGCGGCGGGCTCGGTTTCGGCACCGGGCTGGTGTCCGAGGCGTACGACCTGACGCCGCTGCCGGGCAGCGACGGCCAGTTCGACCCCGAGGGGGTCGTGCTGAGCACCGTGCTCGGCGGGGGCACCGGCGGTGCGGGCGGCGCCCTCACCTACCGCCCGCCGCCTCCACCGCCCAACCGGGTCATCGTCGACACGAACGCGGTGTTCAACCGGCCGGGCGTCCAGGCGAACCTGCAGCCGGGCGAGGTGCCGGTCGTGACGCAGACGACCAGGGCCGAGCTGTCCAACCTGGCGGCCCGCCCCAACAACCCCCGCAAGATCCCCCGCTACGCCGGCGAGCTCGACACGATCCCCGACGTGATGGACGTGAACACGCGCATCGACATCCGTGGCCAGCTCGCCGAGATCAGTCCCACGCAGCGGGGCATGTTCGGCGACGGCACCATCGGTGCCACGGCGGTGAACACGGGCTACCCGGTGATCACCGCCGACAAGAAGTTCGCGACCGTGCTCGAATCGATGGGCGTCGAGGTGAGACGGCCGTGATCGCCTCGCTGGAGCTGCCCGACCGCCCCCGCGTCGAGGCCGGCGGCGGCGAGATCGTCCTGTCGGCGCCCGACACGATCGCCGTCTCCGGTCCGGAGGGCAGCGGCTCGCTGACGCTGCCCGGCCTCGAGCGGAGCGATTCGCTGGAGGTCTGGTGCGGCGAGGGTTGGTGCCTGCTCGTCGGCCTGCAGCACCCCACGGTCGTGGCGGCCCGGCCCACCGATGGCGAGATCGCGGTGCTCGGCGAGGTCGAGCGGCTCGATCTCGGCGGTGGGTACGACCCGGGCGGTCTCGAACGGGTGGAGTTCCACGAGCTACCGGCCGGCGACGTGCTGGTGGTCACGGAGCTGAGCGTCGCCCGCGTCTCGTCGCCGCCGATACCGGCCATCGTCTGGCACCGCACGCACGACGACCTGACGGCCAGGATCGAGCGCATCGACGAGGGCGGCGTGTGGTTCGACGCCGACGGCGACCGCTTCGGCTTCGACCTCGACGACGGCACCGACATCCTGCGCTGACCGCTGTCCGACCGATTGGGCCGGCTGCCCCGCTGCGCTAGAGTGTCCGCTCTGTCCGGGGGCGCCCGGGCGCCACGTCGGAGTGGCGGAATTGGCAGACGCGCTAGGTTGAGGGCCTAGTGCCCGTTAAGGGCGTGGGGGTTCAAGTCCCCCCTCCGACACCGCTCGCTGGGACGAATCCCAGAATCTGGTGTCTCGAGCGAATTCTAGGGAGCCGGTGTCCCGGCCCCCGCTTGAGCACGATGTAGGTGGTCCCGCTGTCGCGCTGAGGCAACCGCTCGCCGCGCTGCGAGCGTGGAGCGCGCCGCCACCCGATCGGGGCTGGTGGCACTGGGTCGTGGGCGTCGATCCCGCCGGCCGGGTGCTGCTGCCGGCCGACGCGTGGCGGGTCCTCGGCGCCTGGGGGACTGTCGGCGCGGTCATGCGGGGCCGGGCGCTGGTCCTGCGGGACGGCGAGGGCACCGAGGTGCATGCGGACCGGCGCGGCCGGGTGCTGCTGCCGGGGTGGCTGCGCTCGGCGTGCGGGCCGCGGGACGGCCGGGGGGATGCGGCGGTGATCGTGGCGGTGCGTCGTCTGCCGGCGGGGGACGTGGCGGTGATCGCGCCGGTGAACGTCCCCGACGCCCTGGTAGGCGATCTGGCCGGGGAGGTGGCGTGATGGACCGCCTCGTGCGCGCCCGGGTGCTGCTGGCCGAGGCCGAGGCGCTCGGGGTGACGATCGACGACCTCGTCGCCGCCGCCTCGTCTTCGTCGGCGTCGGGGTCGTCGCCCGGCGGCGGGTCGCGCCGGGCGGCGGCGCGCTCCACGCTCGCAGCGCGGCGAGCGGCTGCCTCAGCGCGACGGCGGGACCACCTACATCGTGCTCAAGCGGGGGCCGGGACACCGGCTCCCTAGAATTCGCTTGAGACACCAGATTCTGGGATTCGTCCCAGC
>DASTFE010000303.1:0-4596 GCA_035708905.1 Acidimicrobiales bacterium | reverse complement strand
GCGAGGGGCCGCGCCTGGAAGTGGTCGCCCCAGGCCGGGTCGGGGGACTCGACGCCCAGCGTGCGTGCCGGCACGAAGCCGAAGCGCCGGTAGTACCCGGGGTCGCCGAGCAGCGCGACGAGACGCTCGTCGAGCGCGTCGGCCGCGCCCAGCACCGCGTGCAGCAGCGCCGACCCCACGCCCCCGCCCTGGTGCTCGGGCACCACGCCGAGCGGCCCCAGGCCGAGCGCGGCCCGGTCGCCGCCGGGCGTGGCCACCCAGCCCCGGGTGCAGACGACGTGCCCGACGACGTCGCCGTCCACGACCGCCACCAGCGACAGGCGGGGCAGCCATCCCTCGTCGGCCCGCAGCTGGTCGACGAGCGTCGCCTCGACGGGGACCTCGCCGGGGGTGCCGGGGGCGCGGAAGGCGGCGGTGTGCACGGCCCGGATGGCGGCGGGGTCGCCGTCGCCGGCGGTGCCGGTCCGTTCGGGGCGGATGACCATGGTCGCCAGTGTGGTTGCGGCGGGTGGCCCGACCTGCGGGGATTCGCCGGTCGACCGCGGCATCGGGCTCGCGTCGGCGGCGTCGTGCGCCAAGATCGACGTGTGACCTCGTGGACCTGTCCCGAGTGCCACCGGCGGTTCGGCCGGCGCAGGCAGGGTCACGAGTGCGCGCCCGCCATGACGCTCGCCGAGTACTTCTCGACCGGGCCCGAGCGCGAGCGCCCGATCTTCGAGGCGGTCATGGCCCACCTCGACACGCTGGGCCCCGTGCACGTCGAGCCCGTCTCGGTCGGCATCTTCCTCAAGCGGTCGCACCGGTTCGCCGAGCTCCGCCCGATGGTGCGGTGGGTGGCGCTGTCGTTCGCGCTGCCCCGGCCCGTCGACAGCCCGAAGATCGCGCGGCGCCTGGCGGCGTCCGGCCACCGCACCTGGTATCGGGTGAACCTGCGCTCGGCCGGCGACGTCGACGACGACGTCCGGGCGTGGCTGACCGAGGCCTACCTCGACTCGCCCGAGTGATCGTCGTCCGCGGGCGTCCGGTCCTCGCCACCCGTGGCGGGTGGTGCGTCCTCGTCGGCCCGCTTCCGGCGGTCGAACCACCCGCCGATCGTGCGCATCAGCCGGGCCACGGGGTCGGGGAAGATGCCCGGTTCGCCCTCGACGATGGTGCGCAGCACGCCACCATGCTGTCATGCACCGGCGCACCGCACGAGGCGCCACCGGACGACAGGCACCGGACGAGGGGGAGCCCATGACCGCCGAACGCCGCAGCCCGCGCATCACGCACGTCGACGACGTGCCCTGGCAGGAGGTGCGCCGCCAGCAGCACGGGCCCGACCCGGCGCGCACCGCCTCGGTCCACGAGCGGTGGATCGACGTCGAGGGCGGGTTCCTGGCGCTGCAGGCCCGCTGGGACCCGGGGATGATGGTGCAGCCCCACGGCCACAACAGCGACCACGTGGTGCTCGTGCTCGAGGGGTCGATGACCTGCGGCGACGTCGAGTGCCGCCCCGGCACCCACATCGCACTCGACCAGGGCGACGACTTCGGCCCGTTCGTCGCCGGTCCCGAGGGCGTGGTGCTGTACGAGGTGATGATGGGCGATCCCCGCTCGTTCCCGGCCCGCCAGGACGAGTGGCGGGCCCTGCTGGCCGAGCGCGACGTGCGCCTGCTGCCCAACCCCCCGATCGAGCTGCCCGGCGGCCTCGCCGACACCCGCAACTGAGCGCGCTCGCCGCCCGGGCAGGCCACGACGGGCGGCCACCGGCGCCGCCCGCGGGCGACCCCGGCGACCGGCCGGCGCTGTCCGGCGGCGCCCGGGTGGGCGCCACGTCCCGGGAGGGTCAGTCCGGGCAGGTGTGCCGGTACTCGACGATCAGGCCCCCCGACGGCGGCGGGCACAGGAACTGCGAGTAGCGGGTGTCGTCGTCGATGTAGCGCTTGAACCACGCCAGCGTGGACCGCGCCTGCTCGACGTTGAACACGTTGCCCAGGAAGTGGGTGCCGGAGCCGACCTCGAGGTACGCCTTCTCGGACGCGGCGGGGATCTGCTGGTAGAAGACCTCGGCGTTCGAACCGGGCGGAGCGATGAAGTCGTCCGACACGCCGACCTGCAGGCTGGGCACCCGCAGGTCGGAGTAGCCGACGAACAGGTTCCAGGGCTGGAGGCCCACGACCGCCTCGAGGTCGGGGTTGTCGACCCCCGCCGACAGCGCGCCCCCGCCACCCATCGAGTGCCCGATGGCGCCCAGCCGGTCGCGGTCGATGCGGCCGCGCACCGAGCTGGTGCTCACCAGGTAGTCGAGTGCCTTCTGGAGCTGGGTCGCCCGGGATGCCGGCATGTCGAAGCCGCTGAAGGGCTCGAGCGTCATCACCACGAAGCCGTTGGACGCTAGGAACGGCCCGGTCCACGAGATGAACGACTCGGGCGACACGAAGCCGGGGATGGCGGCGATGGCCCCGTAGGTCTGGCTGCCATCGGTCGGGTAGTAGATGGTGCCCCGGTTGAAGCCGAGCGCGGACGACCCGGTGACCGTCGTCTGCGCGTAGGCGAACGGCCCGCGCTGCTGGGTCACGCTGGTCGCCGTGGGTGCGGGGCCTCGCTGGTAGGGGTTGGACTGCGCGCCGGCGGGTGTGGGCCCCAGGCCGAGGCCGCCGACCGCCAGGGCGGAGGCCGCCAGGGCGCCGACCGCGGCGGTGAACCGTCTGGATCTCATGCTGTTCCCCCTCCGTGCCTCAATTGACACGATGTGCTCGTCGACGGCTGATTATCGACGTAGGCGTCAATATGGTCAAGCAGCGGAGCCGACCCGGCAGATCGGGCCTGGCCACCGGTGCTGGTGCGAGAACGCGTTCTACATAGACTGGGCGGCGCCACGACGCGCACCGGGTGACCGGTGGAGGAGGGGAGCCCGATGTCCGCTGCGACCGACACCGAGCGGTACACGATCATCTCGGCCGACTGCCACGCCGGCGGCAGTCACAAGCAGTACCGCGACTACCTCGATCCCCGGTTCCTCGACGACTTCGACGCCTGGCGGGGCAAGTACAAGAACCCCTTCCGCGACCTGGGCGACACCCGCCGCTACCGCAACTGGGACAACGAGATGCGCAACGGCCAGCAGGAGGCCGACGGGGTGGTCGGCGAGGTCGTGTTCCCCAACACGGTGCCGCCGTTCTTCCCCAGCTTCGTGCTGTTCGCCCCGCCGCCCAAGCCCGACGAGTACGAGCACCGCCTCGCCGGCATCCGCGCCCACAACCGGTGGCTGGTCGACTGGTGCGGCGAGTTCCCCGAGCGGCGCGCCGGCATCGGCCAGATCTTCCTCAACGACGTCGACGACGCCATCGAGGACGTGCGCTTCATCAAGGAGAACGGGCTGCGGGGCGGCGTCCTGCTGCCCAACGTGGCACCGGACGTGAAGTGGGTGAAGCCCCTCTACGACCCGGCGTACGACCGGCTGTGGGAGGTGATCCAGGACCTCGAGGTGCCGGTCAACGTGCACGGCGGCACGGGCGTGCCCGACTACGGCCCCTACCCGGTGTCGATGCTGCTCTACATCAACGAGGCGTCGTTCTACTCGCAGCGACCGCTGGTGCAGTTCATCCTGTCGGGCATCTTCGAGCGCTTCCCCCGCCTGCGGTTCGTCGTGACCGAGAGCGGGTGCGCCTGGGTGCCCCCGCTGCTCGAGCGGCTCGACAAGGTGCTCGCCCGCATCCGCGACACGGGCGCCACCGGCGAGATCCGCTACGGCGCCGAGCACGTGCTGCCCCGGTCGGCCACCGAGTACTTCCGCCAGAACGTGTGGATGGGCGTCAGCCAGCCCGGCCCTGCCGACGCCGCCGCCCGCCACCAGATCGGCCTCGACAAGTTCATGTGGGGCAGCGACTACCCGCACGACGAGGGCACCGGCCCCTTCACCCGCGAGCACCTGCGGGCCCTGTTCCACGACACCGACCCGACCGAGCTGCGGCGGCTGCTGGCCGGCAACGCCGCCGGCATCTACGGCTTCGACCTCGACGCCCTGGCCCCGCTCGCCGCCCGGTTCGGGCCCACCGTCGACGAGATCGCCACCCCGCTGACCGAGCTGCCCGACGAGCCCAACGAGGCGCTCCTCAACTCGGTCGGGCAGTGGCTGTGAGCGACCCGACCTACGGCGGTGGCGCCCAGGCCCCGGCCGCGCCCGCCGCGGACGGCGCCGGCGGCGGCCCTGCGCCCACCAACGCGGCCGGCGAGCCGCTCGTGCTCGTCGACGAGCCAGCCCCCGGCGTGCGCCGGCTGACCCTCAACCGGCCCGAGAAGCGCAACGCCCTCAACAACCCGCTGCGCGGCGCCCTCATCGCCGCGCTGCGGGCCGCCGACGGCGACGACGGCGTGCGGGTGACGATCGTCCGCGGCGCCGGCACCTGCTTCTCGGCCGGCTACGACCTCGGCGGCGGCAACGAGGGCACTGAGCTGCCCTTCTTCACCGCCGCCGGCGAGGGCCAGTGGCCCCGCCACGTCACCGAGGGGTGGATGTCGATCTGGGACCTGGCCAAGCCGGTCATCGCCCAGGTGCACGGCTACTGCCTGGCGGGCGGGTCCGAGCTGGCCACCGGCTGCGACCTCGTCTAC
>DASTFE010000302.1:0-5117 GCA_035708905.1 Acidimicrobiales bacterium | reverse complement strand
GACCGCCGTGGCGAGCGCCCTGTCGGCTCGTCCGTTCGCCTGTTCGCCTGTTCGCCCGTTCGGCCGTCCCCCGTTCGGCCGTCCCCCCGTTCGCCCGTCCTCCCGTTCGCCCGGCTCGCCCGGTTCGTTCGCTCGTCCGGTCAGCCGGCGACGCCGCCGCCCTCGGGCAGCACCGACGACACGAGCTCGGACGGGGTGCAGCCGGCCAGGGCCCGGAACTCGCGGATCAGGTGGCTGTGGTCGGCGTAGCCACAGGCGGCGGCCACGTCGGCGATCGACCGCACCGGGCCCGACCCCAGCAGGTCGGCGGCCCGGCGGAAGCGCAGCACCCGGCCGGTGGGCTTGGGCGGCAGCCCGACCTGCTCGCGGAAGCGCACGCCGAAGTGGCGCCGGCTCCAGCCGATCTCGTCGGCCAGCACGCTGACCGGCACCTGGCCGTGCGAGCGGGCGAGCTGCGACCAGGCCCAGGCGACGGCCGGATCGGGCTCGGGGCTGTCGGCCACCCGCTCGAGCAGCACCCGGTCGAGCAGGGCGAAGCGCTCGCCCCAGCCGCCGGCCGAGGCCAGGCGGTCGGTCAGCTCGTCAGCGAACCGGCCCAGCACGTCGTCGAGCGGCACGCACTCGTTGGCCACCTCGCGGGGCGAGGCCAGCAGGCGCCCGGCGCCGAGCGGCGTCAGGTCGACCTGCACGCCCTGCTGGGGGCCCTGGTACTGGGTGACGGCGTAGCCCTCGTGCAGGCCGGCCACGAACGACGTCACCCGCTTGCCCCCGGAGTTGGACTGCGACATCTCCACCACGTCGAGCGGGTCGCCGAAGCTGATGATCAGCGTCACGTTGCCGGTGGCCGCCTCGCGCCGGCGGAAGGGGGCGTCGGCGCGCTCGGCGTAGCCGCAGTAGGTGCCCCGGACCACGCCGGCCAGCCCCGGGTGGGGATGGCCGTGCGCCATCGTCCACGAGTAGCCCTCGCCGTCGTGGCTCGAGACCGAGACGTCGGCGACCGGCGTGTCGTCCGTGGGCACCCCGTCAGTGTGCCAGCACGAGGTGTCGGCAGGAACCGACCGTAGGCGCGCTGTTCCGCCGACACCTCGGCGGGCGGCGACCGGCAGCGGGCGTGAACGGCAAAGGAAGTTGACCCCCGGGTCAAGTAGGCCGCTAGCCTGGCCAGATGACCGATCCGGCGCCCCGCGACCCCCATCGCTTCGAGTCCGTCTCGGCCGTGCGCGACTCGCTCGGCAAGGTGGACTACCTGGCCGACGAGGGCATCGCCGGCGTGGTCTACCTGGCCGACCGGCTCGGCAAGCCCGTGCTGATCGAGGGACCGGCCGGCACCGGCAAGACGCAGCTCGCCAAGTCGGTGGCCGAGATCAGCGGCGCCCGGCTCATCCGCCTGCAGTGCTACGAGGGCCTCGACGAGTCCAAGGCGCTCTACGAGTGGAACTACAAGAAGCAGCTGCTGCGCATCCAGGCCGAGCGGAACGAGGGCGCCACCTGGGACGAGGTCGAGGGCGACATCTTCTCGGACGAGTTCCTGCTCACCCGGCCCCTGCTCGAGGCCATCCGGGCCGACGAGCCCGTCGTGCTGCTGATCGACGAGGTCGACCGCGTCGAGGTCGAGACCGAGGCGCTGCTGCTCGAGATCCTCTCCGACTACCAGGTCTCCATCCCCGAGCTGGGCACCGTCACGGCCACGCAGGTGCCGCTCGTCTTCCTCACATCCAACAACACGCGCGAGCTGTCCGAGGCGCTCAAGCGGCGCTGCCTGTTCCTGCACGTCGACTACCCCGAGCTCGAGCGCGAGCGCGAGATCGTGCTGGCCAAGGTGCCCGGCATCACCACCACGCTGGCCGACCAGGTCGCCCGCATCGTGCGGTCGATCCGCCAGCTCGAGCTGAAGAAGCCGCCGTCGGTGTCCGAGACGCTCGACTGGGCCCGCACCCTGCTGCTGCTCGGGGTCGAGCAGGTCGACGCGGCCACGGCCACCGGCACCGCCAACATCCTGCTCAAGTACCAGAGCGACATCGCCAAGGCGACCAAGGAGCTCGAGCAGGACGCCTCGCTCGGCGGGGACGCGGCGGCGGGCGCCGGGGCCGGCAAGCCCTGGCAGCGCAATGGCTGATCAGACCGGTCCCGGGGCTGCGGGCAACGGCGCCGGCCCCGGCGACGGCTCGACGCCCCCGGGCGCGGGCGGGCCGCCGGACGACCGCTCGGCGCCGCGGCCGGCGAGCGCCGGCGAGCAGGCCGGCATCACCGCCGGCCGTCACGACCGGCAGGCGGGCTCCGGGCGCGCCCCCGGCACCGAGGGTCGCCGCGCCGCCGACGGCGCCTCCGACGGTGCCGGTCGAGCGCCGGTCAGCGCCGACCAGGCCGCGCAGCGGCTGGCCTCGATCGGCGCCGGCGTCGCCCTCACCGAGCTGCTGGCGGGCTTCATCGTCGAGCTGCGCAGCGCCGGGCTGCCCGTCAGCCTCACCGAGAACCTCGACGCCATGGCGGCCATCCAGCACATCCCGCTCGACGACCGCGACGCCTTCAAGTACGCCCTCGGCGCCACGCTGGTGAAGAACGCCGCCCACTGGCGGGTGTTCGAGACGGTGTTCGAGGTCTACTTCTCGCTGCGGGGCCGCGAGTACGCGCTCAGCGACGAACAGGCCCAGGCCATGGCCGACCTCGACGAGCTGCTCAGCGAGATGCCCGAGCAGCAGGGCGACCAGCAGGGCGCCGGCGGCGTCGGCGACTCGATGACGCCCGAAGAGCTGGCCCAGATGCTCATGAAGGCGCTGTCGCAGGGCAACGAGGCCCTGCTGCGGGCCCTCGCCCGCCAGGCCGTGCGCCGCTACGCGGGCATGGAGCCCGGCCGGCCGGTCGGCGGCACGTACTACCTCTACCGCACCCTGCGGAACCTCGACCTCGACGGCGTGCTCGACAAGCTGATGCAGCAGGCCCGCGAGCAGGCTCCCGAGCCGCTCACACCCCTGGAGGAGCGGCTCGAGCGCGCCGAGTACGAGTCGCGCGTCGACCAGCTGCGCAAGGAGATCGAGGCCGAGATCCGCCGCCGTCTGGTGGCCGACCGGGGCGTCGAGGCGATGGCCCGCACGCTGCGCAAGCCGCTGCCCGAGGACGTCGACTTCATGCACGCCAGCCGCGAGGAGATGGCGTCGCTGCGCAAGGCGATCTACCCGCTGACCCGCAAGCTCGCCGTGCGGCTGGCCCGCAAGCGGCGGCACGGCCGCAAGGGTCCGCTCGACTTCCGCAGCACGGTGCGCCAGTCGCTGTCGACCGGCGGCGTGCCCATGGAGCCGCGGTTCCGTTACCCCCGGCCGTCCAAGCCCGAGATCTTCGTAGTGGCCGACATCTCGGGGTCGGTCGCCGCCTTCGCCCGGTTCACGCTGCACCTCGTGTACGCCATCAGCAACCAGTTCTCCAAGGTGCGGTCGTTCGTGTTCATCGACGGCATCGACGAGGTCACCCGCCTGTTCGAGGGCACCGAGGACATCGGCGAGGCCGTCCACCGGGTGAACACCGAGGCCGACGTCATCTGGGTCGACGGCCACAGCGACTACGGGCACGCCTTCGAGGTGTTCTGGCAGCGCTACGGCAAGGACGTCGGCCCCAAGACGACCGTGCTGCTGCTCGGCGACGCCCGCAACAACTACCACGCCACCCAGTCGTGGGTGGTGCGCGAGATGCAGCACCGGGCCCGGCACGTGTACTGGCTCAACCCCGAGCCCCGCAGCTACTGGGACACCGGCGACTCGATCATCGGCGAGTACGCGACGTTCTGCGACGGCGTGTTCGAGTGCCGCAACCTGCGCCAGCTCGAGCGCTTCGTCGACCACCTGGTGTAGGCCGGTCGCCGAGCGCTGCGTCGGGTAGGGCGTGGGCTGTGGCCTGTGCGCTCGGCCGTCAAGCCGCCTGCAAGCTCAGTGCGAGCGCGTCGGCGCATGGTGCGGCGCATGGACGAGCGGACGGGCGAGAGCGGCGGGCGAGGGCCCGTGGCGCGGCTGCGGCAGCAGCTGCGGGGCGCTGCCCGGCTGCCGCACCCCGGGTGGCCGGTCGCTCGCCGGTGGTCGACCCCCGACGTCGCCTGGCGCGGCCCCCGGTTCGCCACCGTGCTGCACAGCGACATGGTGGCCTCGACCCAGCTGCTCGAGATCGCCGGCCCCCGCTATCCCCGGCTGCTGGCGCGCCACCGCGAGCTGATCGCCGCCGCGGTCACCCGGCGGGGCGGGCACTTTCTCGCCTACGCGGGTGACGGCACGCTCGCGGTCTTCGACCGGGCCGGCGACGCACTGGCGGCCGCGGTCGCCGCGCAACGGGCACTGGCCGCCGAGCCCTGGCCCGACGACCTGGTGCCTCGGGTGCGCATGGGACTGCACACCGGGGACGTGTACGACCTCGACGGCGAGCCCGTGGGGCTGGCCGTGAACCACGGCGCCCGGGTGATGGCGGCGGCCGGCGCCGGCCAGATCCTGGTGTCGCCCGCAGCGGTCGCGGCGCTGGGGCTCGCCGGTCCCGTGGTCGACGTCGACGGGATCGTGGTGGCGGACGCCGGCTGGCACACGATGCGGGACCACGCCACGCCGGTGCGGCTCCGCCAGGTGGTCGCCGACGGCCTGACGGTTGCGCCGCCCGTCGTCGTGGCCGGCGGAGAGGTCGCTGCGGCTGCGTCCGTGCGCGTGCCGGCCTGACGACCGGCCGCGCCCTGTCCCCCCGGTGCCTCAACCGTGGCGCAGGCCTGTCGGTGCCGGCCAGCTCCCTCCGGTTTCGTCCTGGTGCGGACCAGCCGGTTCGCTTGCGCCCCTGGTGCGGACCAGCCGGTTCGCTTGCGCCCGTGGGTGCCGGCCGGTCCCGTCCACGGTGCCCCTCGTGCCACGGCGACGGCGAGAGGGGAGGGGGAGGTCCCGAGGCAATGGCGGTCGCTGCGGGCACCCGGAGGCAATCACCGTCGGCCCCCGACCGCTATCGCCTCGGGCCGGTGGGTCCGACCGCTAGTGCCTCGGGCTGGTGGGTTCGACCGCCATCGCCGCGGGTCGGTGGGATCAACCGACCGCCATTGCCTCGGGTGATCGGCGCGTGTGGTCACCGGGACAGGCTGATCGGCGAGTGGAAGCGGTTCCATT
>DASTFE010000301.1:0-4636 GCA_035708905.1 Acidimicrobiales bacterium | reverse complement strand
CTTGTGCGCGAGTTGGGCCCCGACCGCTATGCCCTGATCGCGGGCGAGCGGCGCTGGCGCGCCGCGAAGCGGGCGGGGCTGCAGTTCATGCCCATCATCGTGCGTGACGTCAGTGACGAGCTGACCCTGCAGCACGCCCTCGTCGAGAACCTCCACCGCGACGATCTCAACCCGCTCGAGGAAGCTGCCGCCTACCAGCAGCTCATCGAGGACTTCAACATGACCCAGGAGGCGGTCGCTCAGCGCGTGGGCAAGAGCCGCTCGGCGATCGCCAACCTCCTTCGGCTGTTCCAGCTCCCGCCGCAGGTGCAGCGGATGGTGGCCGACGGCCAGGTCTCGGCCGGCCACGCCAAGGCACTGCTGGGTACACCCGACCGCGCCTTCCTGGAGGCGTTGGCGCGGCGGATCGTCAACGACGGCTTGACGGTGCGCGAGACGGAAGAGGCGGTACGGCAGCGGGCGGCGTCGTCGGCCAAGGCCGGCGGCGACGAGCCCGGGCCCGACGGCGGTACGCCGGGCAGCAAGCTGCGCGCACCGGGCCTGCTCGAGCTCGAGGAGCTGCTTGCCGACCAGCTCGACACCCGGGTCAAGATCAACATGGGTCCCAAGCGTGGCCGTGTGGTGATCGAGTTCGCCGACCTCGAGGACCTCGAGCGCATCTACCGGGTCATGGCACCCGCCAAGGACTGAGCCGGCGGCGGTTGTCCACCGGTCGCCATGACGGTGGTGGACAACCAGGGAGAGGCGCACGGAGGTGCACGGCCGGACAGCGTTCCGCCCCGCGGGTCACGCTACGCCGGGTAGCCCGGCGAAGCCGCTACGCACCGTGCCGGCTGTAGTCTCCTGGTGCATCGTGGTACATCAAGGTCTGCACCGCGAGTCGAGGTTGACCGAAAAAGACTAAACCCCAACCTGAGGAGCGAGGTCCTCAAGTTGGGGTTGAGTCGTCCACAACCTTACGCACAGGTTGTGGATTACGTCCGGGTTTGGCGCTCAGGGAAGGAACTCGTCGAGCTCCGCCAGGAGCTGACCCTTGCCCTTGGCGCCGACCAGCCGCTTCTGGGCGGTGCCGTCCTTGAACACGATGAGGGTGGGGATGCTCATCACGTCGTAGCGGCGGGCGACGTCGGGGTTCTCGTCGACGTTGAGCTTGGCGACACTGATCTTGCCGGCGTGCTCGTTGGCGATCTCGTCGAGGATCGGAGCGATCATCTTGCAGGGCCCGCACCACTCGGCCCAGAAGTCGACGATGACGGCCTCACCCGCGGCGGCGATGGTCTCGTCGAACGTCGCGTCCGTGAGGGTGCTGATGGTTGCAGCCATGTGCTGGTGACCTTCCTTGGATGTCGGATCTGTGGGTCCAGGCGTCGCCTCACCTGGATGCTTCCCGCTCTGCTGCGGGTTGAACAGCCGGCGACCCGCTGATGTTCCCGCCCGGTCGCTCAGTCGTGCTGGGCCTCGAGCCAGCGCTCGGCATCGATGGCCGCCTGGCAGCCGGAGCCGGCCGCGGTGACCGCCTGGCGATAGGTGTGGTCCTGCACGTCGCCGCACGCGAACACGCCTGCGACGTTGGTGGTGCTGGCACCGCCGGCCAGGCCGGTGACGAGGTAGCCGGACTCCTCCATCTCGAGCTGGCCCTTGAAGAGGTCGGTGTTGGGCTTGTGGCCGATGGCGACGAACATGCCGGTGACCGGCAGCTCGCTGGTCTCGTCGGTGAGCACGTTGCGCACGGTGACACCGGTGAGCGTCGTGTCGCCGGCGATCGAGTCGACCACGTGGTTCCACAGGAAGCGGATCTTCTCGTTGGCGAAGGCCCGGTCCTGCATGATCTTCGAGGCCCGCAGCTCGTCCCGCCGGTGGATCACGGTGACCGAGCGGGCGAACTTGGTGAGGAAGATCGCCTCCTCCAACGCGGAGTCGCCCCCGCCGACGACCGCGATGTCGTGGTCACGGAAGAAGAACCCGTCGCAGGTCGCGCAGGTCGAGAGGCCGTGGCCCAGCAGCTCGGACTCGCGCTCGAGGCCGAGCATCAGCGACTGGGCGCCGGTCGAGATGATGAGGGCGTCGGCGGTGTAGGTGGGCTCGGCCGCCTCGGGGTCGCCGACCCACACGCCGAACGGTCGGGTCGACAGGTCGACCCGCGACGCCTTCTCGGTGCGCACCTCGGTGCCGAACCGCACTGCCTGCTCGCGGAACCGCATCATGAGCTCGGGGCCCATGATCCCCTCGGGGAAACCGGGGTAGTTCTCGACCTCGGTGGTGAGCATGAGCTGACCGCCGGGCTGGTCGCTGGTGGACGACGGCTCGCCCTCGAGCAGCAACGGTTGCAGGTTGGCCCTGGCCGTGTAGACGGCTGCGGTGAGACCGGCCGGGCCGGAGCCGATGATGATGACCTTGCGCTTGTCGCTCACGGATGCGTCTGTCCTGTCTCGGTGCGGTGGTCGTGCGCCGCTGTCGGGCGCTCCGCCGTGCTCAACAGCGCTAGGCCTGGCGATCTTCCCCCGCCCGGTGGCGCTGCCGCCACAGCACCGCACCCACCACGACGAACAGCAGGCCCGGGATCAGGTACGCGGCCCACATGTGCTGCTCGCCGAACACGGAATCGGGCAGGGCGACGTTCAGACCACGGACGAGGGCAACGATCAGCAGAACGAGGGACGCGCTGCCCACCAGCGCGGCGAACGTGCCGTAGACCACGGCGCGGGCGATGGTCATCGCCGGTGTCGTCGTCTTGTCGCGGACGGTGCCGACGACGCGCTCGATCGTGTCGGCCGCCTGGGCGGGCCAGTCGGGCCCGGGTGCAGGGGCCGCGGGTAGGGGGCCGGTGCGGCCTGGTGCGGTGGCGCGTGCCATGGGACGCAAGACTACCCACGGCCGCTCCGCCGCTCGGGTTGCCCTCGAGCGCGGCGGCCAGTCCCGCGCCGGCTGAGCCGGCGCGTAGACCGATGCCGTCGCGGGCTAGCCGAGTGGCTGGTCCACCACGGTCGCGCAGGTGTCGTCGATCGCGACCAGGCGCCGCCCGTCGGCCGTGTCGACCACCCAGACCTCGACCGGCTGCTGGTCGAGCACCGCCCGCCCGCCGAGCACGGTGGCGAGCGCGCCGGCGAGCGGGGCCGGCGGGTCGTCGGCGCACGCCTGCCGGAAGGCCGTGTCCGCGCCCGTGTCGGGATCCGCCGGGGCCTCGGATGCGGCACCACCGTCCTGGGCCAGGAGTGCGGTCACGTGGTCGACGAGCGCGTCGGCCGACGCGAACGTGCCGAGGTCGCCGGCCTCGGCGGCGGCGAGCTGGTCGTCGGCCTCCGCATCCGCCCTGGGCGCCTCTTCGGCCGCCGACTCGTCCGGCCCCCCGCCGCCCTCGCCCGACGCGTCAGCGCTGTCGTCACCTGCGGTCGCCTCCTCGGCCGACCCGGCCATGTCGTGGTCGTCGCCGTCGCCCGCGGTCGCGACGGCCAGCCCCGCCAGGCCGGCCAGCGCGGCGGCCGCGGCCGCGGCGGCCAGCCAGCGCTGGGCCCGGCGGGGCGGGGGGCCGAGCGCCGCCGGTCGCGACCCGGTGCCGCCGGGCAGCTCGTCGTCGAACGCAGCCAGCGCGGCAGCGACGGCCCGGTCGCGATCGGCGTGCGGGGGCACCGGCAGGTCGCGCAGGGCACGGCGGGCGTCCTCCATCGCCGCGACTCGCGCCACGACGTCGGGCCGGGCCCGGGCGGCGGCCGCGTCGGCGTCGCTCAGCTCGCCGTCCAGCAGGGCCGACGCCAGCTCGTCGAGCGACGGCGGCACGTCGTCGGCGCCGGGGCGCGGGTCGCGGGGGTCGTCGGGAGTCATGGACTGGTGGTTGGACGGTCGGGTGACGCCGCCGGGTTCCCCAGCAGGTCGGTCAGCAGGGCGCGGCCGCGGGCGATGCGCGACCGCACCGTCCCCGGGCGGAGGTCGAGGACGCGGCCGATCTCCGCGTAGTCGAGATCGCAGAGGTCGCGGAGCACCACGGCGACGCGGAAGTCCTCGGGCAGCCGGGCGAGCGCCGCCTCGACCTCGAGGCGTTCGGCGACCGCGCCGATGTCACCGTCACCCGCGCCGCCCCGCCCGCCCGCGCCGGCTGCCCCGCCCGGGTGGGCGGGCACGTCGCTCCACGCGTGTCGCTCGTCCGCACCGTCGACCGACACACCGATGGCGCCGGGCACGGGCCGCCGCCGCCGGCGGCGCAGCTCGTCGAGACAGGCGTTGGTCGCGACGCGGTACGACCAGGTGGTGAAGGCCGACCGCCCGTCGAAGCGCCGGATGCCGCGGGCGATGGCCACGAGGGCGTCCTGCAGCGCGTCGCTGGCGTCGGCGTCGTCGCCGACGATGCGGCGGCACACGCGCCACAACCGGTCGTGGTGGCGGCGCAGCAGCGCGTCGAGCGCAGCGCGGTCTCCGGCCTGCGCGGCGGCGACGAGCGTGCGGTCGTCGTCTGCGTGTGCGATGGCGCCGAGCGTAGGTCAGCGCAGGATGCGCACGTCGGTCACCTCGACGAGCTGGTCGTCGCTCGTGCGGGTGAACCACAGCAGCACCGCGTTGCCCTCGGATTCGAACGTGGCCTCGGCGTTGCCGCTGTCCAGGGTGGCCACCGGCTCGGCCCAGTCGTCGAGCGCATCGAGGTCGG
>DASTFE010000300.1:0-13430 GCA_035708905.1 Acidimicrobiales bacterium | reverse complement strand
GACCTTCGACGGTGCCGACGTGCTCGGGGCGCGCGGGCGCGACCTGCGGGCGCTGCGCCGCGAGATGCAGATCGTGTTCCAGGACCCGTTCTCGTCGCTCGACCCGCGGGCGACGGTCGGCGACTCGATCGCCGAGGGCCTGCGCTCGCACGGGGTGCCGGCGTCGCGCCGGCGGGACAAGGTGGGCGAGGTGCTCGACCTCGTGGGCCTCGAGCCGTACCACGCGCAGCGCTACCCCCACCAGTTCTCGGGCGGCCAGCGGCAGCGGATCGGCATCGCCCGCGCCCTGGCGGTCGAGCCCAGGTTCCTGGTCGCCGACGAGCCGGTGTCGGCGCTCGACGTGTCGATCCAGTCGCAGATCCTGAACCTGCTGCGCGACCTGCAGGCCCGGCTCGACTTCACGCTCGTGTTCGTCGCCCACGACCTGGCCGTCGTCGAGCACCTCTGCGACCGGGTGGCCGTCATGTACCTCGGCCGCATCGTCGAGGTCGGGTCGCGCGACCAGGTGTTCAGCCTGCCGCAGCACCCCTACACCGAGGCGCTGCTGTCGGCGATCCCCGTGGCCGACCCCGAGCGTCCGCGCCACCGCACCCGGTTGAAGGGCGAGATGCCCAGCCCGATGGATCCACCGCCCGGCTGCCGGTTCCATCCCCGGTGCCCGATCGCCGTGACCGGGGTCTGCGACGTCGAGACGCCCCTGCTGCTGCCCGGCGACGGCGACCCGGCCCACGCCGCGGCCTGCCACCTGCGCACCGGCGCCCACCGCGACCTCGACCCTGGCCCCGCCGGCCGGGCGTGACCGGCGGGATCTGCGTGGCGGCGGGGACGCCCGCTAGCCTGAAGCGCCTGTTCGTGCCCGAGGAGACCTCGCCCCCGTGATCACCGCCATCACCGTCGTGCTGAACGTGCTCGCCTCGTTGTTCATGATCGTGCTCGTGCTGCTGCACAGCGGCAAGGGTGGCGGCCTCTCCGACATGTTCGGCGGCGGCATGGGCGCCAGCGCCATGGGGTCGACGGTCATGGAGCGCAACCTCGACCGCATCACCGTCGTCGTGGCCCTCGTGTGGGGGTTCACCGTGGTGGCGCTGTCGCTGATGCTCGGCTGACCGGCGCACCCGCCGCCGCCTGAGAAGCCCTCGCCAATTCGGGCCGCACGGCCGCCGGGGCCGGCGATAGTGTGGCGCTGGTCACAGGCTGTCCGGGGGCGTCCTCCGGGCGCGATCCAGGGAGGGGCTTCGTGGAGATCACCCTGTCCGTCAACGGCCAGGAACGGACGAGCGACGTCGAACCCCGTCGACTCCTGGTCCACCACCTGCGAGACGACCTCGGGCTGACCGGCACCAACATCGGGTGCGACACGTCGTCGTGCGGCGCCTGCACCGTGCTGGTCGACGGCGAGTCGGTGAAGTCGTGCACGGTGCTCGCGGTGCAGGTCGACGGCCGCGAGATCACCACCATCGAGGGCCTTGCCGCCGCGGCCACCGGCGACGGCGCGGCGGGCGAGATGCACCCGGTGCAGCAGGCGTTCCACACCCAGCACGGGCTGCAGTGCGGGTTCTGCACGCCGGGCATGGTCATGGCGGCGGTGTCGCTGCTGCAGGAGAACCCCCATCCCAGCGAGCAGGACGTGCGCCTGGGGCTCGAGGGCAACCTGTGCCGCTGCACCGGCTACCACAACATCGTGCGGGCGGTGCTCACCGCCGCCGGCGAGGAGGTGTCGGCATGACCGCCACCGAGACGTCGCCGGCCGGTGCGTCCGCGGGCGCGTTCGGCCAGCGGTTGCTGCGCAAGGAGGACGCCCGGCTGCTCACCGGCGAGGGCCGGTTCGTCGACGACCTGCAGATCCCGGGCGCGCTGTGGATGGCCATGGTGCGCAGCCCGTTCGCCCACGCTCGCATCCGCAGCATCGACACCGGCGCCGCCGCGGCCATGCCCGGCGTGCGCGCCGTGCTCACCGGCGCCGACCTGGCCGGCGCCTGGGCCGCCCCCATGCCGTGCGCGTGGCCGGTGACCGACGACATGAAGGCGCCCGACCACTTCCCGGTGGCTCAGGGCAAGGCCTGCTACGTCGGCGACATCGTGGCGGTCGTGGTGGCCGAGTCGCGCTACCAGGCGGCCGACGCGGTCGATGCGGTGGTGGTCGACTACGACCCGCTCGACCCCGTCGTCGACCTCGAGGACGCGGCCGGCGACCGGGTGGTGATCCACGACGGCCTGGGCACCAACCGCAGCTACACGTGGACGCTGTCCCCCGACCCCGAGGCCGTCGACCGGGCCTTCGCCGACGCCACCCACACGGTCAGCGAGCGCTACGTCCAGCAGCGGCTGATCCCCGTGGCCATGGAGCCGCGGGGCGTCGTCGCCATCCCCGCCCCCCACGGCGGCGAGCTGACCGTGTACTCGGCCACGCAGATCCCGCACATCCTCAAGGTCATGATCGCGGCCACCTGCGCGGTGCCCGAGCACAAGGTGCGGGTCATCGCGCCGGCGGTCGGCGGCGGCTTCGGCTCCAAGCTCGACGTGTACGCGGAAGAGCTCATCGCCGTGGCCGTGGCCCGTCGCCTGGGCGTGCCCACCCGGTGGACCGAGGGGCGCAGCGAGAACGCGGTGGCCACCATCCAGGGCCGGGGCCAGATCCAGCACATGGAGCTGGCCGCCGACGCCGAGGGCAAGGTCACGGCCGTGCGGGCCAACCTCACGGCCGACATGGGGGCGTACCTGCAGCTGGCGACGCCCGGCATCCCCCTGCTCGGGGCCTTCCTCTACCACGGCGTCTACGACGTGCCCGCCTATCACTTCGAGTGCACCGGCGTGTTCACGAACCTGACGCCCACCGACGCCTACCGGGGGGCGGGCCGGCCCGAGGCGACCTACGCCCTCGAGCGGGCCATGGACGCGCTGGCCCGGGCTGTCGGCGTCGACGGCGCCGAGATCCGCCGCCGCAACTACATCGCACCCGACAAGTTCCCCTACGAGTCGATCGCCGGGCTCACCTACGACTCGGGCAACTACGAGCCGACGCTCGACCGGGCCCTCGAGCTGGTGGGCTACGACGACCTGCGGGCCGAGCAGCGACGCCGGCGCGAGGCGGGCGAGACCAGGCACCTGGGCATCGGGCTCGCGACCTACGTCGAGATGTGCGGCCTGGCGCCCAGCCGGGTGTTGGCCTCGCTGAACTACGGCGCCGGCGGCTGGGAGGCGGCGACGGTGCGGGTGCTGCCCACCGGCACGGTGCAGGTGGTCAGCGGCACCAGCCCGCACGGCCAGGGGCACGAGACGACCTGGGCGCAGATCGTGGCCGACCGCCTCGGCATCGACCCCGACGCCATCGAGGTGCTGCACTCCGACACCGCCATCAGCCCGATCGGGCTGGACACCTACGGCAGCCGGTCGCTGCCCGTCGGCGGGGTGGCGGTGGCCATGGCCACCGACGAGGTCATCGCCAAGGCGCGGACCATCGCCGCCCACCAGCTCGAGTGCGCCGAGGACGACCTCGAGCTGGTCGACGGCGAGCTGCGGGTGCGGGGCACGCCGGCCAAGGCCATGACCCTGCAGGCCGTGGCCATGGAGGCGTTCACCGCCCACAACCTGCCCGACGGCGTCGACCCCAACCTGACTGCCCAGGTGACCTACGACCCGCCGAACTTCGTGTTCCCGTTCGGCACCCACGTGGCGGTGGTCGAGGTCGACGAGGACACCGGCCGGGTCGAGCTGCTCGACTACGCCGCGGTCGACGACTGCGGGCCCCAGGTCAACCCGATGATCGTCGAGGGTCAACTCCACGGCGGCATCGTGCAGGGCGCGGCCCAGGCCCTGTGGGAGGAGGCCGTCTACGACGACGACGGCAACCTGCGCAACCCCAGCCTGATCGACTACTGCGTGCCCAGCGCGGCCGAGGTGCCCAACATCAAGCTCGACCACACGGTCACCCCCAGCCCCACCAACGCGCTGGGGGTCAAGGGCATCGGCGAGGCCGGCACCATCGGTTCGGCCCCGACGGTGATCAACGCCATCGTCGACGCGCTCAGCCCGCTGGGCATCACCGACATCGCCATGCCGGCCACCCCCGAACGGGTGTGGGCGGCGATCAGGGACGCACGATCTACGCAGTCAGGCACGGGGGAGGGGGCGTCGTGATCCCGGCACCGTTCGACTACCAGCGGGCCTCGTCGGTCGACGAGGCGGTCGGCCTGCTCGCCGAGCACGGCGACGAGGCCAAGCTGCTCGCCGGCGGGCACTCGCTGCTGCCGCTCATGAAGCTGCGGCTGGCCCAGCCGGCCGTGCTGGTCGACATCGGCGGCATCGGCGACCTGTCGTTCGTCTCCGACGGGCCCGACGGCACCGTGCGCATCGGCGCCCTCACCCGGCACCACGATCTGGCCGGCTCCGACCTGCTGCGCGACCAGGTGCCGCTGCTCGCCGAGGTCGCCGGCCAGATCGGCGATCCCCAGGTGCGCCACCGGGGCACGATCGGTGGGTCGATCGCCCACGGCGACCCCGCGTCCGACCTGCCCGCGGCGCTGCTGGCCCTGCGGGCCACGCTCGTGGTGCGAGGCCCGGGCGGCGAGCGCGAGATCGCGGCCGACGACTTCTTCACGGGCTTCCTCGAGACGGCACTGGCGCCCGACGAGGTGCTGACCGAGGTCCGCGTCCCGGCGGTGCCGGGCGCCGGCTGGGCGTTCGAGAAGTTCAACCGCCGGGCCCAGGACTGGGCGATCGTCGGCGTGGCCGCGGTGCTCACCGACGGGGCCACCGGGCCCGGGGTGGGGCTGGTCAACATGGGCTCGCTGCCGTTGCGGGCCGCGGGCGTCGAAGAGGCGCTGCGCTCGGGGGCGGCGGTGGCCGACGCCGCCGCCCGCGCCGACGAGGGCACCGAGCCGCCCAACGACCTGAACGCCTCTCCGGAGTACCGGCGCCATCTGGCGCGGGTGCTGGTGCGCCGGGCGCTCGAGGCCGCCGGAGGCTGACCGACCCGGTCGCGCCGCGGCGTGACCTTCCGCCCGGGAACGGCCGTAGGCTGAGGCGCATGTCCGACGATGGCCCCTCCGCCGCGGGCGCCACCGCCCGGGTCGCCGACGTGACGGCGGTGGTCGACGGGCTGGCCGCGCACGACTACCTGGCCGACGAGGGGCTCGCCACGGCGGTGTTCCTGGCGCTGCGCCTGCAGCGCCCGCTGTTCCTCGAGGGTGACGCGGGGGTGGGCAAGACCGAGGTCGCCAAGGCGCTGGCGGCGTGGACCGGCGGCCGCCTCGTGCGGCTGCAGTGCTACGAGGGCATCGACGCCGCCCAGGCGCTGTTCGAGTGGGACCACGCCCGCCAGCTCCTGCACCTGCGGGCCGCCGAGGCGGCCGGCCGGGCGGCGTCCGCAGGCGTCGGCACGCTCGAGGACGAGCTCTACGACGAGCGCTTCCTCATCCGCCGCCCGCTGCTGCAGGCCCTCCACGCGCCCGGCGGCGACCCGCCACCCGTGCTGCTGATCGACGAGATCGACCGGGCCGACGACGAGTTCGAGGCCTTCCTGCTCGAGCTGCTGTCCGACTGGGCGGTGACCATCCCCGAGCTGGGCACGGTGCGCGCCGCGGAGCCGCCCGTGACGGTGCTGACCTCCAACCGCACCCGCGACGTCCACGACGCCCTCAAGCGCCGCTGCCTCTACCACTGGGTCGACCAGCCGGACGTCGAGCGTGAGGTCGCCATCGTGCGCCTGCGGGCGCCCGAGGTCGACGGCGAGCTGGCCCGGCAGGTGGCCGTGGCGGTGGCCGAGATCCGCATGCTGGGGCTGTACAAGCCGCCGGGCATCGCCGAGACGATCGACTGGGCCCGGGCGCTGGCGGTGCTCGGGCGCGACGGCCTCGACGAGCGCACGGCGGCGGCCACCCTCGGCACGGTGGTCAAGTACCGCGAGGACGCGCAGCGGGTGCGCGAGCACGGCATCGGCGCGCTCGTCCGCGAGGCGGTGGCCACCGGTGCCTGACGCGCCATCCGCGCCCGTCGACCGCATCGCCGTCGAGGTGGCCCGGGCCCTGCGGGCGGCCGGCGTGGCGGTGCCGACCGGGGCGACCGTGCTCTACGCCCGGGCGCTGGCCGTGGCCGGCTCGTCGGCCGCCGGCGCCTACTGGGCCGGGCGCGCCACCCTGGTGCGGCGCCCCGAGGACGTGGCCGCCTACGACCGGGTGTTCGGCCAGGTGCTCGGCGGGATGCCGTGGTCCGAGGTGGCGGCCCCGCCCCGAGCCGTCGAGGTGCACCTCGACGCGACCGACGACGGCGAGCCGCCGCCCGACGGCGACGGCACCGAGCGACCGCCGGCCGACGTCGAGACCGTGCGGTGGAGCGCCACCGAGGTGCTGCGCCACCGCGACCTGGCCACCTGCACCGCGGACGAGCTCAGCGAGGCCCACCGGCTCATGGCCGACCTGCGGGTGCGCGCCGCCCGGCGGCCCAGCCGCCGGCGCCGCCCGGCGCCCCCGAGCCGGGGGTCGCTCGACCTGCGGCGCACGGTCCGCCGCTCGCTGCGCACCAGCGGCGAGGTGCTCCGCCCGGCCCGGGCCGAGCCGGGCGAGCGGCCGCGCCGGCTGGTGGTGCTCGTCGACGTGAGCGGGTCGATGGAGCCGTACGCCCGGGCGCTCACCCGCTTCGCCCACGCCGCGGTCGCCGCCCGGCGCCGGGGCCAGGTCGAGGTGTTCACGCTCGGCACCCGGTGCACCCGCATCACGCGCGAGCTGGCGACGCACGATCCCGACCGGGCCCTGCGCCACGCCACCGGCGCGGTGGCCGACTGGTCGGGTGGCACCCGCCTGGGCGAGGGCCTCCGCCGGTTCAACGACCGCTGGGGCGTGCGGGGGCCGGCCCGGGGTGCGGTGGTGGTCATCCTGTCCGACGGCTGGGACCGGGGCGACCCCGCTGCGCTGGCCGGCGAGATGGCGCGGCTGCGGCGGGTCGCCCACCGGGTGGTGTGGGTCAACCCGCTCAAGGCGTCGCCCGGGTACGCGCCGCTCGCCCGGGGCATGGCCGCGGCGCTGCCCCACGTCGACGAGTTCGTGGAGGGACATTCGATCGCCTCGCTCGAGGCGCTGGCCCGGGTGGTCAGCGCGTGAGCCGGGACTGGAGGGAGAGCCGTGAGAGACCTGCTTGACGACCTCGACCGCTGGCGGGCCGAGGGGCTGGACGTGGCGATCGCCCGCGTCGTCGACCTCGACGGGTCGGGCCCGCGCGACCCCGGCGCCGCCATGGCGGTGAACGAGCGGGGCGAGGTGGTCGGTTCGGTCTCCGGCGGCTGCGTCGAGGGCGCGGTCGTGACCGAGGCGCTCGAGGTGCTCCGCACCGGCGAGCGCAAGGTGGTGACGTTCGGCTACAGCGACGACGAGGCGTTCGCCGTCGGGCTCACCTGCGGCGGCACCATCCACCTCTACATCGAGACGCTCGACTGGTGAGCACCGCCGTCTACGACGCGCTGGCCGAGGCCATCCGTGGCGAGCACCCCGTGGCGCTCGCCACCGTCATCGGCGGGCCCGGCACCGGCGGCAAGCTGCTGGTGGGCCCCGGCCGCCCGCCGGTGGGCTCGCTGGGCGACGCCGACCTCGACCGGGTGGTGGCCCGCGACGCCCTCGGTGAGCTGGCGGCCGGCACCACCGCCGTCCGCCACTACGGCGAGCACGGCGAGGCCCGCGAGGCGGTGGTGACCGTGTTCGTCGAGAGCTTCGCCCCGCCGCCGCGCATGCTGGTGTTCGGCGCCGTCGACTTCACGGCGGCACTGGTGAAGGTGGCCAAGGTGCTCGGCTACCGGGTGACGGTGTGCGACGCCCGCGAGGTGTTCGCCACCCGCAAGCGGTTCCCCGAGGCCGACGAGGTGGTGGTCGACTGGCCCGACCGCCTGCTCGGCCGGGTCGGCGCCGGCCTGACACCGCGCGACGCCGTGTGCGTGCTCACCCACGACGCCAAGTTCGACGTGCCCGCGCTGGTGGCGGCGCTGGCGACCGACGTGGGCTACGTGGGCGCCATGGGCAGCCGGCGCACCCACGCCGACCGGGTCGCCCGCCTGGTCGACGCCGGGGCCGACGACGCCGGCCTGGCCCGCATCCGGGCGCCGATCGGGCTCGACCTGGGCGCCCGCACGCCCGAGGAGACCGCGGTGTCGATCTGCGCCGAGATCATCGCCCAGCGCACCGGCCGCGCCGACGCCCGGCCGCTGCGCGACACCGACGGTCCGATCCACCGGTAGCCGCGCGAGGTGACGACCGCGGCGATCCTGCTGGCTGCCGGGGGCGGCAGCCGCTTCCGGGCGTCCGGCGGCGAGGGCCACAAGCTGCTGGCGCCCTACCTGGGGCGCACGGTCATCGAGTGGGCGATCGAGTCGGCCGCCGCGGCCAACCTCGACCGCACGTACATCGTGCGGGGCGCGACCGACCTGCCCGTGCCGCCCCTGGCCGCGAGCGCGGTGGCGTTCGTGCGCAACGACCGGTGGCGTGAGGGGATGGCCACGTCGCTGCAGGCGGGCATCACCCGCGCCCGGCGGGACGGCCACGCCGCAGTGGTGGTCGGGCTGGGCGACCAGCCGCTGGTGCAGCCCGAGGCGTGGCGGCGGGTGGCCCGGGCCACCGGCTCACCGATCGCGGTGGCGACCTACGACGGCCAGCGGGGCAACCCGGTGCGGCTGTCGTCGATGGTCTGGCCGCTGCTGCCGGCGACCGGCGACGAGGGAGCGCGGGTCGTGATGCGCCGGCGGCCCGATCTGGTGGCGGAGGTACCGTGTCCCGGGCGGTCCGCCGACATCGATACCGTGGACGATCTGGCCGAGTGGAGCTGAGCCCGGGAGGGACGCGATGGAGCTGACGAACGACTTCCGTGTGGGAGTGCCGGTCGAGCGCGCCTGGGAGGTGCTGACCGACGTCGAGCTCATCGCCCCGTGCATGCCGGGTGCCCAGCTGCAAGAGGTCGAGGGCGACGAGTACCGGGGGGTGGTCAAGGTCAAGGTCGGGCCGGTCACCGCCCAATACAAGGGGGCGGCCCGGTTCGTCGAGCGCGACGACACGGGCCACAAGGCCGTCCTCCGGGCCGAGGGCCGCGAGACCCGGGGCCAGGGCAACGCCAACGCCACCATCACGGCCACGCTCACGCCCGACGGCGAGGGCACAGCCGTGTCGGTCGTGACCGACCTGACCGTCACCGGCCGGGTGGCCCAGTTCGGCCGGGGCGTGATGGCCGACGTGTCGACCAAGCTGCTCGGCCAGTTCGTCGACTGCCTCGAGCACAAGCTGCTGGCCGAGGTGCCCGGCGAGCCGGCCGCGGCGGCGGCGCCGGCCGCAGCCGGCGAGGGCCACGGGCCGCTCGACATCGCCTCCGAGGGCGCGGCGGCCGCCCGCGACATCGAGCGGGCGGCCGAGGATGCTGCTGGTGCCGGTGCCGGTGCCGGCGCGGCGCGTCCGGGCGTCCGGGTGGTCGACTCGCCCGAGGCCAAGCCGGTCGACCTGCTCGACGCCGCCGGTGCACCCGTCGCCAAGCGGGCGCTGCCGGTCGTGGCCGGCCTCACCTTCCTGTGGCTGCTCAGCGTCTTCTTCCGCCGCCGTCGCCGCCGCCGTCGCGCCGCTTGACGGCATCCGACCTCGTCGCCTGCGCCGCCGCCTTCGCCGAGCACCTGACCGGCGAGCTGGTGCCGGCGTGCGACCGGGCAGGCGTGCGGTCGGCGGTCGGCGCTGCGCTGGCGGGGGCCGCCGAGCGACCCGGCCGCTCGGGCCGGCGCGCCAGCGTGCTCACCCGTGCGGGCGTGCCGTTCGAGGCGAGCGTGACGGGCGGTCCAGGTGGTCCGGCCCCGGCGCTGCGCTACGTCGCCGACCCGGCCTCGGCGGCGCCGTTCTTCGGTCCCCGACTGGCCGGGCAGCGGCGCGTCGTCGACGACCTCGTGGCACGGCTGGGCGAACCGGCCGAGGCGGCGCGGTGCGACGCGGCGCGGTTCCTCGACGTCGTGTTCCCCGACCCGGCCCGCGTGCCGGCCCGGTCGCGGGCCGCCGCCTTCGTCGGCGTCGTGCACGACCCCGCCGTCGCCACCCGGCCCGCCTGGCTCAAGGTCTACGGCAACCTCGGCGGCGATCCCCGGGCGCTGCGCCGGCTGTCCGAGACCTGGGCACCGTTCGCCGAGGTCGCCGCACTGGTGCGCGACCTCCCGCTCGTGCCCCGGCTCGCGGCCCTCGGACTGGGTGCGTCGGGCGCCCGGCGCCACAAGGTCTACCTCCGGCCCCGCGACGGCGTGCCGGGCGCGCTCACCACGGTGCTGCACCACCTCGGTGCCGACCCCAGCAGGCTGGTGCCCGAGATCTGGCGACCGGGCGGCGCCGCGGCCGTCGGGCGCCGATCCTACGTCGCGTGCGAACCCCGGGCCGAGGGCGACCCGGTGGTGACCCTGTACGTGCCCGCCACCCACCTCGACGCCGGCCGGGCGGCCGAGCTGACCCAGGCGTGCCACGGCAGCACCGCGGCGCTCGACATGGTCGCCGCGGCAGCCGGCGCCTCGGGCCGGGCCTGGGACCTCACCGCCGTCGGCCTGGGGGGACCGGCGGGCGCGCCGCCGGCCTCGCTCACCCTCTACGTGGCACCGCGCCCCGCGGCCTGAGCGGCCGCGCCGGGCGTCACCCCGGGGCGCGGTTCTCGTACTCGGGGTGGATGGGCTGGCGGGTCGGCAGGTAGTCCGGCGACGTCGGCGGGTCGGGGTTGGGCGGCGGCTCGCCGTGGTCCTCCTCGTAGAAGAAGTCGACGACGTCCTCGCCCCACCAGTCGTCGTCCTTCTGGGCCTGCACCCAGCGAGCCCAGTTGATGCGGTCCTGCTCGCCCCGGGCCTGCGCCCACGTGGACGCGAACCGGTCGGCCAGCGTGCGCAGCGCCCCCTTGATCTCGCCGGCGTCGGCCTCGGCCGTCGCCAGGTTGCCCGTGAAGTGGTCGCGGTGGCCGCCCTCCCACGAGTCGGTGGCCTTGCCTGCCGCGGTCGACCAGGCGGTCTGCTTGTCCTCGATCACGTCGGACAGGGTGTAGAGCTGGCGAGCGGCCTCGAGGGCGAGGTCGAAGGCGAACCGGACGTCGGCTGAGCTCGGCGATGGACCTCCCATGGGCCGGCAAGGTTACGGGCGCGGTGCCGCGAGGCGACGTCACCCCGGTGCCGTGGCGTGGTTTGATCGCGGCCCATGGGGACAGCCTCGGCGGAACCGGAGAAGCTGGCCACGTTCGTCGCCGCGGCCGACGCGCTGCTCGACGAGGGCGACAGCGGCACGCTCGGCCTCAACCGGCGGATCAGCGCGCTGCGGGCGAGCTACGACGACTTCCAGGCGACCGACTCGCTGCCGGTGCGCAACGTCGACCTGATGGGAGTGTCGGCCGCGGCGGGAGGCGAGGTGAAGCGGTACGCGGCCAACCTCGAGCGGGACCGCCTGTTCGTCGAGGCCGTCCGGCGCGCCTTCGTCGAGGCGGGCGGGTCGTCGACCGGCCTCGTCAGCGTCGACCAGGCCGCGTTCGACCGGGCCCTGGCCGCCGCCGTGGACGAGGTGGCCCTCGAACACGGCATCAACCCGGCCGACCTGCTGATCCTCCGCGACGAGATCACGGTCGACGACCCCTTCGTCGCCGGCGTGCCCCAGTCCTCCGGGTTCGTGAACGACCCGATCTGCACCGCGTCCGGGCATTTCGTCGAGGTCGAGGAGGACTTCGCCTGGCCCGAGCGGCTGGCCGTGCTGCGGTGGCGCCGGGTCTACTCGTCCCGCTTCGTCGCGGACGGCCCGTTCGGGCGGGGGTGGGCCTCGTGGGCCGGTGTCGGCTGCGCCCGCCGGCCCGACGGCTCGATCGGCTTCCAGGGGCCCGACGGCCAGTTCGCGATGTTCGCTCCCGACCCGTCCGGCCCGGGCTACGGCCGGGCTGCAGGGGTGTCGGCGACGCTGGCGCGGTTGCCCGAGGTCGTGCCCGACGGCGACGGCGAGGCCTCGGGCGGGTGGGAGCTGGCGTGGGACTGGCGGTCGCCGTGGCCCGGCCAGCGCTGGCGGTTCGGCGCCTCCGGTCGCATCGAGCAAGTGACCGGCACCGCATGGGGCACCACCACGTTCCGGTACGACGGCGACCACCTGGTCGCGCTCGTCCACGACGGTGGGCGCCGCCTCGACCTCGACTGGGACGGCGAGCGCATCGTGGCGGTGCGGTCGTCGTGCGGCCGCACCGCCCGGTACCACTACGACGACGCCGGCGACCTGGTGCGCACCGAGCGGGTGACCGGCGACCGGCGCTACGTGGTCGACGACCGGGGCCGGGTCGTCGAGGTGCACGACGCGGACGGGGTGCGGCTGTGCCGCAACACCTACGACGACGAGGGCCGGGTGGTCGCCCAGGTGTCGCCGTTCGGGCGCGAGACACGGCTGGCCTACCACCCGGGCTACCGCACCGTGGTGTCCGACACGGCCGACGGCCCGGTCACCGTCTACGAGCACGACCCGGCCGGCCGGCTGACCGGCCTGCTCGACGCCGACGGCCACCGGATGACGCTCACGTTCGACGCCGAGGGCCGGTGCGTGGCCGCCACCGGGTTCGACGGGGCCACCGTGCGCAACGAGCTCGACGGCGACGAGGGGTCCGCAAACCACATCGGGGCCGACCGGCTGGCCGAGCGCTGGGACTACGACGACCGGCGGCGGGTCACCAGCCATCAGGTCGAGGGCGGCCCCACCGTCACGTTCGACTACGACGGCGACGGTGACGTCCCGGTCCGCATGTCCGGGCCCGACGGATGGCAGCTGCACCTCGACGTCGCCGGCGGGCTGCTCCGGTCGCTGACCGACGCCGACGGGGTGAGCGTGCACGTCGACCACGACGCCGACGGCAACGTCGTGGCGGTCCGCAACGGGCTGGGGGCCGAGACCCGCATCGAACCCCACGTGTCGGGCGAGGCGGCGCGCCTCACCACGGCCGACGGCAGCACGTTCGAGCTCGAGCGCGACGGCGCCGGCCGCCTGCTGGCCGTACGCACCCCGCTGGGCGACGAGTACCGGATGGAGCGGTCACCGGCCGGGCGGCTGCGGGCGATGGTCGAGCCCGGCGGGGCCCGCACGGTGTTCGACGTCGCCGCCCACGGCGAGGTCGAGCGGATCGTCGACGCCCTCGGCGGGGCCGTCGAGGTGCAGCGCGACCAGTGGGCGCGCGTGGTCGGGGTCGCGGCCCCGGGGGGCGCCAAGTGGCAGTTCGACTACACGGCGCTGGGCCTGCTGTCGATGGTCACGGATCCCGCCGGGGGCGTGTGGCAGCGGGGCTACGACGCCGAGGGACGGGTGGTCAGCGCCACCGACCCGGCGGGCCGTACGGCCCGGCAGCGCTACAACCCGGCCGGGCGACTGGTCGAGGTCGTCGACCGGGCGGGTGACCCCACCCGCTTCGGCTACGACGCCGCCGGGCGGGTCGTGCGCGAGGAC
>DASTFE010000299.1:0-2093 GCA_035708905.1 Acidimicrobiales bacterium | reverse complement strand
TTCGGCCCCGCACCCGACGAGACCGGCATCGCCGGCGACGTCGTGCTCGTCAACGACGGCACCGCCAACCCGACCCAGGGCTGCAACCCGCTCGTCGGCTTCCCCGCCGGCGCCATCGCGCTCGTGGACCGAGGCACCTGCGGCTTCGTCGTCAAAGCGGCCAACGCCCAGGCCGCGGGCGCGACCGCCATGATCGTGGCCAACAACGCCCCCGGAGCGCCCATCACCATGGGCGGCACCGACCCCGCGATCACGATCCCGTCGGTGATGGTCTCGCAAGCCGACGGCACCACCATCAAGACCGGCCTGCCCGCCACCGGCACGGTCAGCAGCAACCCGCAGCCTCCGGTCCGGTCCTGCCACGACACCGGCGTGATCCTCGGCGACGCCATGCTCGCCGGGTGCGCCGGCGGCAACGGCTTCTCGGTCTGGAGTCTCGACCCCGCAGACGGCGGTTCGCTGGAGGACCCGGCGATCCTCTACTCGCGCTCGGTTCCCGGCGTGTCGATCGGCCACTCCGCCTCGTTCTCGTGGGACGGCGAGATCCTGGTCTTCGGGCACGAGCCCGGCGGCGGCGGCCAGGCACAGTGCCAGGCGACCACCCCCGAGGTGAACAGGACGATGTTCTTCTTCGAGTCGAGGACGGGCGCCGAGCTCGGCCGCCACGTCCTGCCGCGCCCCCAGACGAGCACCGAGAATTGCACCATCCACAACTACAACGTGGTGCCCACCAACAAGGCGCGCGTGGTCGTCCACGGCAGCTACCAATCCGGCATCGGCGTGGTCGACTTCACGGATCCGGCGAACGCGACCGAGATCGCCTCCGCCGATCCGGCGCCGCTCTCGGAGACCAGCCTCGTCCTGGGCGGCGACTGGTCGACCTACTGGTACGACGGGTTCATCTATGAGTCCGACATCCGGCGAGGTCTGCTCGACTGGAGGCTGAGCGATCCGGCGGTGGCAGGTGCAAGGAAGCTCGGCCACCTCAACCCACAGACCCAGGAGACGACGTTCGCGCTCACGGGCTAGGGCAGCGACAGCGAGGGCTGACCACAACGACCGATCCCTCGACCCACCGCAACGACGACCCAGCGCTGCCCGGCGCCTACGGCAGTCACCTGGCCCGGGAGGTAGGCGGCCCACGGCTGCCTACCTCCCGGGCAGCTCACCGGCGCACTGGCGCAGCTCGAGTTCAGTGCACGTGGGATTCGTCGGCGCTCGGGATGTACTGCTCGGGCTCGGCGGTGAAGGTGTCGCGGCACCCGGTCGAGCAGAAGTGGTACGTGCGACCTTGATGGTCGAGGATGGCGGCAGCGTCGGCGGGGCCGATCTGCATCCCGCACACGGGGTCTGTGACGCTGGCCGGCTCGCCGGTGGGGTGCTGCTCGCCGGTCTCGACGAGGGGTTCGACGGGCCGCGGTGTGGACGTCGCCGGTAGCGGCGGGGCGGCGAAGCGGCGCAGGCGGTTGGCGTTGGTGACCACCGACAGCGAGGAGAGCGCCATCGCCCCGGCGGCGATGATGGGGCTGAGCCGGATGCTGGCGATCGGGTAGAGAGCCCCGGCGGCGATGGGGATGCCGAGGCCGTTGTAGACGAAGGCCAGGAAGAGGTTCTGGCGGATGTTGCGCATGGTGGCCCGGCTGAGCCGGATGGCGGTGACCAGGCCGCCGAGCGCCCCGGAGACGAGGGTGATGTCGGAGGACTCGATGGCGACGTCGGTGCCGGTGCCGATGGCTGAGCCGACATCAGCCTGGGCGAGGGCGGGGGCGTCGTTGATGCCGTCGCCGACCATGCCGACGAGGCGGTGCTCGTCCTGGAGGCGGCGCACCTCGAGCGCCTTGTGCTCCGGCAAGACCTCGGCCAGGGCGCGGCCGATGCCCACCTGGCGGGCGACGGCGCCGGCGGTGCGACGGTTGTCGCCGGTGATCATGACGACCTCGACGCCGAGGTCCTGCAGCGCCGAGATCGCTGGGATCGAGTCGTCCTTGAGGGTGTCGGCCACGCCGACGACCCCGGCAGCGGCGCCGTCCACGGCAGCGAGCATCGGGGTCTTGCCATCAGCGGCGAGCCGGGCCGCCGGGGTCTCGGTGGCA
>DASTFE010000298.1:0-24557 GCA_035708905.1 Acidimicrobiales bacterium | reverse complement strand
ACGCGGCGTTGGCGCGGGGCTCGCGGGTGACGACCTCCATGCCCAGGGTCTCGCGGTAGAAGCGGACAGCCCGCTCGACGTCGGCGACGAACAGCACGGCGTGGTTCAGGCGCACGGGGGAGAAGGCCATGGCTGCTCCTTGGGGAGGGGAGATGTTGACATGTCATCCAACAGCGCCGGCGCGACCGCCATTCCCCAGCTCAGCGGTAGCCGGTGACGTCCGGGGGCTTGCCGGCGTCCTGCACCTCGACGAGGTAGCGCCAGGCGTCGGGCCGGCTGCCGTCCACGTCGGTGAAGCCGTACTCCCGGGCGAGCTGCCCGCTGGACAGCGACGACCCGTTCCAGCGCGCTCGCTCGGGGTCGCCGGCCAGGGCGGCGACGGCCCGACCCGTGTACAGCGGCGTCTCCGAGATGGCGAAGTGGCCGGGGTCGACGGGGGCGCCGTCGCTGGGCCGGGTGGTGGCGTCGAGCCAGTTGGCCTCGGTGACGCCGTAGTGCTCGAGCATCATCTCCGACCGCAGCCAGCCCGGGGTCAGCGTGACGGCCGTGGCGCCGAGCGGGCCGAGCTCGTGCCCCTGGGCGAACCCGAGCCGCCCGACCGCCACCTTGGCCAGGTCGTAGAAGGCGTTGATGCGGTAGTTGGTGGCGTTGTACTCGGTCGTGCCGTCGGTGACCTCGACGACCAGGCCGCCGGGGTGCCGCAGCAGCAGCGGCAGGGCGAAGTGGCTGGTGATGAGGTGCGTGTCGACGGCCAGCCGGAGGATCCGCAGTCCGGTGGCGAGGTCGTGCTCCCACAGCCGAGCCCGCCAGTCGATCATCGTCTCGGCGCCCCAGATGTCGTTGACCAGCACGTCGAGCCGGCCCTGCTCGGCGTCGATCCGCTCGACCAGGGCGGCGACGGCCTCCGGCTCGAGGTGGTCGACGGCCACGGCGATGCCGGTGCCACCGGCGGCCGTGACGAGCTCGGCGGTCTCCTCGATGGTCTCGGGCCGGTCGTACTCCGAGCGCCGGGCCCGGGTCGAGCGCCCGGTGCCGTAGACGGTGGCGCCGGCCTCGCCGAGGGCGACGGCGATGCCCCGCCCGGCGCCGCGGGTGGCGCCGGTGACGAGGCAGACCCGGCCCCGGAGGGGCCGGTCGGCGGTGGACGTGTCGGAGGGCTCTGCAGTCATGCCCGGAGCGTGCCATCCCTTCCCTGACATCTGCTGTCAGGGACCCGACCCGGCCTGGGCCTGGATCGCCGTGATGGCCACCGTGTTGACGATGTCGCGCACGGTCGCGCCGCGGGACAGGTCGTTGACCGGCTTGTTCAGGCCCTGCAGCACGGGGCCGACCGCGACCGCACCGGCCGACCGCTGGACGGCCTTGTAGGTGTTGTTGCCCGTGTTGAGGTCGGGGAAGACGAACACCGTCGCCCGCCCGGCCACGTGCGAGTCGGGCAGCTTGGCCGCGGCCACCGAGGCGTCGACCGCGGCGTCGTACTGGATCGGACCGTCGACCGACAGGTCGGGCCGCCGCTGCTGGACCAGCTCGGTGGCCGTGCGGACCTTGTCGACGTCGGCACCCGAACCCGACTCGCCGGTGGCGTACGAGAGCATCGCCACCCGGGGCTCGATCCCGAACCGGGCAGCCGTCGCCGCCGACGAGATGGCGATGTCGGCGAGCTGCTCGGCGGTGGGGTCGCGGATCACGGCGCAGTCGCCGTACACGAGCACCCGGTCCTCGAGGCACATGAAGAACACCGACGACACGCTCGACGTGCCCGGCGTCGTCCTGATGACCTGGAACGCCGGGGTGATCGTGTGGGCCGTGGTGTGGGCGGCGCCCGAGACCATGCCGTCGGCCTCGCCCGTGTGCACCATCATGGTGCCGAAGTACGACACGTCCTGGACGATCTCGCGGGCGCGCTCCAGGGTGACGCCCTTGTGGGCCCGCAGGCGGGCGAACTCGGCGGCGAACGGCTCGAGCAGCTCGGACGTGGCGGGATCGACGATCCGGGCACCCTCGAGGTGCAGGCCCAGGGCCGCCGCCCGCGCCTGCACCTCACCCTCGGCACCCAGCAGGATCAGGTCGGCGACGTGGCGGGACAGCAGCGTCGAGGCGGCCCGCAGCACGCGGTCGTCGTCGCCCTCGGGCAGCACGATGCGCTGGCGGTGGGCGCGGGCCCGCTCGAGCAGCATCGACTCGAACATCAGGGGCGTGACGACCTCGCTGCGGGGCACGTCGAGGTCGTGCACCAGCGACCGGGTGTCGATGTGCTGCTCGAACACCGCGAGCGCCGTGTCGACCTTGCGCTGGGTCCCGCGACCGAGCGTCCCCCGGGTCGAGGCCACGATGCGGGCCGTGTCGTAGGTGTCGTAGGGGGTGAGCACGACGGGCAGGCGGCGGCCGAGCCGATCGACGAGGTCGACGACCGGCGCAGAGGGACGGAACCCGCCGTTGAGCACGATGGCCGACAGTGACGGCAGGCCCTCGGCGGCGTGGGCGGTCGCGAGGGTGATGAGCACGTCGGGGCGGTCGCCGGCGACGATGCAGAGCTGGCCGTCGCGCAGGCGCTCGAGCACGTGCTCGGCGTTCATCGCGCACACCAGCGTGTCCTCGGCCTCACGTCCCAGCAGCTCGGCGTCGCCGATCAGCAGCTCGCCGTCCAGCGCAGCCATCAGGTCGCCCACGACGGGCGCCGACAGCAGCGGCACCTCGGGCAGGGCCCAGACCGGCACGCCGAGCGCGGCGAGGCGGTCGCGCACGGCATCGAGCTGGTCGGGATCGCAGCGGTTGGCCACGATGCCGATCGTGCTGGCGTGACTGTGGGTGATCTCGGCCGTGGCGATGTCGGCGACCTGCTCGATCTCCTCGGGCGTGCGGCCGTGCCCGCTCACGACCAGCAGCACGGGGGCGCCGAGGTTGGCGGCGACACGGGCGTTGAAGGTCAGCTCGGTGGGGCCGGCCACGTCGGTGTAGTCGGAGCCCACGATCACGACCGCCTCGCAGGCGCGGTCGACGGCGCGGTAGCGGTCGACGATCGCGGCCAGGGCGGCGTCGGGGTCGGCGTGGACGTCGTCGTAGGTGACACCGATGCACACGTCGTGGGCCAGGTCGACGCCGTCGTGGCTGAGCAGGAGGTCGACCACGGCGTCGCCCTGCGACGTCGAGCGGGTGACCGGCCGGTACACCCCCGTGCGCTCGACGAGGCGGGTGAAGGTGTCGAGCAGGCCCAGCGCGACCAGTGACTTCCCGGAGTATCCCTCGGGCGAGGCGATGTAGATGCTGCGCGCCACGCCTGCAGTCTCGCCGCTGCGAGGCCCGGGCATCACCCTCCCGTGCTGACCTGGTCACACGGACCGGCACGGACGCGCTCCCGTCGGTTCGCGAGACTACGCACATGCTCGTGACCACGCGGACCCTGGCGGCGGCCGTCGCCGCCGTGCTGCTGCTGATCGCCGCGGCCTGCGGGGGAGGAGACGACGACGACGCCGACCGCACGGCGGGCCCGACCGCGTCGGTCGAGTCGGGCGCCGAGGGCGACGACGAGGAGGAGCCGGAGGTCGAGGCCCAGGCGTTCGTCACCCGCCCCGACCTGACGCCGCCCGTGATCGACGTGACGGTCGAGGCGCCGGGCGCCGGGCACTACTTCCTCGCCCCCAAGCAGGCAGGCGCCCAGCGGGGCCCGCTGATCATCGACGGCCGGGGTGAGGTGGTGTGGTCGCAGCCGAGCGAGCAGTCGGTCGCCGACTTCCGGATGCAGACCTACCGGGGCGAGCCGGTGCTGACCTGGTACGAGGGGCGGTCGCTGGGCGGCTACGGCGAGGGCGAGTTCGTCATCGCCGACACCTCCTACGACGAGGTGGCACGGGTGGCGGCCGGCAACGGCCTGGCCGGCGACCTGCACGAGTTCCAGCTCACCGAGGAGGGCACGGCGCTGATCCTCGCCTACGAGCTCGAGCCGGCCGACCTGACGGCGGTGGACGGGCCGGCCGACGGCTACCAGCTCGACAACTACGTGCAGGAGGTCGACGTCGAGACGGGCCGCGTGCTGTTCGAGTGGAGCGCGTACGACCACGTGCCCGTCGAGGACACCTACAGCGAGCTGGTGCCCGATGCGGCCGCCACCGAGGACGAGCGGGACGAGGACGGCAGCGAGGAGGCGCCCTTCGACTGGTTCCACGCCAACTCGGTGACCGAGGACGGCGACGACACGCTGCTGGTCTCCGCCCGGAACACCCATGCGATCTACGCCATCGACCGCACCAGCGGCGACGTCCGCTGGACCCTGGGCGGCCGCAGCAGCGACTTCACCCTCGACGACGACGCCCGGTTCACCTGGCAGCACGACGCCCGGCGGCAGCCCGACGGCACGCTCAGCCTGTTCGACAACCAGGCCAACCCGCCGACGGCCGATCGGTCGCGCGGCCTGCTCCTGGCGCTCGACGAGGAGGCGGGCACGGCCCGCGTGGTGCGCGAGTGGGCCCCGCCCGACGACCTGCTGGCCGGCAGCCAGGGCAACACCCAGGTGCTCGACGGTGGCGGTGCGGTGGTGGGATGGGGGAGCGAGGGCCGGGTCACCGAGTACGACCCCGACGGCGAGGTCGTGTTCGACGCCAGCTGGTACCCGGCGGATTCCTACCGGGTGTTCCGGCTGCCCTGGACCGGCCGGCCCACGACGCCGCCCGACGTCGCGGCCCGCCCTGGCCGCGGCGGCATCGAGGTGTTCGCCAGCTGGAACGGCGCCACCGACGTCGCCGAGTGGCGGGTGCTGGGCGGCGACGACCCCGGGGCGCTCGAGGTGCTCGACACGGTGCCCCGCGACGGCTTCGAGACCGCGGTGGTCGTCGACGAGGTCGGGCACGTCGCCGTCGAGGCCCTGGACGCCGACGGCGAGGTGCTGGCCACGTCGGACCCGGTGGCCCCGTAGTTCTCGCCGCGGTTCCTGGGGCCGGGGCCCCGGATCCCGCGGCGAGAACGCGAGGTCGGCGGGCGGGGGGACGGCCGGTGACCGTCCCCCCGGCGCCGCGTGCCGTTACGGGCCCAGCAGGTGATCCAGGCTCTTGTCCATCACGGCGGCCCGGCTGTCGGCCCCCGTGATGCCCTCGAGCCCGAACCCGAAGAACAGGGTGTCGGCGGTCGACACCACCGCCCCCTCCTCGAGCCCGACCGACATGGTGCGGAACCAGTCGGTCGGGTTGGGGCTGCTGCCCGCCGGGGGACCGGCGACGACCCAGTCACCGAGCCCGCCCTCGAACGACTCCACTCCGGGCTCGGTGGACACCTCGACGTGGTCGACGAAGGCACCGAGGCCCTGGACGGCCCAGTCGCTGGCGTAGCTGATGGCCAGCTCCACCTGGCCGCCGGCGTAGTCGGACAGGTCGACCGTCCACTCCTCCCAGCCGGCCGACCGGCCGCTGGCGGCATGCCACTCGGCGGACTCGCCGGTGCCCGAGCAGTCGGCACCCTGGTAGCGCTCGAGCCACGGATGCAGCTCGTGCCATCCCTCGTCGCAGCTGTCACCGGTGCTGGTGTCCGTGATGCCGGACTGCTCCGGCAGCGTCGTCCAGTCGTCCGCGCCGACGGTGTGCGCCTCCACGAACACGAAGTCCCAGTCCACCTCGGTGTCGTAGGAGAATCGGAAGGTGAGCGTGGGTGCGTCGGCCGCCGTGACACCGGTCAGGTCGACGGTGCGCATGAGCCGCTTGTAGCTGACGTCGCCCCGGTCGGAGTAGACGTACCAGTCACCGTCGTAGGGGTCGAACGCGCCGCCCCTGCCCGAGTCCCACACGGCCGGCGCCCGGCTCTCGAACTGGGGGTACTCGTCGGGCCGGAGCACGCTGCTGGTCGTGATCACCGAGGCCGTGTGCGCCTGGTTCTGGGCGCTGTCGGCGCCGTTGAACGCCCACGACATGTCGGTGTACGGCTCGCTGACGCCGAGGACCCCGAAGGGGTTGCCGTCGGCGTCGGTGCCACCGTCGCTGTTGTATATGTACGAGCCGAACCAGTACTGGAGCACGTCGTTCTTGTCGGCCAGGAGCTGGCAGCGGGACAGCACGAGCACACCGCCCTGCACGCACACCTCGTTGGCCACGGGGTCGTAGAACTGGTTCCCGGCCACACCGTTCTCCAGCGCACCGGCCCACTGGCCGTTCAGCAGGACCTTGCCCCCCTGGTTGAGGTAGGCGCGCACCTCGAGCGTCACCTCGTTGTGCACCCGGTCGACGTTGCCGGGCCCGCGCCCGGCCTGGCGGGTGACGAAGTTGTTGCCCATGTACCAGACGACCGCGTCGTGGTGCGACAGGACGCCCAGGTGGTCGGGTGCCTGGCGGCCCTCGGCGTCGACGTCCCAGACCTCGGCGGTCCGGCCGGCGTCGGCCACCGCCTTCTGGAACGACTCGAGGTAGTTCGGGTCGTCGGCCGACGTGCTGCCGTAGGCGGGGATGTTCACGGCGCCGGTGCGATCCTCGTGCGCCAGGATCAGCACGTCGGCGCCGGCGTCCGCGACCACGTCGAAGGTGACGTGCTCGGTCGACTCACCGCCACCCGTGAACCAGTACTCGACCGAGTCGCCGACGGCGAGGCCGGGGACGTCGGCGCGGAGGAACTGGTAGTAGGTGTCGTAGGCGTTGTTGCCCCCGTACACCTGCCCGTCGGGCGAGGGCGCGGTGGGCACGGTCACCTCGTCGCCGCCGTCGATGCGGTAGTGCAGGGTCACGTCGCCGAGCGACCGCTTGGCCAGCACCTCGACGGGCTGGCTCGACCCGCCGCCGTGCGACACCTCGACCTTCAGGTCGGCCGACGGGTGGTTGGTCTTCCACGGATCGATCTCGGCGAGGTCGAGGTAGAGCCCCTCGGTGCTGATGTCCATGTGCGACACCGGGTCGTCGGGCGTGAGCGCCGAGCGGGCCACGTTCAGGGCGAAGGGCAGGTTCTTCTTGAACTCGCGCTGCACCGCCTGGGGGTCGTCCGGGAACACGAAGCCGCACCCCGCGCAGCCCGGGTCGAGCTCGGGTGTCCACGCCAGCACGTCCTGCGTCGCGTGCGCCCAGTCCGTGAACTCGCCGTTGGTGATGTAGAGGTCGGCGGACGGCCCGGGGTCGAAGCCCTCGACCGCAGGATCGGCGTCGGTGCCGGTGAGGGCGACGTAGACGGGGTCGTCGGCCGACGGCGTCTGGGTCTGCCACCCCTGGGGATAGAGCAGCAGGTTGCCGTAGGAGTGGTAGCTGATGGCGAAGCGGAGGTCCGCCATCTCGAACAGCCCCATGTTGGCCACGGTCTCGGGCTCGGAGGCCGGCGCCGGGCCCCGGTAGGTGTCGCTGGAGAGCTGCGACGACGAGCCCTCCTCGTCGTAGCCCCAGTGCTCGGGGAAGTTGCGGTTGAGGTCGACGCCGTCGTTGCCGTCGATGACGCCGTTGGCGTCGTTGTCGCGCAGGTTCTTCCGCCACAGGCGCTCGACGTCGAACGTGTACTGGTAGCCGTCGGGGTTGACGACGGGCACGAACCACAGCTCGGTCGTGTCGAGGATGCCCTGGACGACCGGGTCGCTCGTCGCGCCCTCGAGGAAGTGCAGCATCAGCCGCCGGGTGACCTCGGTGCTGATCCACTCGCGGGCGTGAGCCGTGCCCTGGTAGAGCACCGCGGGCCGCTCGCCGAGCGGCACGTCGCTCACACCGGCCGTCACCCGGACCGCGAGGATGTCGCGGCCCTGGTGCGTCTCGCCGATGGTGTGCAGCTCGGCGATGCCGGGATGCTCGTCGGCGACCGATCGGATCTGCTGCTCGAGGCCCGCGGGGCCGTCCCACGGGCGCCACACCCGGTAGCCGCGCTGCCGCTGCTGGGCGGCTGCCTCGGATGCGCTCAGCCCGTCGGCGTTGCGGACGACCTCCAGCTCGATGCCGTCGCGGCCGAGCCTGTTGCGGTCGCTCGGCGACAGCACGACCTCGACGACGAAGCCGTCGGCCGTCTGCTCGACGGATGCGATGTCGTATCCGTCGACGAGCAACGCCTGGTACTGCTCGGCGTCGACGGTCGCCCGATAGAGCTCGAGGTTCGCGCCCTGTGCCTGCGCTGGGCTGGAGACCTGCGCAGCGGCCGAGCCGATGCCGGCGGACGATGCGGCGAGGCCGACCATGGCGACGATCGCCAGGAAGGCCATCCGGTGGGATCTCATCTTCCCCTCCTCGCCCGTCTTCGCGGGCTCACACCGGACCGCTGGGCCACACGATCCCTGCCGGTGGTCGGGAATGCAAGTGGTCGTCGCCCGTCCGGCACGTAGCCGGAGGGCGCGCCGGCCGAGTCGGGGGCATGTGCCACGCTGATCCCATGCGAAGGTTCGACGTGGCCGAGCGCCGGGCGCGGCTGGCCCGCCGGCACCACCTGTCGCCGGCGCACCGGGCGGCGGACGTCGTCGCTGCCGCCGACGGCGTCGTGTGCCTGCACGCCACCGACCCGGCGACGGTCCACCTGGCGGCCTGGGCGCGGGTCGACGACCTGGCCGTCGCCGACGTCGACAAGGCGCTGTACGCCGACCGCACGCTCGTCAAGCACCTGTGCATGCGGCGCACCCTGTTCGTGCTCCGCCGCGAGCTCTTCGGCGTGGTCCAGGCGGCCGCCAGCGAGCGAGTCGCCGAGCAGGAGCGGCGCCGCCTGGCCAAGGACGTCGAGAAGGCGGGTCTGGTCGACGACGGCGCCGCGTGGCTGGCCGAGGCGATGGCTGCCACGCTCGACGCGCTCGACCGCCTGGGCGAGGCGACGTCGACCGAGCTGCGGGCCGCTGTCGAACTGCTCCGGGGATCGACGGTCTACGCGCCGCACAAGCCCTACGGCGGCGAGGTGCCGGTCGGACCCCGCGTGCTCACGTGCCTGTCGGCGGCCGGCCGGATCGTGCGGGCCTCGAACCGCGGTGGCTGGACCACCTCGCGACCCGCCTGGGCGCCGACCGCCACGTGGCTCGGCGCCGAGCCGGCCGTGCCGCCCGAGCGCGCGGCGCGCGCCGAGCTGGTGCGGCGCTGGCTCCGGGCGTTCGGTCCCGCCACCCCGGCCGACCTGAAGTGGTGGCTGGGATCGACGGTGGCGGCGGTGCGCACGGCGCTGGCCGACGTCGGCGCCGTCGACGTCGACCTGCACGGCGAGCCGGGGGTCGCGCTGCCGGACGACCTCGATCCCGTCGCCCCGCCCGAGCCGTGGGCGGCGCTGCTGCCCGCCCTCGATCCCACGACGATGGGCTGGTACCACCGCGACTGGTACCTCGGGCCGCACCGGTCGGCGCTGTTCGACGGCAGCGGCAACGGCGGTACGACCGCCTGGTGGGACGGCCGCATCGTGGGTGGCTGGGCCCAGGCCCCGGACGGCGAGGTGGTGCTCCAGCTGCTCGAGGACGTCGGCGGCGAGGCCGAGGCGGCTCTCGGCCGCGAGGCGGCCCGCCTCACCGAGTGGCTCGACGGCGTCCGGGTGGCACCGCGCTTCCCGTCGCCGCTCTCCCGGGCACGTGCGCCATCGTCCTGACGGTCGTCGCGCGCTGCCGGGTGCCCGTCCTGAGCTCGGGCCGGCGCCGCCGACGTCGCCCACCCGACTGCGGCGCGCGGTTGCACGGATCACGAGCGACGTCTAGCGTCCGGACCGGCCAACGGCCGGCGGTCGCCTGATCGACCGTCTGAGATCCGTCGCTCGAGACCCCGGCGATGTCCTGAAGCGTGGGACCGACTGGAGGGCTGGGCATGCGGACGCCGCCACAGTCCCGAGTCGTCAGTCGCGGTGCCCACGCAGGTTCACGCGGCGCCCGCCGGCGACATGGCAGTGAGCATGACCGCCGACGTAGCACCGCGGGTTCCGAGACCGTCGAGCGGGGGTTATCTCTCCGGTTCCCGCCCGGCCACGGTTGTCACCCGCTCCCGGCCGGGCGGCCTCTGGCCGCTGGCGGACCGGCCGGGAGCGGCGCCAGGGCGGGCGCGTAGATCAGCGATCCGCGCGGTCAGCGCCACGAGGCCTGCCACCGGCGATCTCGTCCAGGACGTGCCAAGCCGGCGCCGCCTCGCGGGGGTCGTCGGGCCAGTCGTCGATGACTGTGGTGGCCCAGTCCGCCCAGGCACCCACCAGGTCGGCGAAGTCGGACATGAACCGTCCCACCAGGGCCAGCACGGCGGCGCGCTCGGGGAACGGTCCGGTGCCGGCCAGGTAGCTGCGCGCCACCGCGACGTTCTCGGCCCGTTGCTCGTCGGCCCAGGCCCGGACGCGGCGGACGGCGGCCCGGGTGTCGGCGGTGCTGCCCTGATCGGCGAAGAACACCTTGAGCATCTGCTCGAACTCCAGCACGGGGCCGGCGCCCGGCGCAGCCAGCCACGCCCGTAGCGCCCGCCGGCCCTCGGGGGTGATGGTGTAGAGGGTGCGGGGCCGGCGACCGACCGGTTCGGCGGTCGCCTGCGCCAGCCCGTGGGTCACGAGCCGCTTGGGCTCGTTGAACAGGTTGCTGCGGGCGCGGGGCCACAGGCGCCCGAGGCTGCGGTCCATGTGCTTGGCGAGCTCGTAGGTGGTCCACGGGCGTATCGCCAGCATGCCCAGCATGGCGTAGGACGTGGTCGTCAACTCGCTGCGCCGTTTCGCCATGTGGTCCCCTTGGGGCTGAGCTTGACAGATAGTCCAAACAGGACTATCTACCGTCCTCAGAGGACTATACCGGAGGTCGCGATGGCTGACGTCGATGCGCCGATCACCACCGACCCGTCCAACGCCGCGCAGCTGCAGGCGTGGGACGGCGACGAGGGCGCCTACTGGGCCGCCAACGCCGACCGCTTCGACCGGGCCGTCGCCGCCTACCACGACGACTTCCTCGCCGCGGCGGGCATCCAGCGCGCCGACACGGTGCTCGACATCGGCTGCGGCACAGGACAGACGACCCGTGACGCGGCGCTGGCCGCACCGTCCGGATCGGCGCTGGGCGTCGACCTGTCGTCGCGCATGATCGAGCTCGCACGGCGCCGGGCCGCGGCTCAGGGCCTGGCGAACGTGCGGTTCGAGCAGGCCGATGCTCAGGTCCATCCCTTCGCCGGGGGTGCGTTCGACCTCGCCATCAGCCGCACCGGCGCCATGTTCTTCGGCGATCCGGTGGCCGCCTTCACCAACATCGGTCGCGCCCTCCGGTCCGGCGGGCGGCTGGCGCTGCTCACCTGGCAACCGCTCGCGGGCAACGAGTGGGTCCGCGAGCTGTCCGGGGCGCTCGCCGCCGGGCGGGACCTGCCGGCGCCGCCACCGGACGCGCCCGGGCCGTTCGCTCTCGCTGACCCCGACCGGGTGCGGGCGACCCTCGCCGCCGCCGGGTTCGCCGACGTCGCGCTCGACGGTGTCACCGCGACGATGTGGTTCGGCGCCGACGCCGACGACGCCCACCGCTTCGTGCTCGGCATGCTCGGCTGGATGCTCGAGGGCCTCGACGACGCCGGCCGCACCGCTGCGCTCGACGCGCTGCGGGCCACGGTCGGCGCCCACCAGACCGAGCGGGGGGTGCTCTACGACTCCGCCGCCTGGATCATCCGCGCCCGGCGACCCTGACCGCCGGTCACTCGTCGGACGCCAGCGCCTCGGCCAGCTCGGTGCGGCCGGATATGCCCAGCTTCTCGTACACGCGCTGCAGGCGGTTCTCGACCGTGCGGGACGACAGGTAGAGCTGCTCGGCGATCTCCTTGTTCGAGCGGCCGCCGGCGGCGAGCGCGGCCGTGTCGCGCTCGGCCGGCGTGAGCCGGGCCCGCGCCTCGATGGCCTGCAGCGCCGGGGTGGCGGGGTCTTCGCACCGCTCGGCGAGCATGCCCGCCCGGCGCTCCGCGGCCGCTGCGTCGCGCTGCTCGCCCGCTTGGCGCAGGGCGACCGCGGCGTCGGCCGCGGCCTCGGCGGCGAGCAGGTCGGCGCCCATGGCCTCGAAGTCGTGCGAGACGGCGGCGAGCGCGGCGGCGTCTCCGGCCGCCAGCCCCCTGACGTGGACCACGCGGGCCGGCGCCAGGTCGCCGTCGATGTGCGCGGCGACACCGGCCAGGCGGTCGCAGACGTCCCGTGACCGCCCGATGCGCGCCGACGCGTGCAGCGCGGCGGAGGCGCCCACGAGGTCGCCGATCTCCTCGCCGAGGTCGGCGGCGCGCTCGAGCAGCGCGCCGGCCTGCGGCAGGTCGCCGGCCGCCGCCGCGGTCCAGGCCCGGGCCTGCAGCACGTCGACCTCGTCGCGCATCACGGGATCGAGGCCCAGCTCGTCGAGCGCGTCCAGCTCGTCGGCGGCCTCGGCGGCGCGGCCCGACATGGCGAGCGCGATCGCCCCGGCGACGCGGTCGTGGCGGGCCAGCACCGGGCGCCCGAGGCGCTGGTCGACGGCGAGCGCCTCGCGGGCGCGCCGGGCGGCGGTCGCCACCCGACCCCGGTCGCTCACGGCATGGGCGGCCAGCAGCGCGAACACGGCCTGGGCCTCGGCGGAACCCTCGGCCAGCGCCTCGCGGTGGTGGGCGGCGATGATGCGCTCGGCCTCGTCGAACCGGCCGGCGTAGAGCAGCGCGAGGCACCGCGTCGCGGTGTGCCACCAGGGGTACCAGGCGAGGGGCGTGTCGAGGCGCTGCCGCTCGGCGTGACCCCGGTCGGACAGCTCGCAGGCGGCGTCGAGCCGGCCGAGCCGGGCCAGGCTGAACGCCCCGACGAGGCAGGCGAACACCAGGCCCTCGCCCTTGGCCCGCGCCACGAGCGACCCGGCGGCGTCCGCCGCCGCCCGCGGCCCTCGCTCGTCGAGCAGCGCCACCAGGCGGCGCGCCGCGAGCTGGTCGTGCCAGTCGGGGTCGGCGATCGTCAGGCCGGCCTCGTCGAGCAGCCGGAGGTCGGTCCGCCCGGTCCAGGCGACGGCGTTGTCGTACCGGGCGACGGCGACCGCGCCCCGCTGCACGTCGTCTGCGGCGTCGGCGGCCAGGACGTCCAGCTCGGCCTCGGCGTCGTCCCGCCGTCCCTGGAGGCTGGCGAGGTGGGCGGCCAGCAGAGCGGCGTCGAACCCGGCCCCCGCCTCCCGCGCGGCGCGAGCCAGGCGCTCGGCCAGCGGGAAGTCGTACCGCCAGCGGGCGATCGTGGCGCCCTCCAGCAGCACGTCTGCCCGGCCCCCTCCGGCCACGAGGCGCCAGGAGGCCACCCGCAGGATGTCTTCGTCGCGCTGGGGCCCGGTCGCCTCGACGGCCTCGGCGAGCGAGCGGGCGATGGCCTCGGCGCGCACGGCGGGCGTGCGGGCGCGCACCACGTCTCCGTAGATCGGGTGGGCGAGGTGCACCTGCAGGCGGCGGCCGTCGAGGTGGCTGGCGAGGAGGTCGCGGCGCTCGAGCTCGGCAGCGACGGCGGGATCGGACAGCGACGCCAGCTCGGCGCGGCCCAGCGGCTCGCCGTGGGACACGAGCTCCATCAGCGAGCGCTCGCCGTCGTCGAGGCGGCCGAGGCGGGCCTCGACGATCTCGACCAACCGGGCCGACGGCGCGAGCTCGCGGTCGAGGCGCCACAGGCCGCCGTCGTCGCTGAGGCCGCCGTCGTCGAGCGCGCCGATCACCAGCTCACGCAGGAAGAGCGCGTTGCCCTGGCAGCGCTCGGTGAACTGCACGGCGGTGGCGAGGTCGACCGGACCGTCGAGCACGACCGTGAGCAGCTGCTCGATCGACTCGGGCCCCAGGCCGCCGAGCTCGACTCGCTCGGCCAGGCCGTCCTTCCACAGCGTGACGACCGGGTCCGGGGCCGGTGCGCCCGTGCGCAGGGTGGCCAGGACGGTGGCGGATCCCGTCGCGGCCACCTGGTGCACCAGCGTGGCGGACGCGTCGTCGAGCAGGTGCGCGTCGTCGACGAAGATCAGCAGGCGGCGCCCGTCGGGCCGCTCGGCCAGCGCCGCCACCGATCGGCGCAGCATGTCGGCCCGGTCGTCCACGGCACCCGGACGGGCGACGGCGGCGTGCAGCAGCGAGGCGACCGCGCCGAACGGCAGCCGGGCGGCCGAGTGGGTGCCGGTGACCTGCGCCGTGGCCAGGCCCGCCTCCTCGGCGATGCGCACGCACTCGCGCCCCAGGCGCGTCTTGCCGACGCCGGAGGGACCGGCGAGGACAACGCAACGTGGCTCGGGGCCTGTCAGCAGGTCTCGGAGGGTGAGGAGCTCCGCCGCCCGCCCGACGAGGGGCCAATCTGGCACGGGACAAGTCTGGCGGCAGATCCACCAACCCCAACGTGGCGTGGGCGGTCGCCATGCCGGCACGCTCCGCGGCCGCAGGTCAGCGCATTGTGTTGCAATGGTGTGACGATCATTGCAGTGGGGTGTCGACGCGGCGAACGGGAGTAGTCGGCACTCCTGACGGTCTCGGGTCGCCCGGGTTCAGGTGGTGAGGCAATCCAACGCCTGGATGCTGCCGGGAGTGCGCCCCTCGTGCGCTCACGGACCGCTGGGGCTGGGGAATCGAGGTCACTGCCTCACCGCTGTCCCGTCGCCGGGCGTTCCGCCGACAGAAGGAAGACAATTGCTCAAACGAACCATGAAGCGCGCGGGCGCGGTCGTCGCGGTGGCCACCATCGGGGTGGTCGGCTTCGGCACCGCCGCGGGGGCTCATGATCGCAGCACCCATGTCGTCCAGCCCGGCGACACGTTGGCTCGCATCGCCCCGTCGAACTGGCGTGAGGTGGCCGCGGCCAACGGCATCGCGAACCCCGACCTGATCTTCCCCGGTCAGGTCCTCCGGCTCGACGCCTCGGCGCCGAGCGGTGGCGGTTCCGGCTCGTCGGCACCGGCGCCGGATCCCGCCCCCGCCGAGACGCAGAGCGCCGCTCCGGCGCCGGCCCCCGCCTCCAGCGGTGGCGGCACGGTGTGGGACCGCCTCGCCGAGTGCGAGTCGGGCGGCGACTGGTCGATCAACACCGGCAACGGCTACTACGGCGGCCTGCAGTTCTCGCAGAGCAGCTGGAACGCCGCCGGTGGCTCGGGCAGCCCGGCGAACGCCTCGCGGGCCGAGCAGATCCGGGTCGCCGAGAACCTGCTGCAGATGCAGGGCTGGGGCGCCTGGCCTGCCTGCTCGAGCAAGCTGGGCCTGCGCTAGTCCACCCGACGCACCACCCGATCGGCGCGCCGCGGGAGCCCTTCACCGGGACGCCCGCGGCGCGCCGTCGCGTCAGTAGCTGAACGTGGTGGCGCCCTCGTCGCCGATCCACTCCCACAGCTGCACCGTCCCGCCCAACTCGGCGGCGGGCAGCAGATCGCCCTTGTCGAGCCTGCGGGCGTCGAAGCAGATCGGGCACACGAGGTAGCGCCCGCCGGCGTCGTGATAGCGGCGGAGCAGGTCGGGCAGCGGCGGGCAGCCGTCGCAGGCGACGCCGACGGCCGTGCCCTCGAGGGCGAGCCGCACCGCCTCCTTGGTGAGGAACATCAGCGTGCTCCGGCCCGACTCCGCGGCGCCGACGGCGACGAGGAACGCGACGGTGACCTTCTCGGGGTCCTCCAGCCCGGTCGTGAGGCTGATGGCTGCCTTGGTCGTCATGCTCTTCTCCTTGGTCGGGAACCGTGGGGACGCCCGCGACGCCGTGCTCCGGCTCACGCGGGCTTGCGGGCGAGGAACGCGTGGGCGACGACCTGGAAGGCGCGCGCGTTCGCTTCGCCGGGGGCGCCGCCGAAGGTGTCGGTGGGGGGGCCGACCTGGCGCTCGACGAAGCCGGCGCCGCGCAGCAGCCCCTGCCAGCCGGACACCGACAGGCCCCCGGCGATGCAGTCGGTCCACAGCTCCGGATCGCACGCAGCCTCCCCAGGCACCGCCCTGCCGAGCGTGATGTCGGCGAAGGCGATGTGGCCGCCGGCGCGCAGCACCCGGAACGCCTCGCCGAACGCGGCCCGCTTGTCGGCGACGAGGTTGAGCACGCCGTTGGCCATCACCACGTCCGCCCAGCCGTCCTCGACCGGGAGGTCCTCGATGAGGCCCCGGCGGAACTCGACGTGGTCGAGCTCCAGGTGGCGGGCCGTGCTCCGGGCCTTGTCGAGCATCTCGGTGGTCATGTCCACACCCACGACGGCGCCGCGGCGGCCGACCCGGGCGGCCGCCACGAAGCAGTCGAAGCCCGCGCCGGCCCCGAGGTCGACCACCCGCTCGCCCTCGTTGAGGGGACGGAGCGCCAGCGGGTCGGCGACGCCGGCGAACGACTCGACCGCCGCGTCGGGTAGGGCGTCGACGATCGCCGGGTCGTAGCCGAGCCGCGCCGCCAGGGCCCGGCCGGTGTGGAAGTGGAAGGCGCCCGACGGCTCGGTCGCCACCATCCGGTACCTGTCACGGACCAGGGCGCGCAGCGCCTCGGGGTCGACGGCCAGCTCGTTGGTTCCGGTCATGGATGGTCCCCCTCGCCTGTGGTCGGCTGGGAGCATGCGCCCCTCCGGACGTGGAGTTCGTGGAGACGGGGTGGATTTCTCGGGCGATGATGTGGACGGACGATCGGCGAGACGAGGTGGCGGCGCGGTGATCTTCGCCTTCGAGGACTGCGAGCTCGACACCGCCCAGCACGAGTTGCGGCGGGCCGGCGCAGCGGTTCACCTGCAGCCGCAGGTCTTCGCGGTGCTGGCCCACCTCGTCGAGCACCGCGACCGCGTGGTGCCCAAGCGCGAGCTGCTCGACCAGGTGTGGGGCCACCGGTTCGTCGCCGAGGCGACGCTCACGTCCCGCATCAAGGCCGCCCGCCGGGCGGTCGGCGACGACGGCAGCGAGCAGCGGGTGATCCGCACGATCCACGGCCACGGGTACCGCTTCGTCGCCCCCGTCAGCCTCCGGGCCGTCCCCGGTGGCGTCGGCCGCGACGAGGTGGCCGGAGGCCCGGCCACGCTGCTCGAGCGCGCCGGCGCACTCGCCACGCTGCAGGGCGCCCTCGCCGACGCGGCGGCCGGGGCAGGGCGGGTCGTGCTCGTCACGGGCGAGCCCGGCATCGGCAAGACCGCGCTGGTGCAGCACTTCGCCACCGCCTGTGCCGACCGCGCGTCGGTGCTCGCCGGCGGCTGCGACGACCTGGTGACGCCGAGGCCCTTCGGGCCGTTCCACGACATGGCCGCGTCGATCCCGGCCCTGTCCGACGCGCTGGCGGCGGGGGTACCGCCGGCGACCGTCCAGCGGCTGGTGCTCGACGAGGTCGAGCGGTCGGCGCAGCCGACGGTGTTGGTGGTCGAGGACGCCCACTGGGCCGACGAGGCGACCCTCGATCTGGTCACGTTCGTCGCCCGCCGCATCGGCACGACCTACGGCGTCCTGGTGCTCACCTACCGCGACACCGAGCTCGGCGACGGCCACCCGCTCGTGCCGGTCATCGGGTCGGTCCCGGCAGCCGTGGTCCGCACCGTCCAGCTCGGGTCGCTGTCGCACGCCGCGGTCGCCCTCCTCGTGGGCGACGACCGCGCCGGGCCGGTCATGGCCGTGACCCGGGGCAACCCCTTCTACGTCACCGAGCTGGCCGCGGCGAGCGGTGACGACGTGCCCGCGTCCGTGCGCCACGCGGTGCTGGCCCGGGTGGCCCGGCTGCCGGCGGACACGCGCGAGCTGCTCTCGGTGGTGGCGGTGGTCCCCGGCCGGGTCGAGGTCGATGTGGTCGACGCCGTGCGGCCCGACTGGGCCGAGACGGTCGCCGCGGCCGAGCGCAGCGGGATGCTGGTCGTCGACGACGCCCAGGTGCAGTTCCGGCACGAGCTGGCCCGCCTCGCCGTGCTCGACGCCACGCCGGCCGGGCGCCGCCGGGCCGTCCACCGCGAGCTCCTCGGCGTGCTGGTGTCGCAGGGCGCCGACCCGGCGCGGATCGTCCACCACGCCGAGGCCGGCGGCGACCAGGAGGCGCTCGCCACGTTCGCCCTCCGCGCCGCCCGCCAGGCGGCGGCCGCCTCCGCCCATCGCCAGGCGCACTCGCAGTTCCGGCGGGTGCTCCGCTTCGTCGAGGACCGCCCTCCGGCCGAGCGGGCCCGCATCCACGAGGAGGCGTCGCGCGAGGCGTACCTGACGGCGCACGAGGCGGACGCCCTGGCCGATGCGACCACCGCGCTCGAGGAGTACGAGCAGATCGGCGACATGCTCGGTGCCGGCCGGCTGCACCGCTGGCTGTCGCGGATCCACTGGTTCGGCGGGCGGCGCGCGGACGCGGACGCGGCCGCGGCCCGGGCGGTCGCCGTGCTCGAACCGCTGGGGCCGTCGACCGAGCTCGCCTGGGCCTTCAGCAGCCGGTCGCAGCTCGCGATGCTGTCCTACGACGACGCCGCCGCGGAGGACTGGGGCGCCAGGGCGGTCGACCTCGCCGAGCGGCTCGACGACGAGGCCGTGCGCGTCCACGCGGCGGTCAACCTGGGCATGGTGGCGGTCGGTCGGGATCCCGGTCACGAGGCACCCCTGCTCGACGCTGCCCGGTTGGCCGACGCGGCCGGCGAGCACCACGAGGCGGCGCGCGCGCAGCTGAACCTGGCGTACACGCTGATGGAGGCGCACCGGCTCGCCCGCGCCGCCGAGCTGGGCGAGCAGGCGCTGCGCTACGCGGAGGACCACGAGGTGTACGCGCTGGCGCAGTACATCGTGGCCATCCTCGCCCGGATCGACGTCCTCGCCGGCCGCTGGACCGGGGTCGAGGCCCGGCTCCGGGCCGTGGTCGCCGACGGCGGCCTGGTCGCCCGGCTGCTGGCGCTCAGCACCCTGGCCCTGCTGCAGGTGCGCCGCGGCGACGGCGCGGCCGACCGGACGCTGGCCGAGGCGTGGACCCTGGCGGTGCCCGCCGACGAGCTCCAGCGCCTGGTGCCGCTCGCCACGGCCCAGGCCGAGCATGCCTGGCTGGCCGGCAACCTGACCGCGGCCTCGCCTCACCTCCTCGACTGCTACCGGAAGCAGCGGCGGTACCGCCCGCGGCTGCTGGGTGAGCTGGCCCGCTGGCTGGGGGAGTCCGGCCACCCCGTCGAGCTGTCGCGCCCGGTCGACGGGCCATACCCGCTGGAGCGGTCCGGCCGCTGGGAGGAGGCGGCCGCCGTCTGGCACGACCTGCACATGCCCTACGACGAGGCGTTCTGCCTCGCACACTGCGACCACCGCGTGCGGGACGCGCTGGCGATCGCCGATGCTCTCGGGGCCCGGCCGCTGGCCGGCCGGATCAGGCAGCGCCTGGCGGCCGGTCGGGCGCCGACCGCGTGAGGGCGCACGGATGTCTCAGCCGGCGCGCCGTCCCACCCGCTCGACGCGGTGGGCGCGGATCTCGTGGTCACCGCTGGTGAGGCAGCGCCCGGTGGCGAGGTCGAACTGCCAGCCGTGCATCTGGCAGGTCAGCACGTTGCCGTCGATGACCGCGAACCGGTCGAGGTCGGCGTTCAGGTGCGGACAGCGGCGCTGCACGACCCAGCCGTCGAGCGTGATGTCCTCGGTGTCGGGCGCCCGTTCCGCGTACCAGGCCTCGGCGTGGCGCAGCCGCTCCTGGGACAGGCACTTGAAGAACGTGAAGACGGCCTCGTTGTAGGGCCCGTGGCGCCGGGCCGAGAAGCGGCACGACAGGAACAGCGAGTTGACCCAGTCGACCTCGCCGGTGTGCAGCAGGTGCTCGACGAGAGCCCGCCGGAGCGTGAACCGGTAGCAGACCTCCTCGCCGGCGTAGGGCCGCACCTGCCCGCCCGGGGCGTCGATCAGGATGTGCTCGACCGGCTCGCCCCTGTCGTCCTCGAGCACGAGCAGCACCGGGCCCATGCGGTCGGCGAGATGGGTCGAGGCGCCGAGCAGGGGCTCGACGCGCTTGGCCAGCTCGCCGGGCACGTCGACCTCGGGGTGGTGCCACGACGCCCTCGCCGCGGCGATGACGGGCCGCTGCCGCTCGCGGTAGGCGCGCAGGTGGTCCTCCTTGCGGTCGAAGAACGCCGCCACGTCGTCGACCGGCTGGGTCACCTCGCACCCGTGGTCAGCGAGCTCGGCGACGCTGCCCGGCAGCAGGATCACCGCGTTGGCGCGGCCCCGCCCGCGGTAGTGGTCCACGAACGCCTGCTGGTCGAGGAAGATGTTGGCCGGGTCGCCGCCGAGGTCGTTGAACCCCCACAGCTCGTCGTCGAGGAAGCACGGCGGCCCGGCGATGGGGAACACCCAGCTCGCCTTCAGGTCGTCGATGTAGCGGATCGTCCGGTCGATCTGGCGGGCCCGCTTCTGCCGGCCGTGCGCCGCCTTGGTGGCCGGCGGCAGCTCGTAGACCATGGGGTACCAGATGGCGCCGGAGAACTGCAGCAGGTGCGCGTGCACGTGGCCCAGGCGGGCGAACTCGGCGAGATCGGCCGGCCGGGCGTCGTTCTGGTTGAGCAGCCGGATGCCGTCGTGCTCGACCCAGAGCGCCGAGTCGCCCACCGGGCCGTCGGTGGGCGACGTCAGCGCCTGGATCATGATCGTGAGCCCGTCGCCCAGGGCCACCGGCTCGTTGCTGCGGGTGCGCAGGAACCGCGTGAAGCCGAGCTCGCGCAGCTCGTCCTCGAGCTCGCTGGTCGGGAAGTCGGGCAGCAGCACCGTCGCCTGCTTCGACACCCACCGGCGCAGGTGCGCGGCGTCGAAGTGGTCGCGGTGCAGGTGCGAGACGTACAGGAAGTCGACGTCTCCGAGGCGCTCCCAGTCGAGGCCCGAGTTGTCGGGGAAGGGGAACCACGAGGCGAAGAAGGCCGGGTTGACCCACGGGTCGCAGAGGATGCTGCCGGCCGCCGTGTCGATTCGCATGCCGGCGTGGCCGGTGCCTGTCAGTCGCATCGGTCGACCTCCGCGATCCGTGTGCGCATCACGACGGCCCGAGCCTGAACAGCCCGTTGCGCATCGTGAGGACGTACAGCTCGCCGTCGGGGCTCTCGGCGAAGGACGTCTGCACGCCGCCCGGTTGGACGTCGAGCTGCACCACGCCGTCGGCGCCCATCGCCCACACCGGCCCCGTCATGTCCATGAACACGTAGGCACCCTCGAGCTGGGGGATGGCATCGCCCCGGTACACATGGCCGCCGATCACGGCCGGCCCGACGTCGTGGGAGTACTCGTGGACCGGCATCAGCGGGTCTGCGGGGGCCGCGACCTCGCGGTTGAAGTCGCTGGGGTGCGAGCCCTCGAACGCCGGCCAGCCGAGGTTGGCGCCAGCCGTGCCGGCCGGGATGCGGTAGATGGCCTCCCAGCTGCTCTCGCCGACGTCGCCGATCCAGACGTCGCCGGTCGCGTGGTCGATGGAGAACCGCCAGGGGTTCCGCATGCCCTTGGCCCAGATCTCGGGGGCGACGCCGGCCTCGCCGACGAAGGGGTTGTCGTCCGGCACGGTGTAGCCCGGGCCGGTGCGGTCGGGCGTGATCCGCAGCAGGCCGCCGAGCAGCTTGGTCATGTCCTGGGCGTCGGCGCCCCGGCTGCCCCCGCCGTCGCCCATGGCGATGAGCAGGTTGTCGTCGGCGTCGAAGGCGAGCGTGCCGCTGTTGTGGCCGACGCCGGGCTGCTCGACGCGCAGGATCTCGCGCTCGGAGGCGGGGTCGGGCCGACCGTCCCCGCCGACGGCGTAGGACAGGATCCGGGTGTCGACGTCCGTGCTGTTGAAGCCGACGATCAGCCGGCCGTCGACCGGGTCGAACGTCATGCCCAACATCCCGTACTCGGCGCCCTGCTCGTAGTCCAGCACGTGGGGCGTCAGGTCGAGCACGGGATCGGCCCGCCCGCCGACGAGGTGGTAGATCATGCCGTGCTGGTCGGCGAGGTAGGGGTCGGGGTCGCCGTCGCGCCACGCCATCGCCGTGAGCATCTGCGTGTCGACCACCGGGGTGGCGGCGATGCGCAGGCCCTCGAGCTGCTGGACCGGAGGCGGCGGCGCCGGAGGCTCCGTCGCTGCGGTCTCCTCGTCCGCGCCCTCGGTGTCGGCCTCGGCCACCGGGGGAGCGGCGCTCGAGGTGCTCGTGCCGGTCAGGACGTCGTCTGCGTCGTCGTCGCTGCACGCTGCCAGCAGGAGGACGGCAGCAGCCACTCCACCCCATGTTCGCCGTGTCACCGTGCGTGTTGTACCAGACTCATAGCGGTGACATGTGGACCCTGCGTGTTCGTCGGGGCCAGGACGTCGTTCAGGCGGCGGTAGCCGTGGTGGCCCGGTCCAGGCGTCGGCGGCACTCGTCGTACTCGCCGACGGCCAGCAGGTCGCCCCGGCGGTTGACGACCGCCCAGGCATCGCGCTGGGGGACCGGCACGATGGTCAGCTCACTCGCGGGCAACGCCTGCATCTCGCTGGTGTCGGACATGGTCGGCTCTCGATCGTCGTGGCCGGGGTCGCGTCCCGGATGCGCCTGTTGTCGCATGCCGGACCGCCGGGGGAGGAGGGGGTCATCCCCCGGCCTGAGCGCACGCGATGGGTGACCGGGTGACGGCGAACGTCCGGGGACCCGGGGCGAACGGCGGGGGCGTCGACCTCCGGCCGCTCGTCGCCGTGGCCGCCGCCGTGACCGGGCTGGTGGCGGCGGGCGCCCTGCCGGCGTGGGCAGGCCTGGCACACCACGTCGCCCTGCCCCCGCTCGACCTGTTCGCCGACGTCCGGGTGCTGCTGGCCGAAGCGCCGTCGTACCCGTGGTTCGTGGTCGGCCTGGTCGCCTCGGTCGCCCTGCGGTCGCTGGCGCTGGCCGTCATGCTCGGCTCGCTCGACCGCCGGGGGATGGCGCGCACCGCCGCCTTCTACGGTGCCGCCGTCGTGCCGGCCCTGGTCGCGGGCGTGCTCGGCTTCGCCGGCGTGGCGGTGGTGTACGCGCTGTTCCTGTGGACTGCCGTGGGCCTGGTCGTCGCCGCGGTGCTCGCGCTCGGGCCGCTCCCGTGGCGGGGGTGGCGGTGGCACGCCGGCGCCCGGTGGGTGGTGGTCGGGTACCTGGCTGCGCTGCTGGTCGTGTCGCTCGCGTCGGCACTGGGCACGGATCTCGTGCAGGTCGGGCTGGTGTGGGTGTCGGCCTGGCTCAGCGCCGTCGTCGTGCTTCGGCTCTCGGGGCGGAGGCGGGGGCCCCGCGGGTGGGCTCGGGCTCGCCCCGCGGCGGTGGCCGTGGTGGCGCTGGCGGCGGTCGCACCCGCACCGGCGCCGCCGCCCCTGCCGGAGTCCGTCGAGCGTGCCCCGGCCCGGGAGGGCACGCTGTTCCTCGTGCCGGGCATCGGCGCGTCGAGCGGCACGAGCACGATGTTCCGGCTCGATCCGGCCGCGCTGGGCTTCGACTGCGCCCAGACGGTCTACTTCTCGTACGCCGGCCGGGGCGCCGGGGCGCCCCAGCGGTCGGCGCGGTGCCCGATCACGCGCGGCGCCCCGTACGTCGCCGAGCACACCCACCGGCCCATGGCCGAGCTGGCGGCCACGTTCCGAGCCCAGATCGCCGACCTCGCCCCACCGGTGGTCGTGGTCGCGCACTCGCAGGGCGGGTGGGTCGCCGCTTCGGCGCTCGGCGACACGCCGGACCCCGCCGTCCACACGGTCGTCCTGGTGGGCGCGTTCCCACGCCACCAGCACGGCTATGTGCTCGACGGCACGGGGGCCGGGCTGGTGGGCACCGACGGCATGGAGGCGCTCACCGCCGCGCTGCGCGGCGCGGGGGCGACGAGCTTCGATCCCCGGGCACCGCTGCCCCGTGAGTACCTGGGCACGACCGGGGCGGTGGCCGACCTGATGGCGGACGCGTTCCCCCGCCATGTGCAGGTCGTCACGGTGACCGGGGCGCTCGACCTGCCGGTGATGGGCCCCGACTGGCGACTCGACGGCGCCACCGACCTGTGCCCGGTGTACGTCGACCACGGCGGCCTCATCACGTCGAGGGGGGTGCACCGCTCGATCGACCGCGTGCTCGACGGTCGCGGCCAGGCGGGGTGCGGGTGGTGGCGGCGCTGGCCGGCCCTGGCGTTCACCGCCTTCGGCGTGCCGTCGCCGTGAACAGCCCGCCGGCCTCTGACCCGGCGCGAGGCTGCTACGGCAGGCTCGCCACGTGGTCGGCGGCGGCGAGCATCTCCCGGGCGACCGGCTGCAGGCCGATCCGTGTGGCCAGCAGGCCGGTGGCCACCCGTTCGACGACACCCCACTCCCAGATGGCGGCGGGGTCGAGGCCGGTGCGGGCCGCCAGCCACCGTGCCCGCGCCCGCGGGTCGCCGTCGAGCAGGTCGACGGGGTCCTCGCGCATGAGGATGCCCAGGTCGTACTCGGCCTCGGCGAGCAGGCCGTCCGGGTCGACCAGCTTGAACCCGTCACGGCCCCGCAGCGCGTTCCACTGGTGCACGTCGCCGTGCACCAGCACGGCCCGCTCGTCGTCGTGGGCGGCGACCCGCCGCGCCGCGCACGAGACGGCATGGTCGACCGCCCGCTCGGTGCAGGGGCGGTCGAGCTCCTCCCACATCGACATCACGGCGTCGCTCAACCACCGGCCCTTCGCCGCGCCGGTGGGCAGATCGCAGTCCGGGGCCGGGCGCCACACCCGCTGCGCCACGGCGCAGAGGATCTCGAGCCGCTGCCGAAGGGGCAGGCCGAGCTGGTGGAGCGACGGCCCGAGGCGTTCGAGCAGCAGCGCGCCCCGCCGGGGGTCGCCGCGCAGCAGCCGCACGCACCCGTCGCCGTCGGTGAGG
>DASTFE010000297.1:0-2126 GCA_035708905.1 Acidimicrobiales bacterium | reverse complement strand
CGCCGAGGCCCTCGGCCGCCTCGGCGACCGCCGAGCGGCACGACGCCGGGTCGGTGACGTCGCACTCGACGACGAGTGCGTCCGGGCCGGCCTGCTTGGCGGCGTCGTCGAGCCGTCCCCGCCGGCGGGCGAGCAGGGCGACCTGGGCGCCGCGCTGCGCGAGCCCGACTCCGATGCAGCGCCCGAGACCGCTCGAGGCGCCTACGACCACGGTTCGCACGTCACGACCCCCTCCTCGTAAGTGACCCGGATGTTAGACCACAGGCCACATCCAGGGAAGGCGGACGCGGCCCCGGGCCGTGCGCCCTAGTGCCCGAGGAAGCCCCGCTCGAAGATGTGGGCGGCGGCGTCGATCGTGGCGGCGGGCCGCTCCTGGGCGCCGAACGTGCCCAGCAGCGCCACGGTGACGACGGCCTCGGCGTCGACGTCCCCGAAGCCCCGGGGCCGCAGGGCGCGGGCCAGGCGCCGCCGTCCCCAGTCGAGCGCGGCGGCCGAGTCGGACCTGAGGCCGGCGTCCTGGAAGGTGGCGTCGGCCCAGACGCGGATCATCGCCGCCTGGCCGGCCTGCGTGGCGTTGTACCGCCGGAGCCACCGCCGGATGACCGCCGTGCGGGCCGGGCCGTCGGGCACGGTGGCGGGCATCTCGGTGAGCGCCGTCGAGACCGTGCGGATGGCCTGGACGGCGAGGATCTGGACGAGGCGCTCCTTGCTGTCGAAGTAGCGGTAGAAGGCCCCCTTGGACAGGCCGGCTGCGGCGACGATGTCGTTGATGCGCGTGTCGTGGTAGCCGCGGGTCGTGAACAGCTCGCGGCCGGCGTCCATCAGGGCCTGCAGGGTGCGCCGGCCGGCGGGCGTCAGCCGGCGCACCGCACCGTCGTGCTGCACGGCGTCCCGCAGGGCGGGGCTGAACTCGAGCGCCGGCGGCCGGCGGCCGGCGGGCGGGTGCACGTTGACCGCCTGGAGGCCGAACAGCGTGCGGTGCACGACGTCGGCGAGCGCGTCCTCGATGCGCTCGCTCGGGAACGCCGCCGGCGTCGCCGAGCGGAGGATGCCCGCGACGTCGAACGTGCGGGGCAGGCACCCCAGCAGCAGCGCGATCACGGGGTCGAGCTGGCGGGGCGGCAGGGTCGTCGCCGCCAGCCGGGAGCGGAAGGCGGCGACGTGGCGCTCACCCGTGCGGGCCGAGCCGCCCGCGACCGCCGCGTCGCTCTCGGCCGCGGTCTGGAACACCAGGAAGACGGGCTCGTAGCGCTCGTACACGTCGGCGTACCGGGCGACCCAGGAACGGATCGATCGCCAGCCGTCGGCATCGGGGGTGACCAGGCCGAGGGCCTCGGTCGAAGCGCTCAGCTGGCGCGCCACCTGGCCCGCCAGGTGGCGGAACACGTCCTCCTTGCCGGAGAAGTACTGGTAGAACGACGCCCGGGAGCACCCGGCGAGCTCGGTGATCCGGGCCACGCCGCACCGGTGGTAGCCCTCCTCGCCGAAGACGCGCAGGGCGGCGTCGACGATCCGCTGCTGGGTCCGCTGGCCCCGGGCGCCGACGCGGGGGTTGTCGGAGAACGGCGCGCGGCGCACCACGGGGTCCGAGACGCCGTCGCCGTCGTCCCGCCGGCCGTCGTCGACGGCGGCGCCGGCCGGCGCAGCTTCGGGATGCCTTCGGGGAGGGGCCACGGGTCACCTCGGGCTACTGGTCGGCGCGCACCTTGTCCTTGACGGCGGGGACGACGGGCGGCGCCTGCCGCCAGTGGGGGATGCCGGCGTCCTCCTTGGCGACCGGGTAGCCGTCGTCGTTCACCTGCGCCCAGTGCGAGTGGTTGAGCTCGTGCAGCGTGAAGCAGGCGTTGAGGGCGTTGTAGAAGCCCATGTTGTCGACGGACTGGTTGACCGCCTCCTTGACGAGCAGCGCCGTCATCGTGGGCAGCCGGGCGATGCGCTGCGCGAACTCCACCGTGCGGTCGCCGACTTCGCCGGCCGGGAAGACCTTGCTGACCATGCCGAGGGCGTGCGCCTCGTGGGCGTCGATGGAGTCGCCGGTCAGCAGCAGCTCCTTCGCCTTGCGGGGCCCGAACTCCCACGGGTGGGCGAAGTACTCGACGCCGCACATGCCGAGGCGGGTGCCCACG
>DASTFE010000296.1:0-4150 GCA_035708905.1 Acidimicrobiales bacterium | reverse complement strand
ACCGGTCCCTGTCCGAGCCGCCGCTGGCGCTCGACGTCGACGACGAGCGCCTGGTCGTCGTGCGCTCGGGCGGGCGCGGCCCGGCCGCGGCCCGCAACGCCGGGTGGCGGGCCACCGCCGCCCCGTGGGTGGCGTTCGTCGACGACGACGTCGACCTGCCCCTCGGATGGGTGCGGGGCCTGATCGACGACCTCCGGCGGGCCGGGCCCGAGGTCGCCGCCGTCCAGGGCCGCATCGAGGTCCCGCTGCCCGCCGAGCGGCGCCCGACGGACCGGGAGCGCAACGTGGCCGGCCTGGAGGGCGCGCCCTGGATCACGGCCGACATGGCGGTGCGGCGGGATGCGCTCGCCGCGGTCGGCGGGTTCGACGAGCGGTTCCCGCGCGCCTACCGCGAGGACACCGACCTGGCGCTGCGCCTGCTCGACCAGGGGTGGCGGCTGACCGTGGGCCGCCGCCGCGTGCGCCACCCGGTGCGCCCGGCGCCCTGGTGGACCAGCGTCGGCCTGCAGCGGGGCAACGCGGACGACGTGCTGCTCGAACGCCTGCACGGCCGCGACTGGCGTGGGCGCGTGGGCGCCGCCCCCGGAGCCTGGCGTTCGTTCCCGGCGACGGTGGCGCTCGGGGCCGCCGCCGTGGTGGCGGCCGCCGCCGGTCGCCGGCGCCTGGGCGCGCTGGCGGCCGCTGCCTGGGCCGCCCGGACCGCCCGGTTCGCGTGGCGGCGCGTGGCCCCCGGGCCGCGGACCGCCGCCGAGGTGGCCGCGATGGTGGCGACCAGCGCCGCCATCCCGCCGGCCGCCTGCTACCACCGCCTGCGCGCGACCGTGCGCTGGCGCCGGCACCGGGTGGGCGAGCACCGGCCCGACGGGCGCGGGCCCGGCCGGCGATGACGGCCGCCGCCCCGTCGAGCGCGGCGGGCCCCGTGCCCGACCGCGTGAGCCGCATCGCCGTCGTGCGGGCCCTGCCCGGCGTCGGCGACCTGCTGTGCACCCTTCCGGCGCTGCGGGCACTGCGGGCGACTCACCCCGGCGCCCGGGTGACGCTGGTCGGCCTGCCCACCGCCGCCTGGTTCGTGGCCCGCCACCCCGACCTCGTCGACGACCTGCTGGTGGTCGACGGCGTCCCCGGGCTGCCCGAGATCGAGGCCGACCCGGGTGCGGCCCTGCGCTTCTACGCCGCCGCCCAGGCCCGGCGCTTCGACCTGGCGGTGCAGCTGCACGGCGACGGGCGGGCCAGCAACCCCCTCACCACCATGCTCGGCGCCCGCCACCAGGTCACCGCCCACCGGCCGGGCGACTGGCGGCCGCCGGGCACCACGATCCCCTACCCCGCGGAGGGCCCCGAGGTTCACCGCCTGCTGGCCGTGACCACGGCCGCCGGCTGCCCGCCGGTGGGCGACGACGTCGACATGCCGCTCGATCCCGTCGAGGTGACGGCCGCCGGCGCCCTCACCGGTCACACGGCCGCCCGCCGCAACGGCGCCCGCGCCAACGGCGCATCGGCCGCCGACGCCGGGTACGTCTGCCTGCACCCCGGCGCCTCGCGGGCCGAGAACCGCTGGCCGGCCGCCGGGTTCGCCGCCGTCGGCGACCGCCTCGCCGCCGCCGGCCACCGGGTGGTGCTGACCGGCACCATCGGCGAGCGGCCCGTGGTCGCGGCGGTGGCCCAGGCCATGGAGGCGCCGGTGGTCGACCTGTGCGGGTGCACGAGCGTGGGCACCCTGGCGGCGGTGTTCGCCGGCGCCCGGCTGGTGGTGAGCAACGACACCGGTGCCGCCCACGTGGCGGCCGCGGTGCGCGCCCCCAGCGTGGTCGTGTTCCCGGCCCACGGCGACCCCGACCGCTGGGCACCGCTCGACCGCGACCGCCACGTGGTCGTCGCGCCGGTGCCCGGGGCGGCCCGGGCACCGAACGACCCGTGGCCGGCCACCGGCGCGGTGGTGGCCGCCGCGGTGGACAACGTGGGCGGCCCGGCATCCGCTCCCGCGTCGCCGCGACTCGGCGGGCGCCGCCCCGCGGCCCCGTCCGCATCGTCCGCCTCCTCCGCTGGGCAGGTCGCCCGGCCGGCCACGCGGCCCGTCGCGGGACCGGTCACCGCCCCGGAGGACTGATGCGCCCCCTCAGGATCCTGACCTGGCACGTGCACGGGAACTATCTGTGGTACCTCTCGCACGTCCCGCACGAGATCGTGCTGCCTGTGCGCCCCGGTCGCCCTCACGGCTACGGCGGCCGGTCGGGAGCCTTCCCGTGGCCGGCGACCGTGCGCGAGGTCCCGGCCGACCGCATCGCCGAGGTCGACGTCGACGTCGTCGTCTACCAGGCGCACCGGCACTGGCTGGTCGACCGCCACGAGGTGCTGTCCCCGCGGCAGAGGGCGGTGCCGCAGGTGGTGATCGAGCACGACCCGCCCCGCGAGGTGCCCACCGACACCCGCCACCCGGTCGACGACGCCGATGCGCTGATCGTGCACGTGACCGCCTTCAACCAGCTGATGTGGGACTGCGGGGCCACGCCGACCACGGTGATCGAGCACGGCGTCGTCGTGCCCGACGGCGTGCGCTACCTGGGGCACCTGCCGCGGGGCATCACCGTGGTGAACGGCCTGGCCCAGCGGGGCCGCCGGCTGGGCGCCGACGTCTTCGCCCGGGCCCGCGAGCAGGTGCCGCTCGACCTGGTGGGCATGGAGTCCGAGCGGCTCGGCGGCCTCGGCGAGGTGCCGCCACCCGATCTCGCCGCCGTCATGGCCGCCTACCGCCTCTACTTCCACCCGGTCCGCTACACCAGCCTGGGCCTGTCGCTGTGCGAGGCCATGACGATCGGCGTACCCGTGGTCGGCCTGGCCACCACCGAGCTGCCCACCATCATCGACGACGGCCGGAACGGGTTCGTCGCCTCCGACCCCGACCGCCTGGTCGACGCCATGCGGGCGCTGCTCGCCGACCCCGGCCTGGCCCGGGCCGTCGGCGCCGCCGGGCGGGCGACGGCGGTCGAGCGGTTCGCGATCGGGCGCTTCGTGCGCGACTGGGACAGGCTGCTGCGCTCGGTGTGCGGGCCGGTGGGCCTCGTCTCCCCGCATTCCCCTCGGGACGCCGGCGAGCGGTTCTCGCCCGAGGTCGAGGCGGGTAGACGCCCTGCATGACGAGCGCCACGCCCCAGCCCCCCCAACCCGCCCCGACCGCCGCCGAGGAGCTGCGCGACCTCCCCGTGATCGTCACCGGCGGGGCGTCCGGGCTCGGGGCGGCCGTGGCCGCCCGCCTGCTCGGCGCCGGCGCGCTGGTCACCGCGCTCGACCGCCGGCCGTCGCCCGACGGCCTGCCCACGGTCGAGGTCGACCTGGCCGACGGCCGGGCGACCGAGGAGGCGGTCACCCGGGTGGCCAAGGAGGCCGGTGGGCTCTGGGCAGTGGTGACCTGTGCCGGCGTCGACGTGCCCGGCCGCATCGACGAGGTCGACGCCGACGTCTGGGAGCGGATCGTGGCCGTCAACCTGCTCGGCACCGCCGCCGTCGTGCGGGCCGCGCTGCCCCACCTGCGGACGTCCGGCGGCCGGGTGGTCACCGTGGCGTCGACGCTCGGGCACCGGGCGGTGTCCGACGCCACCGCCTACTGCGCCAGCAAGTTCGGCGTCGTGGGCTTCACCCGCGCGCTCACCGCCGAGCTGCGGGGCGAGGTCGGGGTCACGATGCTGACCCCGGGCGGCATGCAGACCGCCTTCTTCGACGACCGCGAGGACCGCTACAAGCCGCCCCCCGACCTGGGGCTGTGCGATCCCACGGCTGTCGCCGAGGCGGTCGCCTTCGCCCTCACCCGCCCGGCCGGCTGCGAGGTCCGCGAGCTGGTGGTCACGCCGCCCGGCGAGCAGTCCTGGCCCTGCCCCGGGACGAAGGGTCGTGGGCGCACGACGCTTGGTGACTTCGGACTCTGTCGCTGCGCCCGCTGCGGGCGCTCAATGGATGTGCAGATCTGCACGACCCGACGGAGCCCCACATGTTCAGACGCTTCACACGACGCACGTGGATGCTGATCGGGGGGTCGCTGGTCGCGGTCGCTGTCCTGGTGGCCCTCGTCCTGACGGTCGGGGGCGGCGATGCGGACGACGCCGACGTCGCCACGGGCGTCTCCACGACCGTCGCGCCGACGACGGCGCCCGCATCG
>DASTFE010000295.1:0-10687 GCA_035708905.1 Acidimicrobiales bacterium | reverse complement strand
CATGCCCGCCGGTGACGCTGCCCGCACCCACGTCCACCAGGCAATTGTCCACCCTGGCCGGGTCGAGCGCATCCCCGACCTGGGCGCCGGCGCCGGGTCAGTGGGCGGTGACGTCCCAGAAGACGGGTTGGCCGTCGCCGGCGATGGCGTCCCAGCGGCGCTGAGCTGACGGCACCGTGGTGGTGTGGGTGGTGATCCAGAACCGGCCGGTGCGGATGGCGTCGACGACCATGCCGGCCACCTCGGCGGGGTCGAGGCCGCTGTCCACCAGGCCGGTGATGAAGTCGCGCAGCGCAGGAGCGACCCCGCCGTCGCCCTGGCCCTCGCCCACTGCGCTGTCGGCGTCGCCGGCGAGCCCGGGCATGCCGGGCATCTCGCCGACGTCGGCGGGCCGGTTGCGCTCGGACTCGTGGATCTGCGTGCGGACCCACTCGGGGCACAGCACCGACACGCCCACCGAGCCGCCGACGAGCTGCAGGTCGAAGTGCAGCGACTCGGACAGCGCCACCACCCCGTGCTTGGTCGCGTAGTACGGCGACATGCCGGGCCCCGTGAGCAGGCCCGCGGCCGACGCGGTGTTGACGACGTGGCCCTCGCCCTGCTCGATCATCCGGGGCACGAAGGCGCGGATGCCGTGGGCGACGGCCAGCAGGTTGACCTCGACGATCCACCGCCAGCGGTCGGCTGGCACGGTCCACGCCAGGCCGCCGACGCCCACGCCGGCGTTGTTGCACACCACGTGGGCGGTGCCGAACCGGTCGAAGGTGGCCGCGGCGAGGGCGTCGACCGCCCCGTCGTCCCGCACGTCGGTGGGCACCGCGAGCACGTGGTCGGCACCGACCGCGCCGGCGAGGCGCCCGGCGGCGGCGTCGAGCGCGTCCCGCTCGACGTCGGCCATCACCACGTGCATGCCCTCGTCTGCGAAGCGGTTGGCGAGCGCCAGGCCGATGCCCGACGCGGCGCCGGTGACGACCGCGACCTTGCCTGCGAACGTGTCCATCGGCCGCGCAGGCTAGTGGCGCGGCTCGCACGGTGACGCAACCGTCAGCCGCCCGGCGTATCGTCCGGGGATGGGACAGTTCACGAGGGGAGAGCTGGAGGAGGCGTTCGCCGCCTACCAGCACGCTGCGGCCACCGCGGGCGCCACGGGCGACTGGAGCGCCTGGGCCGACCAGTTCACCGAGGACGCGACCTACGTCGAGCACCACTACGGCCGCTTCGAGGGCCGCGAGGCGATCAGGGCGTGGATCACCGCGACGATGGGCAGCTTCCCCGGCGACCGCATGCACGTGTTCCCGGTCGACTGGCACGTCGTCGACGAGGAGCGGGGGTGGATCGTGTGCCAGCTCCAGAACCGGATGGACGATCCCGGCGACGGCAGCGTCCACCAGGAGGCCAACATCACGATCCTGCACTACGCCGGCGACGGGATGTGGTCGTACGAGGAGGACGTCTACAACCCGGCCAACTTCGCGACGATGCTGCGGGCCTGGCAGGCCCGGGTGACCGAGCTGGCGGCGGGCCAGGGCTGAGCGGCCGGGGCGGCCCGGCCTCAGATGCCCAGCAGCTCGAAGCCGACGCCCAGACGGCCGCCGAACCGCTCGGCCGTCGACTCCGCCCCCTGGCGCAGGAACTCCTCCGGATCGGGGTCGCCCAGGCCCGCCAGGTAGGCGGCGTGGCGGCGCAGCGACTCGACCCCGATGTCGAACGTATCGGTCACGTCGACGGCATGCGTCGGCTGCGGCGAGGCGATGACCGCGAGGTGGCGCACGCCGCCCCAGGGCTCGAGGCCCTGATCGAGCAGGTCGGTGAACACCCAGCGGTTGGCGGCGTCGCGCACGGCGTCGATGGTGGCCTGACCGGTGGCCCGGTGGTCGGCCATGTTGAGGAACGTGCCGCCGTAGGTCTCGCGGTGGTTGATCGCCACCACCAGGTCGGGTCGCCGGCGGCGGATGGCGGCGGCCAGGTCGCGGCGAAGCGGGAGCCCGTACTCGATCATGCCGTCGGGGTGGTCGAGGAACTCGACGTCGCTCACGCCCACCACCGCGGCGCTGTCGCGCTGCTCGGCCATGCGCACGCGCGCGCACTCGTCCGGCGGCATGCTGTCGATGCCGGCTTCGCCCCGGGTGACGAGCAGGTACGCCACCTGCCTGCCATCGCGGGTCCAGCGGGCGACGGCGGCGGCGCCGCCGTACTCGAGGTCGTCGGGGTGGGCGACGACGGCGAGCGCCGTCTGCCAGTCGTCGGGGAACTCGGCGAGCGGGGGAGGCGCGCTGACGCTCACACCGCCTGCTCGACGAGGCGGCGGGCGATCACCTTCAGGCACAGCGTCTCGTCGGCGCCCTCGAAGATCGACAGCACCCGGGCGTCGACGAAGTAGCGGCTGACCGCGTACTCCTCCGCGTAGCCGTAGCCGCCGTGGATCTGCATCGCCTCGCGGGTGACCCACTCGGCGGCCTTGCACACGTACGCCTTGACCATGGCCGCCTCCATCGAGCCCTCGCCCTTGGCCATCATGCGGGCCACGGCGTAGCCGAACTGGCGGGCGGCCTGGATGGTCACCGCCATGCGGGCCAGCTTGACCTTCGTGAGCTGGTAGTCGCCCACGGGCCGGCCGAACACCGTGCGGTCGAGCGCGTACTGGCGGGCGTCCTCGTAGGCAGCCTGCATGACGCCGATGGCCCGCGCCGCGGTCTGCAGGCGACCGTTCTCGAACCCCGCCATCTGCAGGTAGAAGCCCTGGCCGAGCCCGTCCTCGCCGCCCACCAGGTTGGCGTCGGCGACGAACCAGTCGTCGAACGCGATCTCGTAGGAGTGCATGCCCCGGTAGCCGATCGTGTCGATGGGACGGCCCTCCATGCGGCCGCCGCCGGGCGCCCCGCCGTCGTCACCCGCGGCCTGGGTGAGCTCGAAGCCGTGGCCGTCGGCCACCGGCTTGGGCACCACGAACATCGACAGGCCCCGGTGGGCCTTCGACCGGTCGGGGTCGGTGCGGGCCAGCAGCATCAGCACCGTGGCCCTGGCGCCGAACGTGCACCACGTCTTCACGCCGGTGACCAGCCACCCGCCGTCGGCGCGGGTGGCGGTCACCTTGATGCCGGCCACGTCCGAGCCGTAGTCGGGCTCGGTGACGGCCACGGCCGCCATCTCCTCGGCGCTGGCCAGGCGGGGCAGCCAGTGCTGCTTCTGCTCTTCGGTGCCGCCCTTGACCAGGGCCCGGGTCAGGATCTCGGGTCGGGTGATGAGCGAGCCGCCCACCCCGAGCGAGCCGCGCGACAGCTCCTCGGTGGCCACGACCATGCCCATGTAGTCGCTCTCGCCCCCGGCCGCGAAGCCGCCGTACTCCTCGGGGACCGACAGGCCGAAGGCGCCGATCTCGGCCAGGCCGGCGATGATGTCCTCGGGGATGTCGGCGTTGTGCCGGTGGACGTGCTCGGCCACCGGGCGGATCTTGTCGTCGGCGAAGCGGCGGAAGGCGTCCTGCACCATCTCGAAGTCGTCGTCGAGGTGGCGGGGGCCCGGCCCGCCGATCGAGGCGAGGAAGGCGGGGTCGCGGTGGGCGGCGACGAAGGCTCGGGCGCCGTCGAGCGCCGTCGCCTCGCAGCCCCAGGCCGCCTCGCGCCCGTACAGCTTGGCAGCCACGTCGGCCACCGCCTCGGCGGCGAAGGCCGCGGTGATCCTGGCCTCCTCGTCGCCCCGGGCGCCGTAGTCGAGCAGCGTGCGGGCCGTCTCGACGGCGGCGGCCGCGTGCGCCAGGTCGTAGGCCACGGCCTGGTCGGCGTCGACCGAACCGGTGGCGGCCAGGTGGGCCAACCCCTGCTGCACCACGTCGCGGGCGAGGTCGACGGCGGACGCGGCGGCGTTCAGATCGGGCGCGCTCATGGCGCGAGAAGTTAGACGGCACCCTGCCAGGTCGCCCAGCCACGCCGGGGCGCCGCCGGCGCCACGGGCGGCCGCGGCGCCGCCGGGCCCGTGAGCGGCTGGGCCCGGCGACGTGCGGATCGCCGCGCTAGGCCTCGAGCAGCGCGAGGAACGCGTCGGTGATGTCGACCGCGTCGGCCGGCGGCTCGAACTCGACCGGGGCGCCGAAGTCGAACATGTCGATCGCGTAGGCGTACTCGAAGCCCCCGAGCACCTGCATCTCGGACTCGCTGAGGCCCATGGCGGCCGCGATGTCGTCGGTGCTGTAGGCGAAGGCCATGCGGCGCACGTAGCCGTCGTCGTCGATCCACACCTCCATCGGCGTCGTGGTCTCGTACAGCGCGGCGATCGCGTCCTCGACGTCGGTGCCGACGCCGCTGGTCGTGGCCAGGGTCTCGGGGTCCTGGCCGGACGCCTCGAGCAGGTCGCCCATCGTCACCTCGGCCGCCAGGCCGTGCGCCGGCGCGCCGCGGATCTCGGCGGTGCCGATGTCCTGGACGTCGTCGCTGCCCTCGACCGCCTCGACGACGGCCCGCGGGTCGACGCCCTGGGCGCCGAGCGCGCTGGCGACCTCGGCGGAGACCTCGTCGCCGACGCCCGCCAGGTCGACGTAGCCCCAACCGTCGCCCATGTCGGCGAGCCCGGCGGCGGCGCCCATGCCGGCCACGTTGCCGAGCTGGGCGAACATCGGGGCCCGCATGTAGATCGCCTCGGCGTCGCCCGCCATCTCGATGCTCATGTCGACGCTGCTCAGCTCGGGCGGCACCGATTCGCCCATCATGTCGGCCATCTGCTCGAGCATCGAGCCCAGGTCCATCACGTAGTGGTAGCTGTCGCCCTCGACCTCGCCCGACATCAACGGCGCGTCGGCCTCGCCGACCTCGCCGCTGAGGGAGAACCGCATCTCGAGCCGGTAGCCCTCGGCGGTCGACTGGGCGGTGGCCTGCTGGAGGTAGGCGGCGGTGGCCTCGAAGTCGCCCGACCGCGGGGCGTCGGTCTCGACCCGCGTGCCGGCGCCGTCGGACTCGCTGGCACAGGCCGAACCAGCGGCGATCGCCGCCACGACGACGGCCGGCACCAGGGCCCGGCGCAGGCGCCGGCGGTGGGGGCGGGGTGGGGTTGCCTCAGGGGTCATCACGTGCTCCATGCGAACGGACTCGGGCGCACCATCATGTGCGGCCCGTGGCGCCGGCGGTACGCGGTCTCGTCTGGCTGGGGGCGGCGGCGCTCCGTACCGTGGTCGCCATGGCAACGATCGACCGCCCGTTCGGCCGCCACCTCGAGGACTTCGAGGTGGGTGACGTCTACCGGCACTGGCCCGGCAAGACCATCACCGAGTACGACGACCACCTCTTCTGCATGATCACGATGAACCACCACCCGCTGCACACCAACGAGTGGTACGCCGAGAACGAGACGGTGCAGAAGCGCAACGTGGTGGTGGGCAACCTCGTCTACTCGCTGGTGCTGGGCATGTCGGTGCCGGACGTCAGCGGGGCCGCCGTCGCCAACCTCGAGATCGACACGCTCAAGCACGCCAAGCCGACGTTCCACGGCGACACGATCTACGCCGTGACCCGCGTGCTGGAGAAGAAGGAGACCTCCGACGGCAAGCGGGGCATCGTCACCGTCGAGACCAAGGGCATCAACCAGCGCGAGGAGGAGGTCTGCTACTTCAAGCGCCGGTTGATGGTGTGGAAGCGCGGGTTCGCCCCGGCCCGGCAGTACCCGTACGGCGACGAGGTCTTCGCCGCTGACCAGGCCGACTAGGCGGACTTGTCTGCAACTTGTATCATCCGGGCGGACGGAGGTGGCTCGGATGGCCGAACGGATCAAGGAAGCGGCCCAGGGGTTCGACGCGAACGCCGCGGCGTACGAGGCGGCCCGGCCCTCGTACCCGGCCGAGGCGGTGGCGCACGTCGTCGGCCACGGGCGCATCGGCCCCGGTCGCCGGGTGCTCGACCTGGCGGCCGGCACCGGCAAGCTCACCCGCCTGCTCGCCCCGACGGGCGCCGAGGTGGTGGCGGTCGAGCCGGTCGCCGCCATGCGCGAGGTGCTGCGCGGGCTGCTGCCCGAGGTCGAGGTGCACGACGGCACCGCGGAGGCGCTGCCGCTCGCCGACCGCTCGGTCGACGCGGTCACGGTCGCGCAGGCCTTCCACTGGTTCGACGCCGCCCAGGCCCTCGCGGAGATCCGGCGGGTCCTGCGCCCGGGCGGCCACCTGTTCCTGGTGTGGAACACCCGCGACCGCAGCCATGACTGGGTGCGGGTGTTCGGCGACCTGCTGGTGGACGGGCCCGGCGCCGAGCGACCCTACGACAGCTACTACGACGTCGACTACGCCGCCGTCGTCGCCGCAGCGGGCGGCTTCGCCCCGGCCGAGCTGTGGACGCACGCGTGGGCGCAGCCCTGCGACCCCGACCTGCTGGTGGCCCGGGCCGAGTCGGTGAGCGTGGTGGGCACCCTGCCGCCCGGCGAGCGCCAGCAGGTGCTCGACCGCATCCGCCACCTGGCCCGCACCCACCCCGACCTGGCGGGTCGCGACAGGTTCCCGTTCCCCTACACCACCCGCGTCCACCGCGCCCGGTGTCTGCCGACCTGACGCCTGCCGACCCGACGTCCCGGGCGGCCACCCTGCTCGCGTGGGGCGAGGCCAGCCTGCGTCCCCTGCCGTGGCGCGCCACCCGCGATCCCTGGGCCGTGCTGGTCTCCGAGGTGATGGCGCAGCAGACGGGCGTCGACCGGGTCGTCGGCTACTACCGCGCGTTCCTCGGCCGCTTCCCGACCCCCGCCGAGTGCGCGGCGGCCGAGGCGGGTGAGGTGGTCCGCCTGTGGGCCGGCCTGGGGTACAACCGGCGGGCGGTCAACCTGCACCGCTGCGCCCGGGCGGTGGTCGACCGGCACGACGGCGCGCTGCCGGGCGACCTCGATGCGCTCGTCGCCCTGCCCGGCATCGGCCCCTACACGGCCCGGGCCGTGCTCGCCTTCGCGTTCGAGCGACCCGTGGGCGTGGTCGACACCAACGCCGGGAGGGTGCTCGCACGCTGGGAGGGTCGGCGGCTGCGTCGCGCCGAGGCCCAGGCGCTGGCCGACACGCTCGTGCCGCCGGGCGGGGCCTGGGCCTGGAACCAGGCGGTGATGGAGTTGGGGGGCACGGTGTGCCGGCGCCGCCGCCCGATCTGCGCGGGCTGCCCGGCTCGGGCCTGGTGCGGGTGGGCGGCCGCCGGCCTGGCGCCGCCCGACCCGGCCGACGGGTCGGCGGGCGTCGGCACCGGCCAGCCGCGGTTCGAGGGATCCGACCGCCAGGGGCGGGGCCGCCTGGTCGAGGCGCTGTGCCGGGGCCCGGTGGCGGTCGGCGACCTGCCGGCCGTGATGGGCTGGCCCGACGACCCGGCCCGGGCCGACCGCGTGGCCGTGGGCCTGATCGAGGACGGCCTGGCCCGGTGCGACGGCGACCACGTCCTGCTGCCCTGAGAGGACGAGCAGGCAGCGCGCCCGTCCCGCCGGGTGCTCACCCGGCGGCGAGGAAGTCGAGGATCAGGCGGTTGACGACGTCCGGCTGCTCGAGGTGCAGGAAGTGGCCGGCGCCGTCGATCACCTCGACGCGCGACCCGTCGTGGGCCAGCACCACCGCCGCCCCCTCGACCGACTCGGCGCCCATGCAGCCGTCGGTGCGCCCGTGCAGGTACAGGGTGGGCAGCGGGGGTGTGCCGTTCGCGGCGGCCTGCAGCGCCTCGACCTCGGGGCGGGGGTCGAGCCCGGCGCCGCTCAGCGTCGCCCGGTAGTAGCCGAGGGCGGCCGCCAGGTTGGCGGGGTCGCGCAGCGCGTCCTTGACGTGGCGCATGTCGTCGGCGGCGTCGTAGCCGGGCGACCAGTCGGCCCACAGGCGGTCGATGAACGCCAGGTCGTCCATCGGCACCGCCATCTCGGCCAGCGGGTGCTGGAAGAAGAACATGTACCACGATCGCCGGAGCTGGTCGTAGGACAGGAAGGCGCCGGCCAGCGTCGCCGGCGGCGGCACGGCCATCGCCACCAGGCGCCGCCACCGGGTGTCGGGGTGGTGCACGGCGCTGTACGCAGCGAGCGCCCCCCAGTCGTGCCCGATCAGCACGGCCTCGTCGTCACCGCCCAGCGCCCGGTGCAGCGCGCAGGCGTCGAGCCCGATCACGGCGGACTGGTACCGGCCGTCGTCGGGTACGGTCGTCGGTGCGTACCCCCGCAGCCACGGGGCCACCGCCCTGTAGCCCTCCGCCGCGAGAGAGGGGAGCAGATGCCGCCAGGTCCACGCCGAGTCGGGGAAGCCGTGCAGGCACAGGGCCAGCGGTGCACCGGCGTCGCCGGCGGCCAGGTACGCGAAGGTCAGGCCGTTGGCCTCGACGCTGCCCTGCGTGACGGTCTCCTCGGAGCGGTCGGTCATGCGGCGACGCTAACCGGCAGGTGGCCGCCACCACGGGCTCGGACGCCGGCGGTGATTGTGGTCACACACAGCGCTCCTCCGGACCTTCCTTGGGTAACGTCGCCCGAGCGCTGGCGCACAGAGGGGAAGCCTTGCTGAACGTCTCCTTCTTCGGTGTGCGGGGCTCGACCCCGTGCCCCTGTGACGAGAACCGCCGGTACGGCGGCAACACCTCGTGCGTCCAGCTCGATGCCCCCGGCCACGACCCCATCGTCCTCGACCTCGGCACCGGGCTGCGCCAGCTCGGCCACTCCCTGCCCACCGACGGGTCGTTCCAGGGCTCGGCGCTGGTCACCCACATGCACTGGGACCACGTGCAGGGCCTGCCCTTCTTCGCGCCGATCCTCGCGCCGGGCGCCCGGCTCGACGTGTACGGCCCCCCGCAGGAGGCGGGGTCGCTGGCCGACGCTTTCCGGCAGTTCGTCCGCCCGCCCTTCTTCCCCGTCACGGTCGAGGAGCTGTACGGGCACATCAGCTTCCACGACGTGGCCGACTGCGACGTCGAGATCGACGGCGCCAAGGTGCGGGTGCGGCCCGTCCCCCACGTCGGCGCCAACAACGGCTACCGGGTCGAGATGGGCGGGGCGGTGGTGGCCTACCTGGCCGACCACCAGATGCCGCACGACGGCAGCCACGACGTCAGCGACGCGGTGCTCGAGCTGTGCGACGGCGCCGACCTGGTGATCCACGACGCCCAGTACACCCGTGACGAGTTCGCCGAGAAGTACTACTGGGGCCACTGCACGGTCGACTTCGCCGTGTTCGTCGCCCACGAGGCCGGGGCCAAGCGGCTGGCGCTGTTCCACCACGACCCGGCCCACGACGACGACGCCATCGACGGGCTGCTGCACCACGCGCGCGCCACCGCCGAGAGCACGGGGTTGTCCGAGGTGCTCGCCGCCTACGAGGGCCTCACCGTCTCGTTCGGCGGCTGACCGGTCGGCCGCGGGCTGGCTGACGGTGTGTCACATCTCGCTAGGGTGCGGGGCGTGAGCGCCGAACCGTCCGCTGCTCCCGCCATCGACAGCGCCCGCTACCGGCAGGTGCTGGGCCACTTCCCGACCGGGGTCACGGTCATCACCGCGGCGGGCGAGGGCGGGCCGGTCGGCCTGTGCGTCGGCTCGTTCGCCTCGGTGTCGCTCGACCCGCCCCTCGTCGCCTTCTTCGCCGGCAAGAACTCGACCAGCTACCCCGCCATCGAGGCGGCCGGCCACTACTGCGTCAACATCCTCGGCGACGACCAGGAGGTGCAGGCCCGGGCCTTCGCCAGCCGCAGCGACGACAAGTTCTCCGGCATCGGGTGGCGCCCGTCGGCCGCCACCGGCGCGCCGGTGCTCGAGGACGTGCTCGCGTGGATCGACTGCCGCATCGACGCCGTGCACGAGGCGGGTGACCACTGGATCGTGATCGGGCGGGTGCTCGACCTCGAGATCGGCCGCGAGGGCGGCCCCCTCGTGTTCTTCCGCGGCGGCTTCGGCCGCTACACGGCCTGAGCCGCGATGGCGCTCTACGCCCTCGGTGACGTCGAGCCGTCGGTCGACCCCACCGCCTACGTCCACCCGGACGCCGTGGTGATCGGCGACGTGCGCCTCGGCGCCGAGGCGACCGTGTGGCCCGGTGCCGTGCTGCGTGGCGACGGCGCGCCCATCACGATCGGCGCCCGCACCTCGGTGCAGGACGGGTCGGTGCTGCACGTGACAACCGTCCACGCCACCACGGTGGGCGCCGAGTGCGTGATCGGGCACCTCGTCCACCTCGAGGGCTGCACGATCGAGGACGGGTCCCTGGTCGGCTCGGGCGCGGTGGTGCTGCACGGCGCGGTCGTGCGCACCGGGGCGCTGGTGGGTGCTGGTGCCGTGGTCTCGGGCGGTGTCGAGGTGCCGCCGCGGGCGATGGCCCTCGGCGTCCCGGCCACGATCCGCCCCGGCGCGGTCGACCCCGACCGCATGATCCGCCCGGGCATGCTCAGCTACGTGCGGCGGGGCGCGCAGTACCGCAAGGACCTCCGCCGCCTCGAGTGAGCGAAACTCACGAGGTCCGGCGCGCATCCGCACGCGAGGCTCGACCGATGGACCTGCGGCGGGTGTGCGTCTTCTGCGGCTCGAGCCTCGGGGCGCGACCCGGCTACGCCGATGCCGCCCACACCGGGCTCGACGACCTGCGGATCGCCGGCACCATGCACGAGCGCAAGGCGCTCATGGCCGAGCTGGCCGACGGGTTCGTGGCCCTGCCCGGCGGGTTCGGCACGTTCGAGGAGTTCTGCGAGGTGCTCACCTGGAGCCAGCTCGGGCTGCACTCGCCACCCAAGCC
>DASTFE010000294.1:0-2384 GCA_035708905.1 Acidimicrobiales bacterium | reverse complement strand
GTCGCTGGGTTCTACGCGCCGCTGGTCGACCTGTTCGACGCGGCGACGGCCCAGGGCTTCATCCGGCCCGCGCACCGTGGGCTGGTGCTGGTGGCGGGCGACGCCGACGGTGTGCTCGACGCGCTGGCCACCTGGGAGGCCCCGCCGCCGACCCGCAAGTGGGTCGGGCAGGCCGGGTGAGGGTCAAGGTACGGCGCGTCGGCGGCCGGCCCGTGGGGCCCCGGACCCTGGGGCTGGTCGCGGCGGGCGGCGTGCTCATCGGCGTCGGCGCGGCGGCGATGATCAGCGCCAGCATCGGCGTCACGCCCTGGGACGTGCTGACCACCGCCGTGGCCGGCCGGGCCGGGGTGACCGTCGGGGTGGCGGGCGCGGCCCTCAGCCTGGCCGTGTACGCGCTGTGCGCCCCGTTCGGCCGGCTGCCGGGATGGGGCAACCTGGTGCTGCTCGTCGGGGTCAGCGCGGCGGTCGACGCCGGGCTGGCCGTGCTGGACGAACCCGAGGCCCTGATCGGCCGCCTCGGCCTCTATGCGGTCGGGGTGCCGGTGATCTGCTTCGGCGTGGCGCTGATCGTGCGGGCCGACATCGGCGTCGGCCCCCTGGAGATGGTGATGCTGGTGGCCACCGACCGGTCGGTCCCGCTGGTGCGGGCCCGCGTCGTGATCGAGGTGACGACGCTCACCGTCGGGTGGTTGCTCGGCGGTGCGCTGGGGGTGGGGACGGCCGGGTTCGCGCTGGCGGCCGGGCCGCTGATCGCAGGCTCGCTGCGGCTGCTCGACCGCAACGCACCGGTGCCCGCCCCGCGGTGACCGGCGGCGTCAGGCGGCGGCGAGGAACTCGAGGCCGGCGACCGGCAGGTTGCGCAGCACCGTGAAGGCGGCGACCGACGCGGCCACGCCCAACACCATCCACCGGGGCGGGCGCACGGCCGGCGCCCGCCGGCCGGCGAGGGGCAGCGACCACATGGCGACCGCCGCCGCGGCGACGGCGAGCCACAGTGGCAGCAGCAGGTTGTGGTCGAGCGCGGCGGCGACGTCGCCGCCGAGCAAGTCGTGGGTGCCCCGCAGGCCGCCGCACGCCGGGCAGTCCAGGCCCAGCACGATCCGGCTGGGGCAGAGGGGGTAGGCGCCGCCGCGCGACGGGTCGACGGCGGCGACGTAGGCCGCGGCCCCGGCGGCGACCGCCAGGCCGCCCAGCCGCCCCCAGCGCTGCCGCGCCGTCACCGGCGGGGCGGGGAGGGCGAGCGCTGGCTCCATCGGCGCTCACGGTAGCGTCGCCCTCCATGGACGTGGGATCTGTCGGCATCTGGACGGCGCAGCTCGACCTGCAGCCGGCGGCGCAGGCCCGCGAGGTCGCCGCCGAGCTCGACGACCTGGGCTACGGCGCGCTGTGGCTGCCAGAGGCCGTGGGCCGCGAGGCCATCTCGCACGCGGCCGTGCTGCTCGGGGCGACGCGGCGGCTGGTGGTGGCGACCGGCGTCGCCAACATCTACAACCGCACGCCCGCCGCCGCAGCCAACGCCCAGCGCCTGCTGGCCGACGATTCGGGCGGCCGGTTCCTGCTGGGCCTGGGGGTGAGCCACGGCCCGATGGTCGAGGGCATGCTCGGCCAGAGCTGGGACCGCCCCCTGGCCCACATGCGCGAGTACCTCGACGCCCTCGACGGCGCCTTCACGGTGTCGCCCCCGCCGGCCGAGGACCCGCCCCGGGTGCTGGCCGCGCTCGGCCCGCGCATGCTCGAGCTGGCGGCCAGCCGCTCGTGGGGGGCGCTCACCTACTTCGTGCCGGTCGAGCACACGCCCTTCGCCCGGCAGCACCTGGGCGACGGGCCGATGCTGCTGGTCGAGCAGGCGGCGGTGCTGTCGACCGACGCGGACCTGGCGCGCGCCGCGGGTCGCAAGCACATGCAGATGTACCTGACCCTGCCCAACTACGTGAACAACCTGCGGCGCCTGGGCTGGGGCGACGACGACCTGGCGGACGGGGGCAGCGACAAGCTGGTCGACGCCATCGTGGCCTGGGGCGACGTCGACGCCGTCGTGGCCCGGGTCCGGGCCCAGCTCGACGGTGGCGCCGACCACGTCTGCATCCAGGTGCTCGACGACGACGTCACCGCGCTGCCGCTGGAGGCCTGGCGGGAGCTGGCTCCCGCGCTCGCCTCCCTATCGCCGTAACGCCGGCCGCAGCCCCCGAATAGCGTTGTCCGGCGGCGGCTGCCCGCCGCTAAACTTGACCCCTGGGTCAAGTTGAGGGGGACGATGGCCGACACAGCACCGATCGACGCCACCACCCAGACCATCGACGACCGCACCTTCAGCCGGCGGGGCTGGCGGCTCATCCTCAAGCTCACCCGGGAGCGCCGGGCCGGCATCGCCCTCGGCGTGCTGG
>DASTFE010000293.1:0-12130 GCA_035708905.1 Acidimicrobiales bacterium | reverse complement strand
CGACTGGGTCGCCGTCGCCCGGGTCGGCGGCACGATCGTGGTGCTGATGGGTGTCGCCCGGGCCGGCCGCATCGCCGCGGCCCTCATGGCCGCCGGCCGCCCGGCCGGCACGCCGGTGGCCGCGGTGCAGTGGGGCACCCGGCCCGAGCAGCGCACAGTGCGGGCGACGCTGGGCACGATCGGCGACCTGCCGCTGGGCACGCCGTCGACGATCGTGATCGGCGACGTGGCGGCCTGCGACCTGGCATGGTTCGAGAACCGGCCGCTGTTCGGTCGCCGGATCGCCGTCACCCGGGCCCGCGACCAGGCCAGCGAGCTGGTCGCCCGCCTGGCCGCGCTGGGCGCGGCCACGGTCGAGGTGCCCGCCATCGAGATCGCCGACCCCGCCGACGGCGGCGCCGCGCTGGCCGCGGCCGTCGACCGGCTGGCCGGTGGCACCTACGACTGGCTGGTGCTGACCTCGCCCAACGGGGCCCGCCGCCTGCTGGCCGCGCTGCGGCGCGCCGGGCGGGACGCCCGGGCCCTCGGGGGCGTGCGCCTCGCCGCCATCGGCCCCGGCACGGCCGAGGCGCTGGCCGCGGCCAACCTCGTGGCCGACCTCGTGCCACCCCGGTTCGTGGCCGAGTCGCTGGTCGAGGCGCTCCCCGCGGCGCCGGCGGGCGGTGGCGGTTCGGTCCTGCTGGCCCGGGCGGCGGTGGCCCGCGACGTCCTGCCCGCCGGCCTGGCCGCCAAGGGCTGGGCGGTCGACGTGGTCGAGGCCTACCGCACCGAGCCGGTCCCGCTCGACGAGCGCCGGGCCGCGGCGCTGGCCGACGCCGAGATCGTGACGTTCACCTCGTCGTCCACGGTCACCAACTTCCTGGCCGCGGCCGGGCCCGATCGGGTGCCGCCGGTCGTGGCGGCCATCGGGCCGGTCACCGCCGCCACGGCCCGCGCCCACGGCCTGACCGTCGACGTCGAGGCCGAGATCCACACCCTCGACGGCCTGGTCGACGCCCTGTGCGCCTGGGCCGCCGACCACCCGTCGGCGGGCTGACCGGCTGGGCCGGCACGCGGTCGCCACCGGCAGCGAACGGTGCGCCACTCGCGGTTCCTCCGCGGCGCGTCACGTGTGCTTGACTGTCGCACAGCCGTAGTCCCTCCCGGGGAAGGGGGCGGGTGGCACCAGGCACCCGAGCCCGCCGCGGCATGGCGCGTGGCGCACAGCTCGGTGCTACAACCGAGGTACCGAGGTAGCCGACTGACCGGAGAGACGAGGGGCCGAGAGGGGCGCGTGTCACTTCTGACCGTCAACAACGTGGGTGTGCGCTTCGGGGGCGTGGTCGCGCTCGACGAGCTGAGCTTCGTGGTCGAGCCGGGGCGCATCTGCGCCCTGATCGGGCCCAACGGTGCGGGCAAGACCACCCTGTTCAACGTGCTCAGCCGGCTCTACCAGCCCAACACGGGCACGGTGTCCTTCGACGACCACGACCTGCTGGCGGTGCCCGCCCACAGGATCGCCCACCTGGGCCTGGCGCGCACCTTCCAGAACGTGGCCCTGTTCCCGGCCCTCACGGCGCTCGAGAACGTCATGGCCGGCGCCCACGCGATCGGTCGCTCGGGCTTCGGCCGCTCGATGCTGCGGTTGGGCGCGGCCCGCGAAGAGCGCTCGCTGCGCGAGCGGTGCCTGTCGCTGCTGGCCCGGCTCGACCTGGCCCACCTGGCCCACCGGCCGGTGGCCGGGCTGCCGTTCGGCACGCTCAAGCGCATCGAGTTCGCCCGGGCGCTGGCCGTCGAGCCCCGCCTGCTCATGCTCGACGAGCCGGCCAACGGTCTCACCCACAGCGAGGTCGACCAGCTGGGTGAGACCATCCGGTCGATCCGCGACCAGTTCGACCTCACGATCCTGCTGGTCGAGCACCACATGGCGATGGTGATGGCGATCTCCGACCACATCGTCGTGCTCGACTTCGGTCGCAAGATCGCCGAGGGGGCACCTCAGGACGTCCGCAACGACCCGGTCGTGATCGAGGCCTACCTGGGAGCACCCGCATGAGCCTGCTCGAGATGCACGGGGTCGCCGGGGGCTACGGGCCCGTCCAGGTGCTCCACGAGATCGACCTCTCGGTCGAGGCCGGTCACGTCGCCGTGGTGCTCGGCGCCAACGGCGCCGGCAAGACCACCACGCTGCGGGCCATCAGCGGCCTGATCCACGTCGCCGGCGACATCCGCTTCGACGGCACCTCGATCGTCGGCAAGGGGCCCGAGGCGGTGTCCCGGCTCGGCATCGCCCACGTCCCCCAGGGGCGGGGCACCTTCAGCGAGCTGACCGCCGAGGACAACCTGCGCATCGGCGCCATCAACCGCAGCGACAACGAGATCGAGAGCGACCTCGAGCGCTGGTTCGACGTCTTCCCCCGGCTGGGCGAGCGCCGGCGGCAAGAGGCCGGCAGCATGAGCGGGGGCGAGCAGCAGATGCTCGCGCTGGCCCGGGCGATGATGGCCCGGCCCCGGCTGCTGCTGCTCGACGAGCCCTCCCTCGGCCTGGCGCCGCTGGTCACCCGCGAGCTCTTCGCCAAGCTGGGCGACCTCAACCGCGACGAGGGGCTGACCGTCCTGGTGGTCGAGCAGAACGCCAACCTCGCGCTCGAGATCGGGCACTGGGGCTACGTGCTCGAAGCCGGCCACGTCGCCGTGCAGGGCCCCGCCGACCAACTCCACGACGACGAGGCCGTCCGCAAGGCCTACCTGGGGTTCTGATGCAGCTGTTCATCGAGCAGGTCCTCAACGGCATCGGCAACGGCGTGGTCTACGGATCGGTCGCCCTGGCGCTGGTGCTGATCTTCCGCACGACCGGGGTGCTCAACTTCGCCCAGGGCGAGATGGCACTGTTCTCGACCTACATCTCGTGGAAGCTCACCACCACGGGCATGCCGGTGGTCGGGGCCATCGCCATCTCGATGGCCATCGCGTTCGTCGCGGGTGCGCTGATCGAGCGCACGCTGATCCGTCCCGTGGAGACGGCCCGCAGCCCGCTGAACGTGGTGATCATCACGCTCGGCCTGTTCCTCGGCCTCAACTCGCTGGTCCAGCTCGTGTTCGGCACCGACCCGCAGCGCATGCCGTCGCCCTTCCCCAGCGGCAGCGTCTCGTTCCTGGGCGACGCCCGCATCCAGAAGGACACGATCGGCCTCGTCGTCGTGCTGCTGGCCGAGTGCGTGCTCCTGTGGCTGCTGCTCAACCGGACACGGCTGGGGCTCAAGCTGCGGGCCGTGGCCGCCAACCCCGACTCGGCCCGCCTGCACGGCATCCGGGCCGGGTCGATGCTCATGCTCGGCTGGGCCATGTCGGCTGCGCTGGGTGCCCTCGCCGGGTCGCTCGTGGCGGCCGAGCGCACCGCCTTCGACTCGAGCCTCATGCAGACGATCCTGGTCTACGCCCTGGCGGCCGCCGCGCTCGGCGGGTTCGACAGCATCTGGGGCGCGATCTTCGCCGGCCTCGTGGTCGGCGTGGCCGACGCCCTGACCATCCAGTACGTCGACCCGCTGGACGGCATCGAGGTCGTGCTGCCGCTGGCGCTGATCCTGGTCGTGCTCGTGGTCATGCCCAACGGCCTCTTCGGCAAGCGCACGGTGGAGAGGGTCTGACGATGTCCGAGCAGTCCGGCGCCGCGCTCGAGCCCGCCATCGGCGAAGCCCCACCCGTCGTCGAGCCGACCGAGCCCACCACCACACCCTCGCTGTGGCCGTCCGTGCCTCGGTCCGTGCTCGTGGCCCGCATCGCGATCGGCGTGGTGCTGGCCGCCGCCGCCCTCTACGCGCCGTTCTACTTCGAGCCGGCACTGAACCGGGTGCTGTCGCAGGCCATCTACATCGCCATCGCGGCGATGGGGCTCAATCTGCTCACCGGGTTCAACGGCCAGGTGTCGATCGGCCACGGCGCCTTCTTCGGGGTGGGGGCGTTCACGTCCGCCATCCTCATCGTCGACCACGGCTGGTCGTACGAGCCGACCATCGTGGTGGCGGCCCTGCTGTCCGCGGCGCTCGGCGTCGCCGTGGGGGTGCCCGCCCTGCGGGTGCGGGGGCTGTACCTGGCACTCGTCACGCTCGGCCTCGCCGTGCTGTTCCCGCGCGTGGCGCAGCGCTTCGTCGACGGCAGCGGTGGGGTGGCTTTGCTGCGCCCGGCCCGGCGCAACTTCTCGTCGCTCATCACGGGCCTCGACGACGACCAGTGGGCCTACTTCCTGTCGCTGGCGATCATGGTCGCCCTGTTCGTGCTCGCCTGGAACCTGGTCCGGGGCCGGATGGGCCGGGCGATGATCGCGGTGCGCGACCAGGAGATCGCCGCCACCACCGTGGGCGTGAGCCTGGCCCGCACCAAGGTGGCGACCTTCGCCGTGAGCGCCGCCTACGCCGGCGTGGCCGGCTCGCTGTCGGTGATGGTCGACCGCATCGCCGACGGCACCAACCCCATCCTCTACTTCCAGCGGTCGATCGAGTTCCTGGTGGCCGTGGTGATCGGCGGCGCCGCCACCATCCTCGGCCCCGCGGTGGGCGCGCTGCTGCTCGTGGTGCTGCGCCGCAACACCGAGGGGCTCATCGAGGGCAAGGAGATCCTCTCGCCGGCGCTGTTCGGCGCCGCGCTCATCGCCATCGTGTTCGTCCTGCCTGAGGGCGTGGTGGGCGGCGTCCGCCGCCTGCTCGCTCGACTGGGTCGTCGTTCGGCCGCTCGCGCGGCCGTGGCAGCGGCGGCCAGCACCCCACCCGACGCAAACGACAGCCAGTGACCTGGAGGGCACATGTTGAGAGGACGTACAGCCAAGGTTGTGGCCGGGTTGGCTGCAGTGGCGCTGCTGGGGTCGGCCTGCACCTCCCGTGACGACGACGACGACACCACAGAGGCCGGCGACACCGAGGCCGGCGAGTCGGCCATCGACACGGCGGACTGCGTCACCGATCCCGCCGCGGAGGTCGAGGGCGACTCGATCAAGATCGTGTCGAGCTACCCGCAGTCCGGGCTGACCGCGGCGTTCTCCGAGATCGCCCGCGGCTGGAAGGCGTACTTCGACAAGGTCAACGAGGAGGGCGGCGTCGACTTCGGCGGCAAGACCGTCACCATCGAGTACGACGACCGCGACGACGAGTACAACGCGGCGCGCACCGTCAGCAACATCGACGAGATGGTGGGCCCCGAGGGCGAGGGCGCGTTCGCGGTGTTCAGCGTGGTGGGCACCGCCAACAACATCGCCATCCGAGACACGCTCGACGAGCTGTGCGTGCCCAACGTGTTCGCCGCCACCGGCTCGCCGGCGTGGGGCAACCCCGACTACCCGTGGCTGATCGGCTCGTCGCTGTCGCCCTACACCCTCGAGGGCTACATGTTCGCCCGGCTGCTCGAGCAGGAGAACCCGAGCGCGCAGGTGGCCATGCTCGTGCAGGACGACGACTTCGGGGCCGCCTACGAGGAGGGCTTCGAGATGGCGATCGAGGGCACCGACATCGAGGTGGTCAAGGTCGAGCGCTACTCGACCGGCGCCAGCGAGGTGGGCGCGCAGATCACCAGCCTGGCGGCCAGCGGCGCCGACGCCTTCTTCAACGGGGGCACGCTGCTCGCCTGCCCCGACGCGCTCACGCAGGTGGCCCAGAACAACTGGGAGCCCATCACCTGGGTGTCGAGCACCTGCCTGTCCGACACGCTGATGGGTCTGGCCGGCGCGGCCGGCGACGGCGTGTGGGGTGCGGCCAACATCAAGGACCCCCTCAACCCCGAGTGGGACGAGGACGAGGCCATGGTCGAGTACCTCGACACCGTGCGGCAGTACCAGCCAGACGGCTTCCGCGAGACCAACGCCGTCGTCGCCTACGGCTACACGCAGGCCGCGCTGTTCGTGGCCGCGCTCGAGGCGGCCGAGGCGCCGACCCGCCTCGCCTTGATGGAGTCGGTGCGCAACCTCGAGGTGAGCGACGTCGGCCTGCTGCTGCCGGACGTGACGATCGCGACCGGCGAGGACGACCCGTACATGGGCGAGTCGCTGATGCTGGCCCAGTACGAGTTCACCGGCGAGGGCGAGCGCAACCACTTCGTGCCCACCGGCGAGCTGGTCGAGTTCGAGGGCGAGACGGCCGAGCTGACGCCCGAGGGGCTCATCACCGGGTGACGCGCGGCCCGCGGGCGCGCCGGCCCATGTGTGCCGGCGCGCCTGCGGGCCGTAGCATCGGCTCGTGAGCTTTCCCCAGCGACGGCTGCGGCGGCTGCGCCGCACGCCCGCCCTGCGCCGGCTGGTGGCCGAGACCCGGCTGTCGGTCGACGACCTCATCGTCCCGCTGTTCGTGCGCGAGGGCATCGACCACCCGCACGAGATCGCCTCGCTGCCGGGCGTCGTCCAGCACACCCGCGAGTCGCTGCGCAAGGAGGTGCACGAGCTGGCTCAGCTCGGCATCCCGGCGGTGATCCTCTTCGGCGTGCCGGCCACCAAGGACGCCGAGGGCTCGGGCGCGTGGGACCCCGACGGCATCGTGCAGGTGGCCCTGCGCGACCTGCGCGGCGACATGGGCGACGACCTGGTGATCATGGCCGACCTGTGCCTCGACGAGTACACCGACCACGGCCACTGCGGCCTGGTCGACGAGCACGGCGGGGTCGACAACGACGCCACCATCGACCTGTACGCCCAGGTGGCCGTGGCGCAGGCCGAGGCGGGCGCCGACGCGGTGGCCCCCAGCGGCATGATGGACGGCCAGGTGGCGGCCATCCGCGACGCGCTCGACGAGGACGACTTCCCCGAGGTGGCCGTGCTCGCCTACGGCGCCAAGTACGCGTCGGCGCTGTACGGGCCGTTCCGCGAGGCGGTCGACGTGACCATCGCCGGTGGTGGCGACCGCAAGGCCTACCAGCAGGACCCCCGCAACGCCCGCGAGGCGCTCGAGGAGATCCGCGCCGACCTGGCCGAGGGCGCCGACATGGTCATGGTCAAGCCGGCGCTGGCCTATCTCGACGTGCTCGCCACGGTCCGAGCCGAGGTCGACGTGCCGCTGGCGGCGTACCACGTGTCGGGCGAGTACGCCATGGTGAAGGCCGCGGCCGAGCGGGGCTGGATCGACGGCCCCGCGGTGATGCTCGAGCACCTCACGGCCATCCGGCGGGCGGGCGCCGACATGATCCTCACCTACGCCGCCCGCGATGTGGTCGACCGGCTGCGCTGACGTCCGCTAGCCGTCGGCCTCCCAGGTGAGCTCGACCACCACGGGCGGGTGGTCGCTCAGGTCGTCGCCCGCCGGCGACCGGAACCGCTCGCGGGGCACGTCGTGCGAGACGGCGGTGAGCGTCACGCCCTCGCCGCCGCGGTAGGCGACCTTGTCGATCATCCCCGGGTCGGCGCACTCGGTGGCGGCACAGGCGTCGACGAGGCCCGTGCGGGCCAGGAACGCGTCCCAGATCTCGGCGTCGGCGCCCCCGGTGGCGTCGGGGTGGTCGCCGGCGGTGTGCAGGTTGGTGTCGCCGCCGAGGACGATGGCCCGCCCGGCGCTGCGCTCCTCGATGAACGCGCCGAGCTCGTCGAAGTCCTGAGCCTGCAGCCGCTGGTCCTCGTCGGTGCCGCCCGCCTCGCCGTGCAGGTTGTAGAGGTCGACCTCGACGCCGTCGGCCAGCGTCAGCGTGACCATCATGAAGCCCTTCATGGCCAGGCAGTCGGCCGCCCCGCCGTCGTTGACGTCGAACCCCCCGAAGCACCCGGTCCACGGCACCCGGGTGTTGCCCGTGAACGGCACCCGGGACAGCACGCCCAGCCCGTCGCCGATCTGCAGCGGCCGGCTGGCGGGGTCGAGCCCGACGGCCTCGGGCCCGGGGTGGACCTCGCTGCGGTGCTCGTGCGTGGCCTCGGCCCGCAGCCGGTCGTGGTAGTTGACGAAGTCGAGCGTGGCGGCGACGCCCTGCCACCAGTCGAAGTCCTCCTGCGTGAGCACGACGTCGTAGTCGTTCAGGAGGGGGCTGATGAGAGGCAGGTGCTGCTCGGGGTTCTCGCTGGAGATCTCCTGGGGCAGCCCGGCCACGTTGTAGGTGAGCAGGCTCAGCTCGCCGGCGGGGGCCTCGCCGTCGCCGCCGCTGCCGTTCCCGCCGCCGGTGCCCGTGCAGGCGGCGGCCACGGCCACGAGCGCCCCCAGCGCCGCCCGCCCCCCGCGGGTGGTCGCCCGGAGGCGGGCGCGGCGCGCGCGGCGATCGGTGTCCCCTCGTTCCCCCATGGCCGCTGACCTTACGACGTACGACCGCCGGATGCGCCGGCGGCGCGAGTCGCTCCGTAGGCTCGCGCCGTGGCCACCAACGACGAGCTCTTCGCACGCGCCGAGCGGGTGATCCCGGGGGGCGTCAACAGCCCGGTGCGGGCCTTCCGCGCCGTGGGCGGCACGCCCTACTTCGTCGCCCGGGCCGAGGGCGCCCACGTCTGGGACGCCGAGGGCACGCGCTACGTCGACCTCGTGCAGTCGTACGGCGCGATCATCGCCGGGCACGCGCACCCCGCCATCGTCGACGCCGTGCAGCGGGCCGCCGCCGGTGGCACCAGCTACGGCGCGCCCACCGAGCGCGAGGTGGTGCTGGCCGAGGAGATCTGCGCCCGCGTGCCCTCGTGCCAGATGGTGCGGCTGGTGTCGAGCGGCACCGAGGCGACGATGTCGGCCATCCGCACCGCCCGGGGGTTCACGGGCCGGCCGACGGTGGTGAAGTTCGCCGGCAACTACCACGGCCACGGCGACCTGCTGCTCGCCGAGGCCGGCAGCGGCCTGGCAGCCCTGGGGCTGCCAGGGTCGGCGGGCGTCACCGAGGCGGCCGTGCGCGACACCGTGGTGGTCCCCTACAACCAGGTGCCGACCCTCGACGGCGAGACGGCCTGCGTCATCGTCGAGCCCATCGCCGCCAACATGGGCCTGGTGCCGCCCGAGCCCGGCTTCCTGGCCGGGCTGCGGGCCGAGTGCGACCGGGTGGGCGCGCTGCTGATCTTCGACGAGGTCATCACCGGGTTCCGGGTGGCCCGGGGCGGCGCGCAGGAGCTGTACGGCATCGCACCCGACCTGACCACCATGGGCAAGGTCATCGGCGGCGGCCTCAACATCGGCGCGTACGGCGGCCGGGCCGACGTGATGGAGGTCGTGGCGCCGCTCGGGCCCGTCTACCAGGCGGGCACGCTGTCGGGGAACCCGCTCGCCACGGCCGCCGGCCTCGCCGTGCTCGACCTGCTCGACGAGGACGCCTACGCCACCCTCCGCCGCCAGGCGGGCGCACTGGCCGAGATCCTGCGCGGGGGCCTGGCCGCCGCCGGGATCGTGGCCCACGTGCCCGTGGCATCGACGCTCGTGGGCCTGTACGTCGGCGACCCGCTGCCGTCCGACTACGAGTCGGCGAGGGCCACCGACGAGGGCGCCTACGCCAAGCTGTTCCACGCGCTGCTCGACCGGGGCGTCGCCCTCGCGCCCGGCGCGTACGAGGTGCTGTTCCCCGGGCTCGCCCACACCGACGCGGTGCTCGCCGAGATCGCCGCGGCCGTCGAGGCCGCCACCGCCGCGGTCTGACCGGGTCGACCCGTCCCGGCGGCGCCTGTCACCCCAGGTCGCCGTGGTCGTCGGTGGGTCCCCGCATGGGCTCGAGCGTGCACGCCCAGGCACCCGAGCCCAGGCGGGGCCGCTGGTCCATGTGGTCGCTGCGGCAGCGGACGTCGTTGACCAGCCAGCCCAGCGTCACCGCCGGCTCGAGGTCGCCGCCGCCCGTCGAGTTGGGCTCGTCGGCCACGAAGGGCCGGAACACCACCAGGCCGTTCACGGCCATGGCCGCCACGACCACCCACAGGAACGGGCGCCGGTTGCGGTCGCTGGCGCCGATCCACAGCACCAGGGCCAGCAGGCAGGGCACCAGGTGGGCGGGCTTCCACGGCATCCGCAGGAACAGCGCCTCCGTGGCCAGCAGCCCGAACACCGCGAACCGCACCATGGGGTCGCGGTCCCAGTTCCGCAGCGCGCGCACCAGTGCGGGGGCGGCCACGACCAGCACGACCACCATCGCCAGTCCGACGACCGCGTAGTTCTTGAGCAGGAAGCGCGCCAGGTTGTTGGACAGGCTGACCCAGCCGTCGGTGGCGTCGAGGAACGCCAGCGAGCGGTCGTACGACAACCAGGCGGGCACGAACAGCAGCGCGGCGACGGGTAGGGCCACACCGGCGGCCACCGCCACCGTGCGCCGGCGGGGGCGGTCCCACGCCACCGCCGCCAGCAGCGCGACGACGAGCAGCAGCGTCGAGCTGCGGCTGCCCACGGCGAGGGCGAGCAGCACGCCGGCGGGCACCGGGCGGTCGCCCACCAGCGCCAGCGCGCCCCAGGTCAGGAAGGCGGTCGCCCACAGGAAGTCGGCGGTCTGCGTGCCGGCGATGACGACGACCGGCGAGGCGAGGAACGCCAGCGCCACGAGGTCGCCGTTGCGATGTCCCCACACCCGCACCAGTCGGGCGATGCCGACGACCGTGGCGGCCATCGCCGCGGCCGTGGCGAGGTTGACGAGGATGTGGCCGCCGATCGGGTCGAGCACCGCCACGATGGCCTCGACCACCGGCACTCCGGGGTTGCGCGAGGGCGTGTAGTCGAGGTCGCGGATCTGGGTGGCGGTGGCGAGCACGTCGCCGATGTCGAGGTCGGTGCCGTAGCCCATCCAGAGGATCGGCAGCGAGACCGCCGCGGTGACCAGTACGAGCGTGCGGTCGCGCAGGCCTGGCCAGGCCCCGTTCGCCTGCGTCGCGCCTGGCGGCGTCCCCGCCCCGGGGACCTCGCCGGGCGCGGCGGCGTCGACGGATGCGGACCGCGCCATGGAAGCGCAAAGCTAGTGCGGCACGTGTCACAGGAGAGCATCCATCCGCTTCGGTGCGGCCGGCACCGAACGCTGGTAGCAAGGGACGGCGTGATCCTCGACGAGACCCCCGATCGATTGGGACCGCTCACCGGGCCCGCTGCCGCCGCCCTGTCCGAGCTCGACGCCGCCGATGCCGTGGCCCGCGCCTGGGCCGCGGACCACACCCTGTGGCGCGACGACCCGACCGAGCTCGCCGACCGGCTGGGTTGGCTCAGCGTCGTGCCGGACATGACCGCGCACCTCGACGACATCGCTGCCCGGTGCTCCGGCCTGGCGGCCGGGGTCGATCACGTGCTGCTCGCGGGCATGGGCGGCTCGAGCCTGTTCCCCGAGGTCGTGGCCCGCAGCGGCGCCACCGCGGTCGGCGCGCCCGGCCTGCACGTGCTCGACACCACCGACCCGGGGGCCGTCGCCCGGTTCGACGCCGAGCTGCCGGCCGAGCGCACGCTCGTCGTGGCGGCGTCGAAGTCGGGCACGACGCTCGAGACCCGCAGCCACCTCGCGTGGGCCTGGGGTCGCCACCCCGACCCCGCCCGGTTCGCGGTCGTCACCGACCCGGGCAGCGAGCTGGCGGCGCTGGCGGCCGAGCGCGGGTTCGCCGCCACGTTCGAGAACCGCCCCGACATCGGGGGGCGCTACTCGGCCCTGTCGCTGTTCGGCGTCGTCCCCGCCCTGCTGGCCGGTGCCGACGTCGGCGGCCTGCTGGCGTCGGCGTCGGCGATGTCCGATCGGCTGCGGGCGGCCGTCGCCGCCAACCCCGCGGCGCACCTGGCCGCCGCCGTCGCCGCCGGGGTCCGCGAGGGCCGGGACAAGCTCACCGTCGTGGTGCCCGACGCCCAGGCGACCTTCGGCCTGTGGCTCGAGCAACTCGTCGCCGAGTCGACCGGCAAGGACGGCACCGGGGTCGTGCCGGTGGTGGGCGAGCCGCTCGGCCCCCCGGAGGCCTACGGCGACGACCGCCTGTTCGTGGCCCTGGGCGACGGCACCCACCCCGACGAGCTGGCCGGTCTGGCCGCGGCCGGCCACCCGGTGGTGGTGCTGCCCTTCGGCGGCGAGCTGGTCGACCTCGGCGCCCAGGTGATGCTGTGGGAGCTCGCCACCGCGCTGGTGGGGGTCTTGCTCGGCATCCAACCCTTCGACCAGCCCGACGTGGCCGCGGCCAAGTCGGCCACGGCCGCCGTGCTGGCCGACGGCCCGCCCGACGTCGACGTCACGCCGCTCGACGACCTGCTCGCCGAGGTGGGCCCGGGCGACTACCTGGCCATCC
>DASTFE010000292.1:0-8801 GCA_035708905.1 Acidimicrobiales bacterium | reverse complement strand
TGGTGCAGGCCGCGGTGCCGAAGTCGAGGCTGGCGGACAGGTCGACCACCAGCCAGGTGGCCAACTCCCGCTCGGCCACGGCGTCCCGCACGTGGGGCTCGACGGCCCGGGCGGTGACGTTCCAGTCGATGCGGCGCGGGTCGTCGCCGGGGACGTAACGGCGGGTCTCGCCGGCCTCGCTACCCGGGCCCGGCAGGCGACCGGCGTGGTCGCCGTGGAGCACGCCGTCGACGCGGCGGGCGAGCGCGAGCTCGAGCCGGCGCGCGATCTCGGCGGCCCGGGGTGGCGGGCCGAGGGCCCTGCCCGGTGCGGCGGCGCTCATGCCGAGCGCACGAGTCGGGGGCCGTCGGCGGGCGGCTCGGGCGCGGGTGGCACGAGTCGGGCCGACGCGTCCTGGGTGGGCGTCAGCCGCGGCGCCGGCACCGTGGCCAGCAGCGCGGCGACGACGTGCCCGGCCTCCACCCCCTGGGCCAGTGCCTCGTACGACAGCATCAGGCGGTGGGTCAGCACGTCGGGTGCGACGTCCCACACGTCCTGGGGCAGCACGTAGGACCGGCGGCGCAGCAGCGCCAGGGCCCGCCCGGCGGCGATGAGGCCCAGCGTGGCCCGGGACGAGACGCCGCAGGCGATGTGGGGCGCGATCTCGGCCAGCCCGTAGCGGGCCGGGTCGCGGGTGGCGGCCACCAGGTCGACGGCGTACTGCTGCACCCCGTGGTCGACGTAGACCGCGTCGCGGGCGGCGGACTGGAGCCGGGACAGGTCGGCGAGGCTCAGGCGCTCCTCGGGCGTGGGCGGCGTGGTGCCCATGCGCCGGACGATCTCGAGCTCGTCGGCGGGGGAGGGGTGGTCGACCGTCACCTTCATGAGGAAGCGGTCGCGCTGCGCCTCGGGCAGGGGGTAGACGCCCTCGGACTCGGCCGGGTTCTGCGTGGCGACGACCAGGAACGGGTCGGGCACCGGGTAGGTGGTGCCGCCGATCGACACCTGGCGCTCGGCCATGACCTCGAGCAATGCCGACTGGACCTTGGCCGGCGCCCGGTTGACCTCGTCCGCGAGCAGCAGGTTCACGAACACGGGGCCGAGCTCGACGTCGAACTCCTCGGTCGACGCCCGGTAGATGCGGGTGCCGGTGATGTCGGCCGGCAGCAGGTCGGGGGTGAACTGCACCCGGGCGAACGTGCCGCCGACCACCGTCGCCATCGTCTCGGCGGCCAGCGTCTTGGCCACGCCCGGCGGGCCCTCGAGCAGCATGTGGCCGCAAGCGAGCACGGCGACGATGAGCCGCTCGACCAGGCGCTCCTGGCCGACGATGACCTTGCGCACCTCGAAGAGGGCGTGCTCGAGCAGCGTGGCGTCGTCGTAGCTGGCGGCGGCGGGCATGGCCGAGACGGTACGGGGACCGGGTACCCCGTCGGGATCGGGGACGGCCCCGTTCCTGACGGCGGTGCCACGGGGGACCGGTAGGCTCCGACTCCGCCATGGAGATCGTCGTCCTCCTCGTCGTGCTCGCCGTCGTGATCGTCGGCGCCGTCACCTTCGTCGGCCTGCGGGCGCGCGAGCGCCCGGGCGTCGAGCCCCCGGCGCCGCCCGAGGCGGGCCCGCCCGCAGAGCCCCCCGAGGTCGAGGCGGCCGGCGGCGTGATCGTCGCCCCGCCGCCCGAGGCGCCGACGGTCGAGGCGCCCCCTGCCCCGCCGGTCCGTCCCACCTTCCGCGACCGCCTGGCCAAGGCCCGGGGCACCATCGGCGGCTACCTGGGGTCGATCCGGTCGCGCAAGGTCGACGCCGAGACCTGGGACGAGCTCGAAGAGGCGCTCATACGGGCCGACGTCGGGGTGGCCGCCACGCAGCAGATCCTCGACGACCTGCGGGCGACGGCCGACGCCGAGGCGATCTCCGACCCGGAGGTGCTGCTCGATCGGCTGAAGGCCCAGCTCAAGGGTGTCCTGGCCGACGGCGACCGGGCCCTGCGCCACGAGCCGGGCGGGCCCAACGTGTGGCTCTTCGTCGGCGTCAACGGGGTGGGCAAGACGACGACGATCGCCAAGATCGCCCGGCAGCAGCAGGCCCAGGGTCGATCGGTCGTCATGGCCGCCGGCGACACGTTCCGGGCTGCGGCGGCCGAGCAGCTCGGCATGTGGGCCGAGCGCACCGGGTCCGACATCGTTCGGGGCAACGAGGGCGGCGACCCGTCGGCCGTCGTGTTCGACGCCGTCGAGCGCGCCGCGGCCCGGGGCAGAGACCTGGTGCTGGGCGACACGGCCGGCCGGCTGCACACCAAGACCAACCTGATGGAAGAGCTGCGCAAGGTCCGGCGGGTGGCCGACCGCGAGCCCGGCAAGGTCACCGAGGTGCTGCTGGTGCTCGACGCCACCACCGGCCAGAACGGCCTGGCCCAGGCGCGGCAGTTCACCGAGGCCGTCGACGTGACCGGCGTGGTGCTCACCAAGCTCGACGGCTCGGCCAAGGGCGGCATCGCCCTCGCCATCCAGGCGACCCTCGGCATCCCCATCAAGCTGGTGGGCCTGGGCGAGACGGTGGATGATCTGGTCGAGTTCGATCCTGACGAGTTCGTCGAGGCGCTCTTCGCGTGATTGGAGGCCGACCATGGTGATCCGAGCAGTGCTGCTCCCGGTGAGGGCCAGCTATGGGCTGGGCAAGATGGGGCTCAAGACCGGCTGGTGGGCGGGCCGTCGCTCGGTCGGCACGACCTACAAGGCCGGCCGATGGGTGGGCCTGTCGCGCCTGCTGGCCTTCGGGTTGGGGGTCGCCGTCGGCCTGGCGGTGGCGCCCAGCTCGGGCCGCGAGCTGCGCGACCGCCTCGCCCGCGAGGTCGCCGCCCGGCGGGCACCGGCCAGCGACGACGCAGTGGCCGACCGGGTGCGCTACGAGCTGTCGCACTCGCCCCGCACGTGGCACCTGCCCCAGCCCGAGGTCGAGGTGGCCGGAGGCATCGCCATCCTCACCGGCGGCGCGCCGCACGCCACCGGCAAGGCCGACATCGAACGGGCCGTCGCCTCGGTGCCGGGCGTCGCCCGGGTCGACAACCGGCTGGTGATCGGCGCCACGGGCAACGGCGAGGCGCACCCCGCCGGCTGACGCGCCGGCCCGCCACCCCGACCACCGCCCCGACCGCCGCGTTCTCGTCGCGGGATCCGTGGCTCCCGCCCCAGATCTCGCGGCAGGAACGGGGCGAGCGGTCAGGTGACGGCTGCGCCCCGGACGACCGAGCCGATTGCCACCAGGTGGCAGATGGCGGCGGCCACCACCAGGGTGTGCCATACCTCGTGGTACCCGAACACCCGGGGGAACGGGTCGGGCCAGCGGGTGGCGAGGAAGATGGCGCCGACCGTGAAGAGCACGCCCCCGACGGCGATCAGCGCCAGCTCGCCGGTGCTGAGGTGCCGCACGAGCTGGGGGGTGGCCAGCACGGCGAGCCAGCCCATCACGATGTAGAGCGCGCTGCGCAGGGTGGTGGTGCGGCGCCCGTCGAGCCACGCCAGCGCGACCCCGAGCGCGGCGCCGGTCCATGCCGCGGCCAGCGTGAGCGTCGCCACCCAGCCCCGCAGCGCGAGCAGGCACACCGGCGTGTAGCTGCCGGCGATCATCACGAAGATGGTGGCGTGGTCGAGGCGCTGCATGCGGCGCAGCCAGGCGGGCGACCAGGGGCCGCGGTGGTAGGCGGCGCTCACCCCGAACAGGGCGATCAGCCCCGTGGCGTACACGACGGCGCCGACGCGGGCGGTCATCGAACCGGCCAGGGTGACGACCAGCACGCCCGCCGGGATGGCCAGGAAGAACGTCACGAGGTGCAACCAACCCCGCAGCAGGGGCTTGGCGTGGGGGGCCGTCGCGGTGGCCTGGGATGCCGGGGTCACCCTGTCAACGCTAGGGCGCCGGTGGGCGGCTCGCCACGAGACCCCGGTCACGGCCGCCGTGCCGCCGCCTGGGCGGGGAGCGACGCCGCGCCGGACCGGTAGGCTGAGCGACCCATGTTCGAGTCGCTGTCCGAACGGTTCGAGGGCATCTTCGCCCGGCTGCGCAGCAAGGGCACGCTGCGCGAGTCCGACGTCGACGAGGTGCTCCGCGAGATCCGCCTCGCCCTGCTCGAGGCCGACGTCAACTTCGTGGTCGTCAAGTCGATGCTGACCCGCATCCGCGAGGCCGCGGTGGGCGCCCGCGTCCACGAGGCCCTCAACCCTGCCCAGCAGGTCATCAAGCTGGTCAACGAGGCGCTGACCGACGCCCTCGGTGGCGAATCGATGCGCATCCAGTACGCCTCGCGGCCACCCACCGTCGTGCTCATGGCCGGCCTGCAGGGCTCGGGCAAGACCACCAACGCCGCCAAGCTGGCCCGCTGGTTCCGCCAGCAGGGCCGCAACCCCTTGCTGGTCGGTGCCGACCTCCAGCGCCCCGCCGCGGTCGAGCAGCTGCGCACGATGGGCGAGCGGGTCGGCGTGCCCGTGTTCAGCCAGCCGGGCGACCCGGTCGAGACGGCGCGGGCCGGCGTCGACGAGGCCCGCCGGCTGGGCCGCGACGTCTGCATCGTCGATACCGCCGGCCGCCTGGCCATCGACGCCGAGATGATGGACCAGGTGCGCCGCATCTCGCAGGCGACCGCCCCCGACTACACGTTCCTGGTGGTCGACGCCATGACCGGCCAGGACGCCGTCACGGTGGCCGAGTCGTTCGACGCCGCGCTGGCGCTCGACGGCGTCATCCTCACCAAGCTCGACGGCGACGCCCGGGGCGGTGCCGCCCTGTCGGTGAAGGAGGTGGTGGGCAAGCCCATCGCCTTCGCGTCCACGGGCGAGAAGGTCGAGGACTTCGACCTGTTCCACCCCGACAGGCTGGCCAGCCGCATCCTGGGCATGGGCGACGTGCTCACCCTCATCGAGAAGGCCGAGCAGGTCTACGAGAAGGAAGAGGCCGAGCAGACCGCGGCCAAGCTGCTCGAGGGCAAGTTCACCCTCGACGACTTCCTCGAGCAGCTCCAGCAGGTGCGCAAGATGGGGCCGCTGCAGAACCTGATGGGGATGATGCCCGGCATGCCCAAGGAGATGCGCAACGCGGAGATCGACGAAGCGCAGGTCAACCGGGTCGAGGCGATCATCCGCTCGATGACGCGCGACGAGCGGGGCGACCCGATGATCATCGACGGCTCCCGGCGGCAGCGCATCGCCCGGGGCAGCGGCACGCAGCCGGCCGAGGTCAGCCAGCTCATCAAGCAGTTCCGCGAGATGCAGAAGCTGATGAAGCGCATGCCGGGCCTGTCGGGGGCCAAGGGCGGGCGCGGCAAGAAGGGCAAGAAGGGCAAGAAGGGCAAGGGCGGCGGGCGGGTCACGCCCCGTGGCGGCGACGTGGCCGTGAGCCGTCAACCTTTCACCCTGCCCGGACTCAACTAACCTGGTCACCGGCCTGCGGTTTGATACGCGGCGTGCGCGCAGCGCATCATCGTCGGTCGCTCCGCCACAGGCCGCGCCGCTCGTCGCCGAGTCGCGCAGTCCCCCGGTGACACCCCGAGACACGAAAGAAGACACGAGTGGCCGTCAAGCTCCGCCTCATGCGGATGGGCAAGAAGAAGCAGCCGACCTACCGCGTGGTCGCGGCCGACGCCCGGTCGCCCCGCAACGGGCGGTTCATCGAGATCGTCGGGGTCTACGACCCCCGGCCCGACCCGTCCGCCGTCCGCATCGACAACGACAAGGCCGTCGACTGGCTCCGCAAGGGTGCCCAGCCCACCGAGTCCGTGCGCAAGCTGCTCGAGATCTCGGGCGCGTGGGAGGTCTACAGCGGCCAGCCCTCGACCCGGCCCGACCTCACGCCCAAGCCGTCCGCGGCACCCGAGCCGGCGTCCGACGCGGGCGGCGACCGCGGCGCCGCCGAGGCGTCCGAGTGAACGGCACCACCTCGCCGGTCGAGGTGCCCACGGCCCACGCCGTGCTCGAGCACCTGGTCGGCTCGCTCGTCGAAGACCGCGACGCCGTGCGCATCGACCTGTCCGAGGGGCGCTCGCTGCCCCGCCTCACCGTGCGCGTCGGCCCCTCCGACATGGGGCGGGTCATCGGCAAGCGGGGCCGGGTGGCGCAGGCCATCCGCACCGTGGTGCGCGCGGCGGCGGCGCGCGACGGCAGCGACGTCGAGGTCGAGTTCGAGGACTGAGGTTGGCGACGACGCCCCGGCCGGCACTGCTCGAGGTGGGGCGCATCGTCAAGCCCCACGGCCTGCGGGGTGAGGTCGTGGTCGACCTGATCACCGACCGGGCCGAACGGCTCGATCCGGGTGCGGTGCTCGCCACCGACGGCGGCGAGCTGGTCGTGCACGCGTCGCGCCCGCACCACGGCCGCTGGATCGTGGCGTTCGAGGGCCGCGCCACCCGCGAGCAGGCCGACGAGCTGCGGGGGGTTGCGCTGCGGGCCGCTGCGATCGACGACCCGGACGAGCTGTGGGTCCACGACCTGGTGGGCGCCGAGGTGGTGACGACGAGCGGCGACGCCGTCGGCCGGTGCGTGTCCGTGGTCGCCAACCCGGCCGCCGACCTCCTCGAGCTGGACGGCGGGGCGCTCGTGCCGGTCGTGTTCGTCGTCGCCGTGGCCGACGGGCGGGTGACGGTCGATCCCCCCGACGGCCTGTTCGACCTCTGACCCCGGGGCGCCGCGGCCATGCGCATCGACGTGTTCACGATCTTCCCCGGCATGGTCGAGCACTTCGCGGGCCAGAGCCTGCTCGGCAAGGCCCGCGCCACGGGAGCGCTCGACATCCGGGTGCACGACCTGCGGTCGTGCGCGACCGACCCGCACCGCTCGGTCGACGACGCGCCCTTCGGCGGGGGCGCCGGCATGGTGCTCATGCCCGAGCCGATCTTCGCCGCGGTCGAGGCGGTCGACCCGCCCCGACCCCTGCTCTACCTGGGCCCGGCCGGGCGCCGCTTCGACCAGCCGGTGGCCCGCGAGCTGGCGGGGCTCGACGGCTTCAGCCTGCTGTGCGGGCGCTACGAGGGCGTCGACGAGCGCGTCCGCGACCACCTGTGCGACGGCGAGCTGTCGATCGGCGACGTGGTGCTGGCGGGCGGCGAGGTCGCGGCCATGGTGGTCATCGAGGCGGTCGGCCGGCTCGTCCCCGGTGTGATGGGCAACGTCGCGTCGGCCGACGACGAGTCCTTCGGCGACGGCCTGCTCGAGTATCCGCACTACACGCGGCCGGCCGACTTCCGGGGGTGGGTGGTGCCCGAGGTGCTGCGCAGCGGCGACCACGGTCGCGTCGCCCGGTGGCGCCGGGCCCAGGCGCTGCGCCGCACCGTCGACCGGCGCCCCGACCTGATCGCGGCCCGGGGCGGCATCGACCCCGCCGAGCGCCGCCTGCTGGCCGAGTTCGGCCTCGACCACGACCTGCCGCCGGCCCCGCGGCGCGGGACGTGAGCGGCTTTGTGTCATTTGTGCGTCCCCGGATACGATCTTCCGCCCGCCCCATCTGTTGCCTGCGCCGGAGCGACGCGCGATGAACCCCACCGACCTGGTCGACCAGACGAGCCTGCGTAGCGACATCCCCGACTTCGCGCCCGGCGACACCCTCAAGGTGCACGTGCGCGTCGTGGAAGGCCAGAAGGAGCGCGTCCAGGTCTTCCAGGGTGTGGTCATCGGCCGCTCGGGCTCGGGCATCCGCGAGACCTTCAAGGTCCGCAAGGTCAGCTACGGCGTGGGCGTCGAGCGCACGTTCCCCCTGCACGCGCCCACCATCGCCAGGATCGAGCGAGTCTCACGCGGCGACGTGCGCCGGGCCAAGCTCTACTACCTGCGCGACCGCATCGGTAAGGCCGCCAAGGTCCGCGAGAAGCGCGAGAGCTGACGGCGACGCCTCGGCCGGTAGGGTGCGGGCTCATGAGCACCGAGGACCTCGAGCGCTACGAGGCCGACATCGAGCTCCAGCTGTACAAGGAGTACAAGGACGTCAGCCCGATGTTCTCGTACGTCGTCGAGACCGAGCGGCGCTTCTACCTCGCCAACGAGGTGACGCAGACGGTCCGCGACGCCGGTGGCCGCACCTACGTCGAGCTCGACCTGCGTGATGCGTGGGTGTGGGACATGTACCGCACCAGCCGCTTCGTGCAGAGCGTGCGCATCGTCACGTTCAAGGACGTGAACGTCGAGGAGCTCCCCGCCAAGGACGTCTAGCCCCGTGGCCGCCGAGCCCCCTCCCGGCCCGCGGCGCCCGCCCCGGCGAGCCGGCCCCGGTCCCCGCTCCGGCCACCGCCAGCGCCTCGGTGCCCGGGGCGAACAACTCGCGGCCGACTGGTACACCGCGCGGGGCTACCAGGTCGTCGCCCGCAACTGGCGCTGCCGCGAGGGCGAGCTCGACCTGGTCGTGGCCCGCGACGGCGAGCTGGTGTTCTGCGAGGTCAAGTCCCGCTCGTCCGACCGCTTCGGCACGCCCGCCGAGGCCGTGACCCCGGCCAAGCAGCGCCGGCTGCGAGTGCTCGCCGCCCGGTTCCTGGCCGCAGGTGCGGGAACCGGTGGGGCGGGCGTCGGGGGTGGGGTCGGGAGTGCGGACGCCGGCGGTGCGGGCGCCGGGCGCGGCATCCGCTTCGACGTCGCGGCCGTCAGCCGCGGCCGGGTCGAGGTCATCGAGGCGGCGTTCTGACCCCGGCGCCCGGGAGCCCCCTGCCGGTCACCCGACACGGCGACCGCCGGCGGATCGTCGAGGCCACGGATCCCCAGGCGACGGGTCCCGGGCGGCGGTCCCCGAGGGCGAACGGTCCCGAGGCGGCGTGGTCCCGAGGGCGAACGGTCCCGAGGCGGCGTGGTCCC
>DASTFE010000291.1:0-5574 GCA_035708905.1 Acidimicrobiales bacterium | reverse complement strand
CGTCGTACCACAGCCGCCAGTGCCGGGGCTTGGCGTCGAGGATGCGCTCGCGCTCGGCTGCGTCCTCGACGTAGCCGGCCGGGAGGGGGACGTCGCGCCAGTCGACCCGGCCCAGCTCGGACGCGGGCGGGTCCCACGGGTGGTGGGGGTCGGGGAAGCTCATCCAGCAGAACCAGTCGTCGCCGTCGTCGAGGCCGTCGAGCCACGAGATCGTCCGGTCGGCCACCCAGTCGGTGTGGTACCAGTCGCGCGGCACCGGGTTGTCCTTGACCTGGGGAGCGCCGGTGGCGCCGCCGCCGTCCGCGTTGACCTCGAGCTCGCCGTCGAGCACCGCGTAGAAGCCGGCGGCCGCCTCGGGGTGCGTGGTGGTGAGCCAGCGGGCGTAGTGCAGCGGGCCGAACGGGCCGTGGGTGGCCAGCTCGAGGTGGTCGAACCCGCGGTGCGGGCCGGTTGTTCCGTCCGACCAGGGCGACTCGGTCGTGGTCACGCCCGCCCGGGCCAGGCCGTTCTCGGCGAAGCGGCCGAACGGGTCGACGAAGGGCTGGAAGTGGGGCTTGCCCACGAGCGCCGTGCGGTACCCCGCCCGGTGGAGGACGGCCGCCACCGAGGGAGCGTCGACCGGCAGCGCCACGCCGTTCATCCACACCCCGTGCGTGCTCGGGTGCTGCCCGGTGAGGATGGTCGAGCGCGACGGCATGCACACCACCGACTGGGGCACCGCCCGCTCGTAGCGGATGCCGCGGGCGGCCAGGCCGTCGACCACCGGCGTGCGGCCGAGCGTGCCCCCGTTGCAGCCCAGCGTGTCGTAGCGCTGCTGGTCGGTGGTGACGAACAGGATCTTGCGGCCCATCAACGGCCCCCTCGGTGCGCGGGTCGGTCGGGTGCCCCGGCCGGGGCGGGACCGCCGGCGGGGCGCGGCACCGCGGGTCGGTCGCCGGCACCGTCCGGCGTGGCGGCGACCGCGGCGAGCGCCGGTCCCTCACCGGCCTCGAGCTGGCGGCGCAGCTCGGCGAGGGCGCCGGCGGTGGCACCGCCGAGCACGATCGCCATGGTGGCCGGGGCGGCGTCGCTGGCGTAGGTCACGAGGGACGCGTCGTCGCCGAGCGCGACGACGTCGAGCGTCGCCAGGTGCTCGGTGAACGGGCCGCCGGCGATGCGGTACTGGAAGCGCCGCTGCAGCGGGTCGTTGGTGAGGATGGTCTCCTGCAGCGTCAGGCCGGTGCCCAGCGTGACGGTGCGGGTGTCGCCGTCGACCCGGCAGTCGACGATGCCGGGGAACCAGTGGTGCAGCACGTCGGGACGGCTGACGACCCGCCAGGCCGTGTCGGCGTCGACCCGGACCACGACCTCGCGGCGGACCGAGCCCCGCCTCACCGGCCGCTCCCGTCGCCGAGCAGCCGCAGCAGGCCCGCGGCCATGGCGGCGGCCGCCTCGTCGCGGCGCAGCCCCTGGTCGTTGCGCATCAGGTCGAACGACTCCCACGAGGTCACGACGTCGGCCGCGGCGAGGGCGGACCGGCGCTCGCCGGCCGGCAGCGCGTCGAGCTCGGCGGCGAAGGTGGCCGCGAGCTGGCGCCGCAGCACCCCCCGGATGCGGGCCAGCTCGGCCAGCACCAGCGGCTGGCGCACGGCGACCGCCCGGGCCACCCGGCCGATCTCGCCCATGCCCTCGAGCAGCCGCAACCGGGCGGCCACGAAGCGGTCGACCCGCTCGGCCAGGGGCGCCTCGGCGGGGACGTCGAGGCCGTAGAGGGGGGCGAGGTGCTGCTGCTGGCGGGCGATGGCCGTGCGGACCAGCGCCTCGGTGTCGTCGAAGTAGCGGAACAGCGAGCGCGCCGAGATGCCGGCGCGCTCGGCGATCTCGTCCGCGCTGGGACCGAGGTTGCCCTCGCGGTAGAGCTCGAGCAGAGCCGTCACCACGGCTTCTCGGTTGCGGTCCCGCCGCCGGTTGCGCCCGTCGGGCGGGGCGGCCTCGACGGCCTGTCGGGTGGTCACGGCCGCAGCGTAACTATTGACAGTTGCTCTGACAATACCTAGGGTTGGCCGCCATGACGGTGACCGCGCCCGATCTGGTGACCGACTCGCTGCGGCGGCGCATGCGGGCCATGCACTCGCTGTACGCCGATGCCTTGGCCACCATGGGGCCCGAGCACGTCAACCACGTCGAGCGGGAAGGCGTGCTCCCCATCGCCTTCTCGCTGTTCCACTTCACGAACATGGAGGACACGTCCTTCGCCGTGGTCAGCGGGCAGGGCGTCGTCTGGAGCGCCGAGTGGCAGGCTCGCGTGCGCATGGCCATCGACGACCACGGCAAGGAGCGCACGGTCGCCGAGATGGTCCACCAGCGCATCGGCGACTACGACGCCTTCGGCGAGTACCAGCGCGCCGTGTTCTCCCGCACCGAGGCGTGGCTCGACGAGCTCGACCCCGCCGAGCTGCAGCGGGTGATCGTCCCCCGCCCGCTCCCGCCGGTCGTGGCGCAGACCTACAGCGCCCGGGTGGCCGGCGACGACGGCATCACGCTGCTCGACGCCCTCGAGTGCTGGATCTACCAGCACGGGTTGCGCCACATGGGCGAGATCGAGCTGGCCCGCGGCCTGGTCGGCCTCGGGGGCATGACGAGCTGAGCTGACGACCGACCCGCTCTGCGGCCACCTCCGTGGACGCGACTGGAACCCGCGGGCGGCACCCTCAGTCGAACACGACGGTCCGGCGGCCGAAGACCAGCGTGCGGTGGCCGACGTGGGCCCGCACCGCCCGGGCCAGCACCGCGACCTCGAGATCGCGGCCCTTGCGCCGCAGGTCGTCCACGTCGTCGCGGTGGCTCACCCGGATCACGTCCTGGTCGATGATGGGCCCGTCGTCGAGCACGGCGGTGGCGTAGTGGGCGGTGACCCCGATGATCTTCACGCCCCGCTGGTGGGCCTGGTGGTAGGGCCGGGCGCCCTGGAACGACGGCAGGAACGAGTGGTGGATGTTGATGATCCTCTCGGCCCACTCGTCGCAGAAGTCGGCCGACAGCACCTGCATGTAGCGGGCCAGCACCACCAGGTCGACGCGGTGGGCCCGCAGCAGGCGGCGCACCTCGGCCTCCTGCGTCGCCTTGTCGCCGTCGACGATGGGCAGGTGGTGGAACTCGACGCCGAACCACTCCGCGGCCGGAGCGTGGTCGGGGTGGTTGCTGATCAGCACCGGGATGTCGACGGCCAGGTCGCCCTCCCGCCAGCGGTGCAGCAGGTCGTGCACGCAGTGGGGCTGCTTCGAGGCCAGCAGGCCAACGCGGGGCCGGTGGTCGGAGAAGCCGAGCGCCCAGCGCATCTCGAAGCGATCGGCGACGGGTGCGAAGGCGTCGCCGATCTCGTCGCGCGCCAGGCGGACGCCGTCGAGCTCGAACTCGAGCCGCAGGAAGAACGCGCCGTCGGTGTGGTCGGTGTGCTGCTGGAGGTCGATGACGTTCCCGCCGTGCTCGGCGACGAACGCCGTGGCGGCCGCGATGATGCCGGGCCGGTCGGGACAGGCGCCGAGCAGCCGGGCGGTGGTCGGGGAGCCCACGCCGGTCAGCCTGCCACCCCGGCCCGGGCGTCGGCATCCCGGCGCCCCCCCACGTTCTTGCCGCGGTTCCTGGGGTCCTGGCCCCCCCGATCCCGCGGCGAGAACGCGGCGGGGTGACCCAGACCGTCACCCGGCTGGCCGGCGGGCGGGCGCCGTGACGAGGATGGTGGCGTGCGCGTCGGCTGCTACCCCGGGTCGTTCAACCCGCCGACCGTCGCTCACCTGGCGGTGGCCGAGGCGGCGGTGGCGCGGGCCGGGCTCGACCGGGTCGACCTGGTGCTGTCCCGTGACGCGCTCGGCAAGGAGGACGTCGTCGCGCCGACGGTCGACGAGCGCCGCGCCGTGCTGAGGGCGATGGCGGCGACCCGGCCGTGGCTGGGCGTCGCCATCACGGACGCCCGCCTGATCGCGGACGTGGCGGCCGGCTACGACGCGGTGATCATGGGCGCCGACAAGTGGGCGCAGGTGCTCGACCCCGCGTGGTACGGGGGGTCGGTCGCGGCCCGTGATGCTGCCCTGGCCCGCCTGCCCCGGGTGCTGGTCGCCCCCCGAGCGGGCCAGCGGCCCCCCGGCGTCGAGCTGCTCGACGTGCCCGAGCACCTGGCCGACGTCAGCGCCTCGGCCGTGCGATCGGGCGCCCCGCACGCCCGCGGGTGGGCGGTGCCCGAAGCGCGTCGCTGACCGGCACCGACCCCCGGCCTCGCAGCGGGTCAGGCGGGCGGCTCGATGGTGACCGGCTGGCCCAGGCCGGCGATGTCGTAGACGAGGTGCATGGCGGGCCCGGCGGGGGACGAGGTCACCTCCACCCGCACGGGCACGCCGGTCGGGTCGAGCGTGAGCACCACCGTGGCGTCGACCGCCGGCTGCTGGCGCTCGATCTCGCCGAGGGCGGCGGCGGGGATCGTCGCCTGGAACCGTCGGCGACCCTGCTCGTCGGGACCGACCTCGGTGGGCCCGGCCGCCGCGGCCAGCCACGCCGGCAGCAGCGCCGCGCCGCGGGCCGGCGGCACCAGGGCGGGGTCGCCGGCGCCGGGCCGGGGACCGGACAGGCCGGGGATCGGCTCGAAGGGCAGCTCGGCCAGGGCCTCGACCGACGCGCCCCGGCGGCCCCACACCGACTCGCCGACCGCCACGGTCTCGGCCGCCGCGCCGCCGGACGTCACCGCCACCTCGTGGAGGCGGTGGCTCGCCGTCGCCACCTGGCCCTCGACGGTCGACGAGACGGCCAGCCAGAACATGGGCCGCACGCTGCTGACGTCGGTAGCGCTGACCGTGCCGCTGTAGCTGAACGACCCGGCGGTGGTGAGGCGCTCGGCGGCGGCGGCGAAGGCGTTGTCGGCGGTGACCGGGGGCAGGGTCGTGGCGGTCGTGGCCACCGTGCCGCCCGTGCTGGCGGTGGCGGTCCGGTCGTCGCCCGCGCCGTCGCCGCCGGTGCCGGCCACGATCGCGCCGCCGCCCAGCAGGAGCGCCACCGCGGCGATGGCCGCCGCCAGGCCGGTGCGGCGCCCGCCGGGCGGTCGCCGGGTCCGGCTGCTGATTCGCCCGCCCGTGCTCGTGCGGTCGGCCGTCGTGCTGCCGGTGCTCGTGCCGTTGGCTGCGGGGTCACCGGTCGCCGTGCCGCCAGTGCCGCCGGTGCTCGTGCGGTCGGCCGTCGTCCTGCTGGTGCGCGTGGCCTTGCTCGCCGGGCCGCCGGTGGCCCCCTGGCGCCCGGCGGCGGTGTCGAGCAGGTCGCCTGCCGGTTCGGACGACGGACTGTCGGCGAGCGTGCCGGGCACTGCGGTGTCGGCGGCCGGGCCGGGCGGGCTCGGCGGCGCGCCGGCAGCCGGTCGGTCGGCGAGCGGGTGCCCGGGGGTCGGCATCCTGGGGCCGGTCGTCGGTGGGCGCTCGGCCGTGCGGGACGCCCGCTCGCCCCCTGGTGGTGTGGCGGTGAGGGACGGGCCTGCGGTCGAGGAGCCTCGCCCGTGCGGCGAGGCGGTCGACGCGGGCGCGCCGCCGCCGGGTGACCGGGCCGCCCCGCGTCGCC
>DASTFE010000290.1:0-2333 GCA_035708905.1 Acidimicrobiales bacterium | reverse complement strand
GCACCGACCCCGCGTTCCCGCTGGTCGAGGCGGCGCCCGTGGTCGATGCCGGCGAGCAGGCCGTCACGGTGGCGGTGCCCGAGCGCGATGCGCCCCGGGTCGCCTGGGCGCTCAGCCACGGCGCCGTGGTGCTCGCCCTCGCGGGCGGGTGAGGCCCTCGCGGGTGGTCGATGCCCTCGCCGGCGTCGGCCCCTGCGGAGCCAGACTGTCAGCGGAGGGACGTGGCCAGCACCAACAGGATCGACGTGCCCACCACCAGCCGGTACAGCACGAACGGGGCGAACGACCGGGTGCGGACGAGCTTGAGCGTGCCCCACACGGCGATGTAGCCGGTGATGCCCGAGGCCACGATGCCCCAGGCGAACGGCGCCAGGTACTCGCTGGGCACGCCGCCGTCACCCTGCACGTCGAACCACTTGTAGATCACGGCGCCGGCGGTGATCGGCAGGCTCATCAGGAACGCGAACCGGGCGGCGCCGTCGCGGTTCAGCCCGACGAAGCGCCCCACGGTGATCGTCACGCCCGAGCGCGACACGCCCGGCTGCAGCGCGATGGCCTGGCCCACGCCCATCGCCAGCGCGTCGGTCAGGCTGACCTCGTCGATGGTGCGCTTGCCCCGGGTGCCGTCGGCCAGCGCCAGCAGCAGGCCGCCCACGATGAGCATGGTGGCGATCAACCAGATCTGCCCGGTGTTGCGCTCGATCGGGTCGGCCAGCAGGGCGCCGGTGATCGCCGCCGGCACGGACGACACGACGATGAACCAGCCGAGACGACCGTTCGCCGTGCGCGGCTCGGTGAACGCGGCGCGGGTGATGCGGACGATGTCGCGGCGGAAGTACGACAGCGCGCCGACCAGCGTGCCCACGTGCAGCGCCACGTCGAACGTCTTCGCCAGCGACTCGTTGCCGGCGAAGTCGTCCCACCCGAACAGCCAGGGCACCAGGATGAGGTGGCCGGACGACGAGATGGGCAGGTATTCGGAGAGCCCCTGGGTGATGCCCAGGATGATGGCGTGGAGGATCGACACGGCCCCGTCGTTATCGGTCGTCGCGGTGGCCGGTCGCCACCGGTGAGCCATGCATGGTCACCGACCGGCGGGGTTCCCCGCAACCCCGAACGCCCGGTGTGCCCGGTGAGGTGCCACCGGTGACCCGACCGCGCCGGTCGAGGTCAGGCCCCGCTCAGGGTGACGCCGGGCACGACCAGCGCCACCGCGCCGGTGCCGCCGGGTGTCCACTCGCGCTCGCCGCCGACGGCGGACACGTCGAGCAGCAGGCGCTGGAGGGTCGACGCCGCCGTCGCCTCGCGGATCGGCTCGGCGCGGGCACCGCCCCGCAGCATGACGCCCTCGACGCCCACCGAGAAGTCGCCCGACACCGGGTTGACGCCGGAGTGGAGGCCGGTCATCGACTGCACCAGCACCCCGTGGTCGACGCCGGCGATCAGGTCGTCGAGCGTGCCCTGCCCCGGCGTGACGGCCAGCGCCTGCGCGCCCACGCCCGGGGTCGAGCGGTACCCCCGCACGGCCGAGGCGGTCGAGGGCACCCCGGCGCGCCGGCCGGTCATCGTGTTGTGCAGGAAGCCCTGCAGCACGCCGCCCTCGACGAGCGGGACCCGGCGGGTGGCCAGCCCCTCGCCGTCGTGGCTGTCGGCCCCCAGCGACTCGGGGTCCGTCGGGTCGTCGACCAGCGTGAGCAGCGGCGAGGCGATCTGCTCGCCCACCCGGTCGGCGAAGGGCGAGCGGCCCTTGAGCACGGCCTCGCCGTTCAGCGTGCCCGCCACCACCCCGAGCAGGGTCGCGGCCATCCGGGGCTCGAGGACGAGGGTGACGGTGCCGCTGGCCGGCTGCACGGCACCGAGCAGCCCGGCGGCGCGGTCGGCGGCGTCGACGGCCGCCTCGGCGAGGTCGACGTCACCCGGCCCGCGGCCCACCGACACGCCGTAGCCGATCTTGGTCTCGCCGCCGTCCTCGGCCAGCGCCTGGGCGGACAGGTGGCAGTACGTCGATCGCCCCGCGACCGAGATGCCGGTCGAGGTGACGACCGCGCCGACGCCCGACCCGTCGCCCCACTGCGCCACCCGCACGCCCACGACGCGCCGGTCGCGGGCCCGGACGGCCCGCTCGAGCTCGAGCGCCAGGTCGATCTTGCGCTCGGTGGGCATGGCCGCCAGCTCGTCGCGCCACAGGTCGATGTCGGGCGGCTCGACCCCGTCGGGCTCGGCCAGGCCGACCCACGGCTCGGGCTGGGCGTAGGCCGCGTTGTCGCGCGCCTCGGCCAGCACGTCGGCGACGACGGCGGGATCGAGGGAGCCGGCGTAGGCGAACCCCTGGC
>DASTFE010000289.1:0-14337 GCA_035708905.1 Acidimicrobiales bacterium | reverse complement strand
ACCCTGGCCGGATGCGTCGCCTGATCCTCGTGGGGCTGGGGCTGGCGGTCGTCGGGCTGGCGATCTACCGCCAGCGCACGATCGACCGCTGGGAGCAGGAGCTCGCCATCGGGCGGCACGGCAACGGCGGGTCGCCCGGCTGACCCGGCGCCGGGTCAGCCCAGCAGGGCGCCCTCGTGGCGGAGCAGCCACACCTTGGTGTCGAGCCCGCCGCCGTAGCCGCCCAGCTGCCCCCCGGTGCGCAGCACCCGGTGGCAGGGCACCACGATGGGGATCGGGTTGGTCGCCATGGCGGTGCCGACCGCCCGGCTGGCCGTCGGATGGCCCGTGCGCACCGCCAGGTCCTTGTAGCTGACCGTCTCACCGAAGGGCACCCGGCTCAGCTCCTCGAGCACCGCCAACCGGTAGCCGCGAGACAGCCGGCGGTCGAGCGGCACGTCGAAGCGCCGGCGCCGGCCCGCGAAGTACTCGTCGAGCTGGCGGCGCAGGTCGTCGAGGCGGGCAGGCAGGTGCACCACCCGTGGCGACACGCGCGTGGCCAGCTCGGTCAGCATGTCGTCGTCATGGCCGAACCCGATCCGCACCAGGCCGTCGCGGGTGGCGGCCAGGGTCAGCGTCCCGATCGGGGTGTCCTCGTCCGCCCAGGCGACGTCGACCAGGTCGTCGGCGTCGGCGCGGGCCACGGCGGCGGCCACGAGGCGGTCGACGTGGGTGGCGCCCGGGTCGGGGGCGCTGCCGTTGGTGGTCGCGTCGCCGGCGGGCGGGGCGGCGCCGGCGCGGCGCAGGCGGGTCACGAGATCGTCGGTCGTGTTCACGGGGTCACCTCCTGGGAGAGCTCCTGGCGAAGGCGCTGGAGGCCGGCCCGCACGTTCTGGCGGGCCGCGTCCTCGCTGCAGCCGATGACGCCGGCCACCTCGGCGTAGGAGCGGTCGAGCAGGTAGCGCTGGACGACCGCGGTGCGCTGCTTGGGTGGCAGGGCTCGCACGGCGTGCATCAGGTCGGCGTCGGCGAGCCGGTGCCGGTCGACCGCCGGGACCTCCGGCGGCTCGGCGACGGGCAGCGCCTGCCGGTTGGTGCGGCGGGCCTGGTCGACGACCTTGTGGTGGGCGATCGTGAACAGCCAGCCGCGCAGGTTGTCGCCGTGGCGGAGCCCCGGGTAGGCGCGCAGCGCGGCGACGACCGTCTCCTGGAAGCAGTCGTCGCCGTCGTGCGGCCCGACCGAGGCCACCAGGAACCGGTGGAGGTCGGCGGCGTGCTCGTCGAGCAGCGTCTGGAAGGGCGGGAGCCTCATCGGTGGTTCAACGACCGGGCGGGGGCGGCCGTGAGATCCGGGCCGCCGCGGCGACCGTGCCGGTGGCGACGCGGCCACCGGCGCCCGCTCAGGCCGCCAGGGCGGCGAGCAGCTTCTTGGGCGTGTCCTTGGGGCTGATCTTGGGCCACGCCTCGGCCACGTCGCCGTTCTCGTCGACGAGGTACGCGGACCGGATGATGCCCATGTACGTGCGCCCGTACATCGACTTCTCACCCCAGGACCCGTAGGCCTCGGCCACTGCGTGGTCCTCGTCGGCCAGCAGCGGGAACCCGAGCGAGTACTTGTCGTCGAACTTCTTCTGCTTGGCCGGCTTGTCGGGGCTGACGCCCAGGACGGCGGTGTCGCCGATGTCGCCGAGGATGTCGCGCAGGCCGCACGCCTGCGCGGTGCACCCCGGCGTGTCGGCCTTGGGATAGAAGTAGACGAGCACCTTGCGCCCGGCGAAGTCGGCCAGCGAGACGCTGTTCCCGTCCTGGTCGGACAGCGTGAACCCGGGAGCCTTGTCCCCTTGCTTGAGCATGACGCCGACCCTACCGGCGCCGCCGCCGCGCCGCCGCCACCGCAAGGACGCGACCGTCAGCGGCCGGGTCGGGCGTTGACCATGCCGTCGGCCGTCATGGCGAAGTAGTCGAGCATCCGCGACTCGATGGCCGGGTGGATGTCGCGCTCGACGACCAGCGAGTCGAGGGCGGCGCACATGTGGCGCAGCCAGGCGTCGCGCTCGGCCTCGCCGATGACGAAGGGCACGTGCCGCATGCGCAGGCGCGGGTGGCCCCGCTCGTCGGAGTAGGTGGTGGGGCCGCCCCAGTACTGGCCGAGGAACAGGGCGAGGTGGCGCTTGGGCTCGGTGAGGTCGCCGGGGTACATCGGCCGCAGGAGCGGGTCGGCGGCGACACCCCGGTAGAAGCGCTCGACCAGCTCGTCGAAGAAGGGCTGGCCGCCCACCGCGTCGAACACGTTGACGACCGGCAGGCTCTCGCCGCCCGGGCGGGCCGGCTGGGCGCCGACGGGGATCAGGTTCGACCGCAGGGGCCGCCGGGGCGGCCCCTCGGCGATGCCCGGCCGGTCGTCGGGGTCGGTCATCCCGCCGCCTCGCCGAGGTCGTCGCGGGCGCCGCGGGCGCCGGGAGGCGACCCGTCGCGCCGGAAGCCGTGGCCGAAGAACCCGCCCTCGGGGCGGGCGTGAACGTGGAAGTGGTCGGGGATGTTCCGCATGTGGCCGTCGACGTAGTGGCCGTCGAAGACCCGGTCGGCCACCGACGCCAGCTGGCGCATCATGTGGTCGCGGTCGGCGTCGGGGACGTCGGTGCCGTGCCAGCGCCAGACCACCATCGGCGTGGCGCAGATCTCGCAGTCGGCGATCCAGCACACGTCGTCCTCGTGGTACCAGGGGGTGATGCGCTCGGCGGCGCAGAGCAGGCAGGTGTCGTGTCGCTCTCCGTCGGCCACGTCGGTCGAGCGTACCGGCCGCGGGCGCCGGTCCCGACCGGCGCCCGGCCGGCGGGACGGCGGCGGTTGGGGGCCGGCCGCCCGGTCGCTACGGTCAGCGGGCATGGCGCGCCGCTCGGCCGGCTCCGGCTACGTCACCGTCCCCGACTCGGGCCAGGGCCCCGGCGTGCTCGTCCTGCACTCGTGGTGGGGCCTCACGCCGTTCTTCCGCCGGCTGTGCGACCGGCTGGCCGAGGAGGGGTTCGTGGCGCTGGCGCCCGACCTGTTCGCGGGTCGGACGGCCGACGACCCGGCGGCCGGCCAGGCGCTGCTGGTCGAGAGCGACATGGACGCCATGGCCCACCTGGTGCGGTCGAGCCTGTTCACGCTGCGCGGCATGCCGGCCACGCCCGAGGCGCCGGTGGGCACGCTCGGGTTCTCGATGGGGGCCTCGTGGGCCCTGTGGCTGGCCGGCCGCATCCCCGACATGGTGGCCGCAACCGTCGTGTTCTACGGCTCGCAGAACATCGACATGACGCCCGCGACCTCGGCGTTCCTCGGCCACTTCGCCGACCACGACCCCTACATCGACGAGGACGAGCGCACCCTGCTCGAGGCCGACCTGCACGTGCTCGACAAGGATGTCGAGTTCCACCGGTACCCGGGCACCGGGCACTGGTTCTTCGAGTCGGACCGGCCGGCCTACGACGAGGCGGCGGCCGACCTGGCGTGGAAGCGCACGCTCGAGTTCCTGCACCGCCGCCTCGGGCCGGCCTGACGAGGGTCGTTCCGACCGGGCGGGCCGGGGGTCAGGGCCCGCCCCTGCACGCGACCATGGCGTCCGCGACGGCCGCGGTCACGTCGGCCGGCGGGTCGGGCGTCTCGTCGGCCCGGAGGAGCGTGTCGAGCGGCACCCGCTCGACGAAGCACGCCCCGAAGTCGAGCGCCCCGTCGCGGTCAAGGCCGACCTGGGTCGCGCCGACGACCGCGAGCTGGGCACGGGCGGCGGGCAGGGTCAGCGCGTCGAGCGACGCCCCGCCGGCCGCCGGCTCCCCGGCGCCGGCACCTGCCGCGCACGACTCGAGCGCGACGGTCTCTCCGGCCACGTCGACCGCTGCCGCCCCGGCCGGGCCGGCAGCGGCCCAGTCGCGCAGCGCCGCCGCGAGCTCGTCCAGGTCGTCGGGCGAATCGGCCACCACGTCGACCCGGGCGCACGTGCGGTCGGCGTCGCGGAACACCGCGTAGCGGTCGCCGCCCCAGCCGTCGGCGGCGGCGAGCGCGACCGCGGCGTCGAGGCGCTCGCTGAGCAGCACGAACAGACCCACGGCGCCGAGGACGTCGGGCTCGCCCACCCGTTCGGCGCCGTCGGGCAGGTCGGGGTCGGCGACGTCGACGGGCGCGTCGTCGGCGAAGAACGAGCCCGGGTCGATCAGGTGCTCGCTGCTGGCGGGCGGCGAGGCGAACGCGTCGTCCACCGCCCGGTTGCCGCCGTCGGCGGCCACCAGCGCGACGAACGGGTCGCCGAGCACGTAGGGCGCCGCGAACAGCGCCTGCATCGCGGGCGGCACGGCGCCGAGCCCGGCCTCGGCGTCGTCGACATCGCCGAGGTAGTCGTCCCAGTAGGCGTCCTGCTCGTCGGCCGCGAGCGACTCGACGTAGGCGACCTCGACGCGGACGGCGTCGCCCTCGACCAGGGCGTGGAAGGCCTCGCCGCCACCGTTCTCGTCCTCGAACACGCGCTCGAGGTCGAAGGCCTGGTCCTGGGCCACGTGGGTCAGCTCGTGGACGAGGGTCGCGGCGAGCACCGTCGTCATCTCGGTGCCCCGCACGGTGACGGTCTCGGTGACCGGGTCGTAGTGCGCGAGCGTGCCCGTGTCGGCCATCTCGTTGGCGGTGTCGAGCAGGTCGGTGCCCTCGGGCACGAGCCGCAGGGCTTCGAGCACGGCGGCGGACTCGTCGAGCGCCTCGCGGTCCTCGTCGGCGAGCATCGCCTCGTCGACGCGGGCGGCGTCCGAGTACTCGGCCTCGGTCAGGAAGTCGACCCGGACGGGGTGCTCGAAGTCGAGACCCCGCTCGCGCTCGACGAAGGCGGCCAGATCGGCCACCCGCTCGTCCCAGGCGTCGGGGTGCCCGGGCCCCCGGTCGCCCGCGACGACGACCGCGGCGACCAGCAGCCCCACGGCGGCGACGGTGCCCACCGCCACGACCGGCCAGCGGCCGCCACGCCGCGGCGGCGACACCGCCGGCGGTGCCGGGACGGGCACGGCGGGGCCGGGGACGGGCGACCAGCCGCCTGCCGGCGCCCCCGGCCACGACCCCGGTGGGGGCGGTGCGGGTGGCGGCGGGCCCTGGCCGCCGCCGTGTCCGGCCGTCACGGCAGCGACGCCGCGGTGTCGAGCCCGGCCCGCAACTCGGCGACGAAGTCCCCGGCGGCCTCGGGCCCGCCGCCGTCGAGCAGCCGGCGCACCAGCGCGGAGCCGACGATCACGCCGTCGGCGACCGCCGCCACCTCGGCCGCCTGGGCCGGGGTCGACACGCCGACGCCGACCAGCACGGGCGTGTCGGTGAGCGCCTTGAGCCGCCGGGCGATGTCGAGGGCGCTGCGGGCCAGGGCGGCCCGCTCGCCGGTGACGCCCAGCAGGCCGACGCCGTACACCCACCCCCGCGACCGGGCGCACACCCGGGCCAGGCGCTCGTCCGAGCCGGTCGGCGCGGCCAGCAGCACCGTGGCGACCCCGGCGGCGTCGGCCGCGGCAGCCCACGGCCCGACCTCCTCGAGCGGCAGGTCGGGCACGATGGCGCCCGCCACCCCGGCCGCGGCCAGCGACCGGGCGAAGCGCTCGTGGCCGTAGCGGTGGACGGTGTTGTAGTAGGTCATCACCGTCAGCGGCACGCCGCCCGTCTCGATGTCGCCCATCGTCCCGACGATGTCCTGGGGTCGGGCGCCGGCGGCCAGCGCCCGCTCGGACGCCTCCTGGATGGTGGGCCCGTCCATCACCGGGTCGGAGAAGGGGATGCCGACCTCGACGGCGTCGGCGCCCGCGGCCGCGCAGGCCTCGACGGTGCGCTCCCAGCCCGGGAAGCCGCCGGTCACGTAGGGCACGAGCAGCTTGCGGCCGGCGTCCCGCGCCTGGCGCAGCCGGGATTCCAGCCGGTCGGCGAGCGTGCCGGTGGCGCCGGCCGTGTCGTGGGTGCTCATCCCGGCTCGGTCCCGGACAGGTCGGCGCCGGTCAGCCGGGCCACCTGGGCGACGTCCTTGTCGCCCCGGCCGGACAGGTTGACCAGCACGACCTTGCCCACCAGCCGCCGCCGCTCGCGGCTGACCCAGGCCAGCGCGTGGGCCGACTCGAGCGCCGGGATGATGCCCTCGGTGCGGGCCAGCAGCGCGAACGCGTCGAGCACCTCGGGGTCGGCCACCGGCTCGTAGTGGGCCCGGCCGAGCGTCGCCAGGTGGGCGTGCTCGGGACCGACGCCCGGGTAGTCGAGCCCGGCCGACACGGACTCGGCCTCGAGCACCTGGCCCTCCTCGTCCTGCAGCAGGAACGACTTCGAGCCGTGCACCACGCCGGGGATGCCGTGGCCGATCGCTGCCCCGCCCGCCGGCTCGGCCCCCACCAGCTCGACGCCGGGCAGGTCCGCGAACCCCGAGAAGATGCCGATGGCGTTGGAGCCGCCGCCCACACACGCCACCACCACGTCGGGGTCGCCGCCGGTGAGCGCCCGGCACTGCTCGCGGGCCTCGTCGCCGATCACCCGCTGCAGCTCGCGGACCATGTACGGGTACGGGTGCGGTCCCATGGCCGAGCCCAGGCAGTAGTGCGTGTCCGCCACGGCCGCCACCCAGTGGCGCAGCGCCTCGTTGGTGGCGTCCTTCAGGGTGCGGCTGCCCGACGTGGCGGCCCGCACCTCGGCGCCGAGCAGGCGCATGCGGAACACGTTGAGCGCCTGGCGGGCCATGTCGACCTCGCCCATGAACACGGTGCACTCGAGCCCCATCAGCGCCGCGGCGGTGGCGGCGGCCACGCCGTGCTGCCCCGCCCCCGTCTCGGCCACGATGCGGGTCTTGCCCATGCGCCGGGCGAGCAGGGTCTGGCCGAGCACGTTGTTGATCTTGTGCGAGCCGGTGTGGTTGAGGTCCTCGCGCTTGAGCAGCACCCGGCAGCCCAGCTCGGCGGACAGGTTGGCGCACTCGGTCAGCCGCGACGGCCGGCCGGCGTAGTCGCGCAGCAGGCGGTCGAGCTCGGCCCGGAACGCCGGGTCGGCCCACGCCTCGCGGAACGCCGCCTCGAGCTCGTGGCAGGCGGGCACCAGGGTCTCGGGGACGAACAGGCCCCCGAAGTCGCCGAAGCGGCCGGTGGCGCCGGGGTCGCCCATCACGGGCGCGGTGGTGTCGGTCATGGGCGGGTCCAGGTCGCGGGTCGGGGGCGGGCGGTTCGTGGGCGCAGCGCGGTCACGGGCGCTCGTCGACCATCCAGTCGAACGGCCGGCCGTCGCGCTCGCCGTGGTCGACCGGCGCGGGGGGCTCGGCCGCCTTGGCGGCCTCGACGAAGGCGCGCATCTTGCGGGCGTCCTTGCGGCCGGGGGCCGCCTCGACACCCGTGGACACGTCGACGCCCCAGGGCCGCACCACCCGGACGGCGTCGGCCACGTTCTCGGGCGTGAGGCCGCCCGCCAGGATGATGCGCCGGTTGGACGGGGCACCCTCGGCCAGCGACCAGTCGAAGACCTCGCCCGAACCGGGCGTCGCCGAATCGATGAGGAACGCATCGGCCGCGTACTCGTCGGCGTGGTCGAGCTGGGGGTCGCCGGCCGCGAACGCCTTGATGATCAGCGACACCCGCTGGTGGATCCAGTGCGTGTCGGCCGGCGACTCGTGGCCGTGGAGCTGGACCGCCCGCAGGCGGGACCGGTGGGCGGTCTCGACCACCCGGTCGCGGGACTCGTCGCGGAACACGCCGACGGTCACGATCTCGGCCGGCAGGCGACGGACGATCTCGGCTGCCCGCTGCGGCGCGACCTGGCGGGGGGACGGCGCGAAGACGAACCCCACGGCGTCGGCCCCCATGGCCACCGCCAGCAGGGCGTCCTCTTCGTTGGTGACGCCGCACACCTTCACGAACACCCAGGGCAGGCTATCCATCCCGCCGGCTGGCCCCGAAGCAGATACGTGTCAACGAGACGACGATCGGCGCGTGCGCAGCGCGGCCACGGCGGCCTCGGGGTCGCCGGCGGTGACCAGCAGCTCGCCGACCAGCACGGCGTCGAAGCCGGCCGCGGCCAGGGCGGCCACGTCGTCGGGCCCGCGGATGCCCGACTCGGCCACCCGCACCGCCGTCGCCGGGATGGCGGCGCCCACCCGGACGGCGCGCTCGTGGTCGACCTCGAAGGTGACGAGGTCGCGCTGGTTGACGCCGACGAGGTGGGCGCCGGCGACCACGGCCCGCTCGACCTCGGCCTCGTCGTGCACCTCGACCAGCGGGTCGAGCCCGACGTCGAGCGCCAGGGTGTGCAGGTCGGTCAGCTCGTCGTCGTCGAGCGCGGCCGCGATCAGCAGCACGGCGTCGGCCCCCATGATGCGGGCGTCGCACACGTCGGCCGGCGAGACCGTGAAGTCCTTGCGCAGCACCGGCAGCTTGGTCGCCGCCCGGGCCGCCCGCAGGTCGTCGGGCGAGCCGCCGAAGAACTCGGCGTCGGTGAGCACCGACAGGCAGGTGGCGCCGCCCCGCTCGTAGGCGGCCGCCAGCGCGGCCGGATCGAGGCCGGAGGCCAGGTCGCCCCTGGACGGCGAGCGCCGCTTGACCTCGGCGATGACCGCCACGCCCTGCGAGGCCCGCAGCGCCGCCGCGAACCCCCGGGGCAGCGACTGGGCGCGGGCCTCGGCCACCAGCGGCGCCAGCGAGCGGTCGTCAACCCTGGCCCGCGCCCGGTGGGCGGCCAGGATCCGATCGAGGTACGTGGCCATCGCCGCCGGCCGCCCTCTCAGGCCGGCTCGCCCTTGCGCTGCACGAGGTCGAGCTGGCGCATGTCGGCCGGGCCGTCGAGCAGGCCGGCGAGCGCCCCCATGACCTCGGCCATGGTCGTGCTGGTGGCGTGCGCCTCGAACGCGGCCTGGTCGGCGTAGAGCTCGTAGAACCAGATGACGTCGGGCTCGGCGACCTCGGTGTGCATGAGGTACTGGAGGGTGCCGTCCTCGGACTCGGTGGCGGCGACGAGCTTGCCCAGCGTGGACAGCGCCTCGTCGCGCTTGCCCTCGGCGGCGGTCAGCTTCACGACGAACGCGATCTCTGCCATCGCGGCGACCCTACTCGCCGTCAGCCGGGGTCCCTGCGGCTCATCGCCCGCAGGGGCGCGAGCACGAACAGGCCCAGCGCGAGGACGAGCGTGCCGCCCGACATCGCCAGCAGCGACGGGGCGCCGAAGACGAAGGCCGCGCACAGCAGCGCCACGCCGGCCACCAGCGTGGCCGGCGGCACGATCGCCCACCAGCCGTCGATGCCCCGCGCCGGGCGCAGCGGCTCGCCGTCGGCCAGGTCGGCCAGCTCGTCGTCGGCGAGGTACCGGTTGCCGTCCGTGTCCCACATGCCGGGCCCGGGGGCCGCCGCATCCGGCGCCGACGGCGCCACCCGGCCGTGCGCCGCGGGGCGGCGGGCCAGCTCGCGGTCGTAGGCGGCCCGGCGCCGGGGGTCGCCGAGCACGCGCCAGGCGGCGTTGAGGTCGGACATCCGCCGGGGGTCGCCCCCTGTGTCGGGGTGGTGATCGCGGGCGGCGCGCCGGTAGGCGGCGCGCACCTCGTCGGGTGTGGCCCGGGCCGACACCCCCAGGACGTCGTAGTGCGACCGCTCACCCATCGGCCGGCCCGCGTCAGCTCTCGAACGGCAGGTCGACGAGGGCGGCGGGCACGCGGCGGTCGCCCGCCCCGACCTCGACGGGCGCCGGAGGCGACACGCCGCGCCCGACGATCGCCAACCCGACGGCGCCGCCGCCCGGCGAGGGCGCGACCGAGGTGACCCGCCCCACCTCGCCGCCGCCGGCGACGACCGGGGCGCCCGCGGCGACCCCGGCGGGCACGCCGGCGACCGTGTCGCCGGAACCCGCAGCCGCGCCGAAGTCGAGGCCCCTCAGCCGGCGGGGGACGTTGCCGCCCCGGCTGTCGATGCGGGCCACGAGCTCCTGCCCGGTGAAGCAGCCCTTGGTGAAGCTGACCGAGGCGTCGACGACCCACCGGCCGACCTCGGCGGGGATCGTCGCGTCGGTGAGCTCGGCGCCCATGGCCGGCACGCCGCAGCGGATGCGCAGCGCCTCGTAGGCCTCGGCCGAGGCCACCGCCACACCCGCCGGCGCCCGGGGGTCGGGACCGAGCAGGTCGATCGCCTCGACCCCCGGCCAGGGGGCCTGCACCCGCAGGTCGGCGGCCGCCTCGCGGGCGGCCGCCTCGACGCCCGGGCCGCGGAGGGCCAGCGCCCGCCAGTCGAGGGGATCGACGTCGGCCTTGGTGCGCAGCAGGAACCGCCGCAGGCGCCCGAGCAGAGCCTCGCCATGGCCGCCGTCGACGTCGAGGACCATCTCGTCGTCGGCCACCCGCGTCACCCGCAGCCAGGCGTCGACCTTGCCGGCGGGCTGCAGCACGAAGGACGGGGCCGACGCACCGACCGCCAGGGCGGCGACGTCCTGGCTGAGCTGGCCCTGCAGGTAGTCGACGGCGTCGGGGCCGCCGACCCGGACCACGTCGCGGGCGATCTGGGTGGCGCCCGGCGACGTCCGCAGGTCGACCAGCCCGCTCGCCCCCGGCCCGCGTTGTGCATCGGCGGTCATGCGCCAAGTCTGGCAGGCGACCGGGCCGATGGCTCCCGCCGTCGTCCCGCATGGACCGGCGCCGGGCGGGCACAGTGGGGTCATGGACTCCCCCACCGTGCTGCTCCCCGACCCGCCCGTGTCCGACCTGCCCGACCATGAGCGCCGCGGCGGGCTCGCCGGGCTGCGCCGGGCCTACGAGCTGGGGCCGGGCGCCACCATCCAGGAGGTCACGCTGTCGGGGCTGCGGGGACGGGGCGGCGGCGGGTTCCCGACCGGGCGCAAGTGGCGCTCGGTGCGCGACGCGGTGGAAGGTGGCGACGGCGACGGTGGGGCCAACCGGGCCTTCGTCGTCTGCAACGGGGCCGAGGGCGAGCCCGCCACGTTCAAGGACCGGGCCATCATCCGGGCCAACCCGTTCGCGGTGGTCGAGGGCGTGGCCATCGCCGCCTTGGCGGTGGGGGCCGAGCGGGCGTTCATCGGGATCAAGGAGCGGTTCGCGCCCGAGGCCGAGCGGCTGGCGGGCGCGGTCGACGCGTTCGCGGCGGCCGGGCTGCTGGACGACACGCCGATCCAGGTGGTGCTCGGCCCGGACCACTACCTGTACGGCGAGGAGACCGGCCTGCTGCAGGTGATCGAGGGCGAGGCGCCCCTGCCCCGCAACGTGCCGCCCTACATCCACGGCCTGTTCGCCACCGTCCCGAGCAGCGGGTGGAGCGCGTCGCCGGGCGGCGTGGCCACCGAGTTCGCGGCCTCCAACCCGACGGTGGTCAACAACGTCGAGACCCTCGCCACGGTCGCCCACGTGCTCGCCCGCGGGCCCGAGTGGTACCGGTCGCTCGGCACCGAGCGCTCGCCGGGGCTGGTGGTGGCGACGGTCGTCGGCGACGTCGTCCGCCCGGGCGTCGGCGAGGTCGAGTTGGGCACGCCGCTGGGCGCGGTCATCGACCGGGTGGGCGGCGGCCTGCCCGCCGGCCGGTCGGTCAAGGCCGTGCTGTCGGGCGTGGCCAACCCCGTGATCACGGCCGACCAGCTCGACGTGCCCTGCAGCTACGAGGGTCTCGAGGCCATCGGCTCGGGGATGGGCGCCGCCGGGTTCCTCGTGCTCGACGACACCACGTCGATGCTCGAGGTGGCCCAGGTGATGTCACGGTTCCTGTACGTCGAGTCGTGCGGCCAGTGCCCCGCCTGCAAGCTGGGGTGTGGCGCGGTGACCGAGGGGCTCGACCGGCTGCTGGAGGGCACGGCCGTGCCCGAGGACGTCGAGACCCTCGCCTACCGCCTGCGCACCGTCACCGACGGCAACCGGTGCTACCTGCCGGTGCAGGAGCAGCGGGTCGTGGGCAGCATCGTCACGGCGTTCGCCGACGAGGTGAACGCCGCGCTCGACGGCCGGCCGCTCCCCCGCCGCGGGGTGGTGCTGCCCAAGCTGGTCGAGCTGGCCGGCGGCATGGCCACCTACGACGAGCGCCAAGCGCTCAAGCAGCCCGACTGGACCTACGTCGACGCCCCCGCGGCCCGCTGAGCCGGGGCGCCACGACCCGCGCCACGACGTTCTCGCCGCGGGATCCGGGGCTCCAGCCCCGGGAACCGCGGCAGAGAGCGATCTGATGCCAGCCGCGCCCTGGCCGGGGCGCGGTCACACCCGGGCCCGGCGGGCCGCCGACATGCGCCGGGCGGCCGGCACGGCGGCGAGCAGGGCCCGGGCCTTGTTGCGGCACTCGAGGTCTTCGTGCTCGGGCACCGAGTCGGCCACGATCCCGGCCCCGGCCTGCACCGACGCCCGGCCCTCGTCGTCGACGACCATCGTGCGGATGGCGATCGCGGTGTCGACGTTGCCGGAGAAGTCGAGGTAGCCGACCACGCCGGCGTACGGGCCCCGCTTGGTGGGCTCGAGGTCGTCGATGATCTCCATCGCCCGCACCTTGGGCGCGCCCGACACGGTGCCGGCCGGCAGGGTGGCCCGCAGCACGTCGATGGCCGTGCGGCCCTCGGCCAGGTCGCCGGCCACCTGCGAGGTCAGGTGCATGACGTGGCTGTAGCGCTCGAGCGTGAGGTACTCCTCGACGCGCTGGGTGCCGAAGCGCACCACCCGCCCGACGTCGTTGCGGGCCAGGTCGACGAGCATGACGTGCTCGGCGATCTCCTTCGGGTGCTCGCGCAGCTCGCCGGCCAGGCGCGCGTCCTCCTCGTCGGTGGCGCCGCGGCGGCGGGTGCCGGCGATCGGCCGCGACACGACCCGCCCGTCGGTGACCCGCACCATCGGCTCGGGCGAGGCGCCGACCAGGGTGAGCCCCGGCTGGCGCACGAAGTACATGTAGGGGCTCGGGTTGACCTGGCGCAGCACGCGGTAGACGTCGAAGGGATCGGCGTCGAGGTCGAAGTCGAACCGCTGGCTGAGCACCACCTGGAAGATGTCGCCGGCCAGGATGTGCTCGCGTGCCACCTCGACGGCCCGGGCGTACAGGTCGCTGCCCATCGTCGAGCGCACCTCGGGCAGCGGGTCGTCGGCCGTCGGGGGCTCGACGAGCAGCTCGTCGAGCGGCCGGGCGCCGTCCTCGGCGAGCGTGGCCAGCCGGTCGACGGCCGCCGCGTAGAGCCGGTCGAGCTCGTCGTCGCCGGCCGCGGCGGGCACCAGCACGTTGTCGATGAGCACCGCCCGCTGGCGCCAGTGGTCGTACGCCGCCAGCTGGCCGATCACCGACACCACGGCGTCGGCGTGGCCCTGGTCGTCGGCGGGGACGTGCGGCAGGTGCTCGACCTCGCGCACCACGTCGTAGCCGAGGTAGCCGAGCACGCCACCGTGCAGCGGGGGCAGGTCGGCGAGCGCCGGCGCCCGCCAGGCGGCGAGCAGCGCGTCGAGGGCGGCGAGGATGCCGCGGTCGCGGGGCACCGTGTCGGGCACCTCGCCCACCACCGTCACCTCGCGGCCGCGGGCGGTCAGGGTGGCCAGGGGGTTGCGACCGATGAACGACCAGCGGCTCCAGCGCGCCTCGCCGTGCTCGACCGACTCGAGCAGGAAGCCGGTGCCGCCCCCGACGAGGCGGCTGAAGGCGGCGACCGGGGTGGTCAGGTCGGCGAGCAGCTCGCGCCACACGGGGATGACCGTGTGCGTGCGGGCCAGCGACCGGAACTCGTCGAGGGTGGGACGGATCACGGCGTCGACGGGGCCGGTCAGGCGTCGCCCGCCGCGGCGCCGGTGGCGTCGCCCGGCTCGTCGGCGCTGTCGGCCGCGGCGCCGCCCGCCGTGCCGAAGGCCCGGTGGAAGCAGGTGCGGTTGCCGGTGTGGCAGGCGCCGCCGCCCTGCTGGTCGACGACGAACAGCAGCGTGTCGCCGTCGCAGTCGTAGTGCGCCGACCGCACGAGCTGCACCTCGCCCGACGTGTCGCCCTTGCGCCACACCTCCTGCCGGCTGCGGCTCCAGAACACGGTGCGACCCTCGGCCAGCGTGAGCCGCAGCGTGTCGGCGGTCATCCAGGCCATCATCAGCACCTCGCCGGTCGACGCGTCCTGCACGATGGCCGGCACCAGACCGTCGCCGTCGTAGCGGACCTGGGCGAGCTGGTCGTCGGTGGCGTGGATCGGAGACGGCGCGGTCGGCGCCGCGGCGGAGGCCGGGGAGGTCGGGGTCGAGGTCGTGACCGGCACCGCGCCATGGTACGGCCGCACCCCGCCCGTCCCGAATCGGATTGACCCGTGCCCGGGACGGCTACAGGTAGAGCCCTGTCGACGCCTCGCCCAGCCGGCTGGCCGCGACGGCGTGGACGTCGCGCTCGCGCAGGATGATGTAGTCGTCGCCGCGCACCT
>DASTFE010000288.1:0-2509 GCA_035708905.1 Acidimicrobiales bacterium | reverse complement strand
GCGTGGCGCCGTCGCGGACCGGCGGCTCGACTGTCGACGCCGCCCGATCGGCGCTGGCCGCGCCGTCGCTCACGGCCGGCGGCCGGTCGTCGCCGCCGTCCGAGGCCACCGTGAACTCGGTGGCGCTGACCACCGTGCGCTCGGCGATCACCACGCGCCCCTCGTCGTCGGTCGTGACCGTCACCCGGCTGGCGGTGACCGTGCGCCACCGCCGGGGCACCAGGCGGCCCGCGGCCGAGGTGACCGCGGTGACGCCGGGCACGCGCTGGGCGGACTGCCCGGCGCGGGCCGCCTGCTGCTTTGCCTTGTCGAGCAGGTGCTCGGCCCAGGCGAACTCGGTGGCGAGCACGGCGAGCCCGGCCACCACGAGCACGATGCCCGGCCCGGGCGTGACGAACATGACGAATCCGACGGCGAGGAGGGTGACCCCGACCATGAACACCGCGGCGCGCCTGCTGCTGCGCCAGATGAAGCGCAGCAGGGTCCCGATCGGGTGCATGCGCCGAGGTTAGCGGCCACCACAGGTGCCGAGCCGGTCACCACCAGCGGGAACCCCTGGTCAAGGCCCTGCAGGAGTGCCGCCGCGCCGCCGGGTGGCGGTAGCCTGCGAACCATGGTCCTGATCGTCACCGAGCCGGCGCGTGAGAAGATCCTCGAGCTTCGGGCGCAGGAGGACGAACCCGATTCGCTGGGCCTCCGCGTCGAGGTCACGGGGGTCCAGGGGGTCGAGTACACCTACGACCTCACGTTCGACCCGCTGTCCGAGGCCGACACCGCGGTGGGCGACTCCATCGAGACCCAGGGCGGGCTGCCGGTCATCGTCCCCGCCGACAGCGTCGACGCCCTGCGGGGTGCCACGCTCGACCTGCCGACGGTCGGCGCGCAGGCGGGCCTCGTGCTGCGCAACCCCAACCGCCCCGACCCGCTCTCCGGCGCCCACATCGAGCTGTCCGGCACGGTCGAGGAGAAGGTGCGCCAGCTGCTCGACGGGCAGATCAACCCGGCGCTCGCCATGCACGGCGGCTACGCCGCGCTCGATCGGGTCGAGGCCGACACGGTGTACGTGACGATGGGCGGCGGCTGCCAGGGGTGCGCCGTCTCGGCCATGACCCTGCGCGAGGGCATCGCCCGCTCGATCCGCGAGGCCATCCCCGAGGTGGCCGAGGTGATCGACACCACCGACCACGCCCTGGGCGAGAACCCGTACTACACCTGACGGTCCGTCAGTTTTCTGGATCGGGCCGTCACCTTTTCTACGTTGGTGTCGATTACCCATGTGACAGGCGACACCTGATTCGACTAAGGTGACCCTTGATCCGCTGGGGGCGACCAGGGGGAGAGGCCCGGGCCGGTTATCCGGTCCGGGCCTTGTCGCGTGTTGCGCCACGTCCCGTCGCTCGGTCGCCTCCAGGGCTGCGAGGCAATGGCCGTCGTTCGGCGCGACGTGAGGCAGTAGCCGTCGGGGGCCGACGGTCATCGCCTCGGGAGTCCTCGAGCGACCGTCATCGCCTCGCAGGGGCTGCCCGAGGCAATGACGCTCGGTGCACCCCGGAGCGCGGCGCCGGTCAGCTGAGGGTGGCGGTCAGGTCGCGTGCCGCGGCGGCGACGCCGGCGGCGTCGAGGCCGAGCGACGCCAGGATGGCGTCGGGCTTGCCGTGGGGGATGAACCGCACCGGCACGCCGAGGGTCGCCATGCGGGGCACCGCGCCGTCGCACTCGCCGAGGCGGGCCGCGATGGCCGAGCCGATGCCGCCGTCGCAGTAGCCGTCCTCGATCGTGACCACGGCCGGGTGGCCGGCGGCGTCGTCGAGCATGGCGTCGTCGAGCGGCTTGGCCACCCGCACGTCCCACACGGTCGCGTCGATGCCGTCGGCCGCCAGGGCCTCGGCGGCCTCGCGGGCCGTGGCGAGCATCTTGCCCACGGCGAGCAGGCACACGTCGCGGCCCCGCCGCACCTTGCGGGCCGTCAGGCCCGAGCCGACCTCGTCGCTGCCGTCGTCCTCGGGGGGCATGGTCTTGGGCCAGCGGATGACCGCCGGCCCGTCGGTGCACAGCTCGAGCGCATCGTGGAGCATGATGCCCAGCTCGCGGTAGGACGACGGGGCGAAGATCGTCATGCCCGGCACCTTGGACAGCAGCACCATGTCGAGCACGCCGTGGTGGCTGGCGCCGTCGTCGCCCGTGATGCCGGCCCGGTCGAGGCAGAACACGACGGGCTGTCCGTGCATCGCCACGTCGAGGTTGACCTGATCGAACGCCCGGGTGAGGAAGGTCGAGTAGATGGCGACCACCGGCCGCAGCCCACCCATGGCCATGCCCGCGGCCGCGGTGACCGCGTGCTGCTCGGCGATGCCGACGTCGAAGAAGCGGTCGGGGAACCGCTCCTTGAACGGCAGCAGGCCGGTCGAGTCGGGCATGGCGGCGGTGATGGCCACCACCTCGGGCCGGTGCTCGGCCTCCTTGATCACCGCCTCGGTGAAGGCGGCGGTGTAGCTGCCGGGCTTGGCCT
>DASTFE010000287.1:0-18261 GCA_035708905.1 Acidimicrobiales bacterium | reverse complement strand
CCCGCTGGCGTCGACCTCGACGATCCTGTCGCCCGAGGTCGTCGGCCAGCGCCACTACGACGTGGCCCGGCGGGTGCAGGAGATCCTGCAGCGCTACAAGGAGCTGCAGGACATCATCGCCATCCTCGGCCTCGACGAGCTGTCCGAGGAAGACAAGGTGACGGTGGCCCGGGCCCGCAAGATCCAGCGGTTCCTGTCGCAGCCGATGTTCGTGGCCGAGACCTTCACGGGGCTGCCCGGCATCTTCACCCCGGTCGAGGAGACGGTCGCCTCGTTCGAGGCGCTGGTCAACGGCGACCTCGACGACCTGCCCGAGCAGGCGTTCCTCAACGTCGGCGGCGCCGACGACGCCCGCCGCAAGGCCGACGAGCTGCAGCGCCGGGCCGGGGGAGAGTAGGGCAGGTGGCCGCCCTCCAGGTCGAGCTGGTCTCGCCCGAGCGCATCCTGTACTCGGGCGAGGCCGAGATGGTGATCGCCCGCACGGTGGGTGGGGGCGACATCGCCTTCCTGCCCGGCCACGCGCCGTTCGTCGGCACCCTCGAGATCGCCACGGCGACGATCCGCACGTCCGGCGGCGACGAGGTGGTGGCCGTGCACGGCGGCTTCGTCGAGGTCTCGCACGACACGGTGACGATCCTGTCCGAGGTGGCCGAGCTGGCCAGCCAGATCGACGTCGACCGGGCCCGCCGGGCCCGCGACCGGGCCGAGGAGCGCACCCGCCAGGAGGCCGACGCCGAGGCCGAGGGGGCCGCCCGCCGGGCCCATGTGCGCCTCACCGCCGCCGGCGGGCTGACCGCCCACTGACGGTGTAGCCCGCGTCCCGCGCCGTAGGCCAGACTCTGCGGCATGACGACGGGAAGCCGGGCGTGCCGGCGCGCGCTCGCGCTGCTGCTCACCGCCGGCCTGGTCGGGGCCTGCAGCGGCGGCGGGTCGGGCGACGGGAACGGCGATGCCGGTACCGGGGCGGAGGCCGCCGAGGAGGCCGCCGCGGCCTCGCCCGAGCCCGAGGCGTTCACCGGCGACGACTTCTACGCCGTGCCCGATCCCCTGCCCGACGGCGAGCACGGCGACCTGATCCGCTACGAGCAGGTCGACGAACCGGCCGCCGGCGGCGAGGCGACGTCCTGGCGCGTGATGTACCTGTCCGAGTCGCTGGCCGGCGACCCCATCGCCGTGACCGGCACGGTGACCGTGCCCGACGGCGAGCCGCCGGAGGGCGGGCGCGAGCTGGTGGCCATCGCCCACGGCACCACGGGCATCGCCGACGAGTGCGCCCCGTCCAAGACCGCCGGCGTGGGTGAGGGCGCCCTCGCCCCGCTGGCCACCGACCGGGGCTACGTGCTGGCCACGACCGACTACGAGGGCCTCGGCACCCCCGGCCGGCACCCGTACCTGGTGGGCGAGAGCGAGGGCCGCAGCGTGCTCGACGCCGCCCTGGCCGCCCGCCAGCTGCCCGGTGCCGGCGTCGGCGACCGGTTCGCCGTCGCCGGCTACTCGCAGGGCGGGCACGGCGCCCTGTGGGCCGGCCAGCTCGCCGGCGAGTGGGCGCCCGACCTCGAGCTGGTGGGCACCTTCGCCGGGGCGCCGGCCAGCGAGCTGCCGATCATCCTCGGCGCCGCCGAGACGATGCCGATCGTCGGCTTCCTGTACATGATCATCGCCGGGTTCGAAGCCGCCTACCCCGACGAGGCCGACCCGTCGCTGGTGCTGACCGACGCCGGCCTCGAGGCCCTAGCCGAGGTCGACGAGGGCTGCGCCGGCGACGTGCTGCCGCGCCTCGGGGAGCTGCCGCGAGAGGACCTGCTGCGGCCCGGTGTCGCGTCGGTCGAGCCCTGGGCCACGCTGGCGGCCGAGAACGACCCGGGCCGGGTGGCCACCGACTCGCCGATCCTGATCATCCACAGCGCCGCCGACGACATCGTGCCGGCCGCCCTCAGCCAGATCCTGTTCGACCGCATGTGCGGCCTCGGTCAGCAGGTCGAGCGGCGGGTCTACGACACCGGGCAGGGCCACGGCGAGGCCGCGCCCCAGGCCTACGTCGACGGCTTCGACTGGATCGCGGAGCGCTTCGCCGGCGAGCCGGCGATCTCGACCTGCCCCTAGGTCCGCCGCGCCGGTGACCGCGGCGAGCCTTCGGTAGGGTCCGGCGATGGCCCGTCGCCGGTTCGGAGTGGCGCTGCTCGTGCCGCCCCCGGTCGCCGCCGAGGTCGACGGCCTGCGGCGGGCGCTCGGCGACGGGGCGCTCGGGCGCATCCCGCCCCACGTCACGCTGGTGCCGCCGGTCAACGTCGCCGAGGACGACGTCAGCGCCGCCGTCGACGTGCTGCGCCGGGCGGCGCGGGCGACCCGGCCGCTCGACCTGCGTCTCGGGCCGGCGACGACGTTCCACCCCGTCAGCCCGGTCGTGTACCTGGCCGTCGCGGGCGACGTCGAGGCCCTCCACGCCCTGCGCGACCGCGTGTTCGAGCCGCCGCTGGCCCGGCCCCTGACCCACCCGTTCGTGCCGCACGCCACGCTCGCCGACGACATGGCCCCGGAACGCATCCCGGCCGCGGTCGCCGCCCTCGCGGACTACGTGGCCGACGTGCGGGTCGAGTCGGTGCACCTGCTGGAGGAGCAGCGGGGGCGGATCTGGCGGCCGATCGCGGAGGCCGGCTTCAGCCGCCGCTGGCTGGCGCCGTGACGATTGGCGGCCCGGGTCGCCGGGTACGTCCCGACCATGCCAGCAGACCAGGCCAAGCGCGACGAGGTCGCCCAGGCGACCGCCGACACCGAGCGGGTCATGCGACCCCAGCCCGTGCCGGTCAACGTCTACGAGGCGAGCGACGCCCTCGTCGTCGTCGCACCGCTGCCCGCGGTGCAGCCCGAGGACGTCGCCATCGACCTGTGGCCGGGCCGGATGCGCATCACCGCCTCGCTGCGGTCGGCCGCGCCCCGCGAGTACCTGATGCACGAGTGGGACTACGGCGGCTACGAGCGCGAGATCGACCTGCCCGACGGCTGGGGCGGCGGTGCCGAGGCCAGCCTGGCGAACGGCCAGCTCGCCGTGCGCGTGCTGCCCGGCGCCGTGACCGAGCGCACCACCGTGCGCGCTGGCTAGCCGCACGGCCGTGCGGTCGGGCCCGCCGGTCTACGCTCGCCGGCCATGCCCGCCGCCGCCCGCGCCGCCGCCGCGCCCACCTGGCCCACCGCGCTCGTGACCGGCGCCTCGTCGGGCATCGGACGGGCGGTCGCCCGCGCCCTGGCCGGTGAGGGCAGCGACCTCGTCGTGGTCGCCCGCGACCAGGCCCGGCTCGACGACCTGGCCGCCGAGCTGAGCGGCGAACACGGCGTTGCCGTCGAGGTGCTGGCGGCCGACCTGGCCGACCCCGCCCGGCTGGCCGCCGTCGAGTCGCGGCTGGCGCAGGGGGACCCGCCGGTCGACTTGGTGGTCAACAACGCCGGCTTCGGCACCTACGGCGACCTCGCCGGCCTCGACGTCGACACCGAGGTGCGCGAGATCGCCGTGAACGTGACCGCGGTCGTGCGGCTCACCCACGCCGCGCTGCGGGGCATGATCCCGCGCGGCCGCGGCGCGGTGATGAACGTGTCGTCGATGGCGGGCCTGCAGGCGACGCCGGGGAACGCCACCTACGGCGCCTCCAAGGCGTTCGTGGCCTCCTTCGGCGAGGCGGTGGCGGGCGAGCTCGCCGGCACGGGCGTCACGCTCACCACCGTGGTGCCCGGGTACACCCGCACCGAGTTCCACGAGCGGGCCGGCATCGGCGGTCGCCAGATCCCCGCTGCCGCGTGGATGTCGCCCGACGAGGTGGCGGCCTCCGCGCTGGCGGCCACCCGGGCGGGCCGGGCCTGGGTGGTGCCCGGCCCGCTGAACAAGGTGCTGGCGGCCGCGGCCGGCCCGGTGCCCCGCGGCCTCAAGCGGCGCCTGGCCGCCCGGGTGGCGCGCCGGATGTAGCCGCTGACTAGCCGAAGTCGATCGACGAGAAGCGGGCCAGCTTCGAGAGCTGGTGCTGGGCGTTGACCAGCCGCACCGTGCCCGACCGCGACCGCATGACCAGCGACTGCGTCGAGGCGCCCCGGCGCGAGAAGCGCACGCCCTTGAGCAGCTCGCCGTCGGTGATGCCGGTGGCCGCGAAGAAGCAGTTGTCGCCGCCGACCAGGTCGTCGGTGGTCAGCACCTTGTCGAGGTCGTAGCCGGCGTCGACCGCGGCCCGGCGCTCGTCGTCGTTGCGGGGCCAGAGGCGTCCCTGCAGCTCGCCGCCCATGCACTTGAGGGCGGCGGCCGTGATGACGCCCTCGGGCGTGCCGCCGATGCCGAGCAGGATGTCGGCGCCCGACTCGGGCCAGGCGGTCGAGATGGCGCCGGCCACGTCGCCGTCGGGTATGAGGCGGATGCGGGCGCCGGTGCTGCGCACCTCGGCGATGAGGTCCTGGTGGCGGTCGCGGTCGAGGATCACCGCGGTGATGTCGCGCGGCGTGGTGCCGAGGGCCCGGGCCAGCGCGGCGATGTTCTCGGCCGCAGGCCGGGCGATGTCGATGGCGCCGACCCCCTCGGGCCCGACCGCGACCTTCTCCATGTAGACGCAGGGGCCGGGGTCGAACATCGTGCCCCGCTCGGACACGGCGATGACCGACAGCGCGTTGCCCCGGCCCAGCGAGGTGAGCGTGGTGCCGTCGATCGGGTCGACGGCGATGTCGGTGGGGGTGGGGCTGCCGTCGCCGATGCGCTCGCCGTTGTAGAGCATCGGCGCCTCGTCCTTCTCGCCCTCGCCGATGACGACCACGCCGTCCATCGGCACCGTGTCGAGCACGATGCGCATGGCGTCGACGGCCGCGCCGTCGGCCCCGTTCTTGTCGCCGCGGCCCATCCACCGGGAGGCGGCGAGCGCGGCGGCCTCCGTGACCCGGACGAGCTCCATGGCCAGGTTGCGGTCAGGACGCTGCTTCTCGGTCATGCACGGACGATACTCGGGCTGGTTAGATGGGCTCCGTGGGACAGATCTCCGATCCGTACCAGCAGGACGAGGACGACCTGGGCATCACCATCTCCGGTCTGCCCGGCGAGCCCGACCTGCCCGGCGAGGCCGGCGGCGCCGTCCAGGACGCCCCCACCGACCTCGAGGCGCCCGACGACGACCCGGACGGGGGCGAGACCGTCGTCTACGACCTCGACGACTGGAGCGACATCGAGCGCCAGGCCGTCGCCGACCGGCTGCGCGAGGCCGGCATCCCCCATGCGTGGGACGGGTCCGAGCTGCAGGTGGCCGCCGTCGACGAGGCACCGGTCGACAACATCCTCGACATCGTCGAGGGCGACGCCGGGCCCCACCTCGACGCCGACCGCGAGCAGGTGGCCTACGACCTGTCCGACTGGGAGGACGACCGCCTCGCCACCCTGGTGCACGAGCTGCGCGACGCGGGCATCGCCAGCGGGTGGGACGGCGACGAGCTGTTCGTGCACGCCGACGACGAGGCCGCGGTCGACGGACTGCTCGACCGCGTGGCCCATCCCCACGAGCTGGCGCCTGAGCCCGACGACGGCCCCGCCGGCGCCGAGCTACTCGGCGACCTCTTCGTCGCCGCCGACCGCCTCCAGCGCGACGGTGACGACAACGCGGGCGCCGCCACCGTGCTCGACCTCGGCGAGCGCCTCGACGAGTCGCAGCCTCCCTACGGGCTCGACGCGGCCGCCTGGTCACACCTGTGCGAGCGGGTCGGCGGGCTGGCCGCCCTGCTGCGGGTCGACCCGGCCGACCCCGATCCCGACCCGGACGCCGTGGCCGCGTCGGCCCGCGGGCTGCGCCAGGCCCTGCGGCCGTACGTCTGAGTCGACGCGCCGCGAGCACGGGCAGCAGGGCGGGCGGCCAGTAGGCTGCGCCCGTGATCCTGGCCGAGATGGAGGTCTTCCACTCGCGGGCCATCGCCCCCACCCGGCGCGTCGCCCTCGGCGAGCGCGACCTGCCGGTCTCACCGGCGCCCGGCTTCGGGGGCATCCTGCTCGGCGGCGTGGTGGCCGCCCACATCCCCGTCCTCGACCCCGAGCTGTTCGACGACCTCGACCGCCTGACGCGCCAGCTCGAGGCCGGCCACCGCATCCGCCAGCCCCGCCTGCGCCACCGCCTCCAGACCGACCGGATCGGCCTGCAGCGCAGCGTGCACCGGCTGCGGGGCGAGGGCGAGGCGATCACCTTCGAGCTCGACGACAAGGGCGCGCCGGCCCACCACATCCTGGCCGCCGTCTACGCGGCCGGCGAGGTGCCGGTGGGCGCCCGCAGCACGGTCATGGCGACCCTGCGCAAGGCCATGCGCTGGACCGGCCCCATCGACGGCTCGCTCGTCGCCCACCTCTCGGGCCTGGCCCGCCACCACGACTGGTCGCCCGAGGCCCACCGCGACCCGGTCGGCTGGGCGCTCACGGTCCTCGACCTGGCCACGGGCACGTCCCGTCCCAACCGCCGGGCCATCCAGCGCCGGTTCCGCGACCTCGTGCGCGACGCCCACCCCGATCACGGCGGCGACATCGCCGTGGCGGCCGTCCGGCTGGCCGAGCTGCGCGAGGCCCGCCGCATCCTGCTGGCCGGGTGAGCTCCCCGCGATGAGCGACTCGTCGCCCGCCCCCGGCGGGCTGCTGCTGTTCCCCGGCGCCGGCACCGGGTGCGACCACCCGTCGCTGGTGGCGATCGAGCGGGCCGTGCCGCTGCCGGTGGTCCGGGCCGACTTCCCCTACCGCCGCGCGGGCCGCCGGGCACCCGACCGGGCGCCCAAGCTGATCGACTGCGTGCGGGACGAGGCGGCTGCGCTGTCCGCTTCGGCCGGCATCGACCCGGCGGCGGTGGCGCTCGGGGGCCGGTCGATGGGCGGCCGCATGTGCTCGATGGCGGTGGCCGAGGGGCTTGCGGCGGCGGCGCTGGTGCTGATCGCCTACCCGCTGCACCCGGCGGGCCGGCCCGAGCGGCTGCGGGTCGACCACTTCCCGGCGATCGACGTGCCCTGCCTGTTCGTGTCGGGCACCCGCGACCCCCTCGGCACGCCCGACGAGCTCACCGCGCACACCGCCGCCATCCCCGGACCCGTGACCCACGAGTGGGTCGAGGGCGGCCGGCACGAGCTCAAGGGCGCCGACGCCCAGGTGGCCGAGACGGTGCGCGACTGGCTGGCGGGCCTCTAGAGCCTGCGCCATCGTCACTCGACGATGTCGGGCTCCCGCGCCATCGTCACTCGACGATGTCGACCGGCGTGCCGAGGGGCAGGCCGATGGCGTCGGCCATGCGGGTGACCACGTCGTCGGCGACGCCGATGGCCCCGGCGGGCACGTCGCTGCCCAGCGTCGCGTCGTCGGTGACGCCGTGGACGGCGACCACGCCCTCGCCCGCCCGGAAGGCGTCGACGTCGTTGTCGGCGCCCGACAGGCCGTAGGCGTACGCGGCGTAGGGCCGGGCGCCGGCGGGCGGCTGCACCAGCGCCGTGACGAACAGGCGCTCGCCGGCCTCGGGGGTGTCGGGGCCGAGGGCCACGGGCGCCTCGACGGTGACGATCTCGCCCGTGTACAGGGTGAGCAGGTGCTCGGAGCGTGAGACCTCGATGCGGAACCGGTGGCGGCTCAGCGCCACGTCGTCGCGGGCAACCCAGCCCGACCGGCGGGGCCCCGTGGGCAGTCGCACCTCGACCCACTCGCCGACCTGCTGCACCACGAGGCACACCACCTTGCCGCTGACCTGGTCGGCCGCCTCGAGCGTGACCACCTCGTCGGCGCTCTCCTGGGCGGCGCCGCGCACCACGAGCTGCTCGTCCAGCGCCTGGGCGACGTGGAACACCTCGCCGAGCAGGGGATCGCTGGTCTCGGCGGTGGTGGTGTCGGCGTCGTCGTCGGGGTAGCTGGCCGCGCCGGGCAGCGTCAGGTCGGGGTTGTCGTCGTCGGAACATGCGGCGCCCGCCACGAGCAGCAGCCACGCCACCGCAGCGACACCCAGCCTCGTGCGGGTCATGCGGCGCCGATGCTATCCCGGCGCGGCCGTCCCGACCCCTTCCGCTCCCGGCTCGGGCGCAGGTGGGACGGGCACGGCGCCGGCACCGTCCTCCGGGTTGAGGTCCTCGAGCTCGCGCCGTGCCGTCTCCGGGAACAGCGCGAGCACGACCGCCGCCATGGCCAGCGGCGCGGCCGCCAGCACGGCGAGGGTGCGGCCGAACGACCCCGTCGCCTCCTCGAGCCGGCCGGCCGACAGCAGCCCGACCACGCTGCCCGCCATGGCCGTCGTGCTGGCGATGCCGTTGGCCCGACCTCGCAGCGAGGTGGGGAACAGCTCGGGCCCGTAGACGGTGATGGTGGGCACGAGCGCGGCGGCGAAGATGCCGCCCACCAGGGCGGTCAGCCACATCGCCGGCCCGTCGAGCACGAACGACAGCGTGATCAGCACCGTGCCCACGCCGATGCCGGTGGCGCCCACCACACGGCGGCCGCGGGTGTCGGCCAGCCGGCCGCCGGCCAGGATGCCGATGCCGGCGGGGGTGGACGTCGCCACGACGAACAGCGAGACGGTGGCGGCGGCCATGCCCCGCTCCTCGCGCAGGAACTCGTTGCGGAACTGGGACTGCGGCGCCATGAACACGTTGAGCAGGAAGGCCGCCCCGGCCACCAGCAGCAGCCGCCCGTAGTGCCCGGCGAAGCGGACGTCGCGGTGGGGCCGCTCGAACCGCCGGCTCTCGGGCACCAGCCGGCCGAAGCGGGCGATCACCGGCAGGAACAGCAGCGGGAACAGGTACAGCAGCCGCCACGACCGGGTGCTCAGGTCGGCGACGGGCAGCAGCCACAGCGCCACGCCCGCGCCCAGCCCGCCGGTCATCGCCAGCAGGCTGAGGGCGTAGGCGCGGGCGCCGGCCGGCATCTCCTCGGCGGCGATGATGGCCAGCAGCAGTGACGCCGCCGCCCACGTCCCCCGGTTCAGCGCCTGGGTGGTGGCCAGCGCCGGCAGGCTGGGCGCCGCCGCCCCCAGCGCGGTGGTGACGACGCACCCGAGCAGCGCCAGCGACAGGATCAGCCGGCGGCCCCGCCGGTCGGCCACGGCCCCCAGGTAGATGGCGATGACTCCGCCGATGCGCACCGCCGCCAGCGCGTCGCCTTGCGCAGCCGTGCCCGCGCCGAACTCGTCGGCTGCGAACGTCATCGTCTGGGTGAGCAGCGTGCCGTGGTAGCCGACGATGAGCGACAGCGTGGCCAGCAGGCCCAGCACGGTGGCGCCCCGGGCGTCGGGCCGCTGCGGCGGGTACCACCAGGGCAGCCGACCGTCGGGACGGGGCCGGCGCAGCGCGGCGCGGAACGGCCGGTTCATCAGGAACGGCCAGGTGCCCGGGGGCAGCCGGTAGTCGAAGACCTGGGTGACCGCGACGGTGCCGTCCGGGGTCGGGGCACCGACCCTCACCGTGCGCTCGTAGTGGGCGAACGGCCCGTGGGCGAGCGTGAAGGCGCCCGTCACGTGGTGGCCGTCGCCGTCCGGGGCGGCGCCGGCGGGCCGCTCCTCGACGATGTCGGTGCGGGGCGCGAGCAGCCGCTCGGCCGCGGCGTGGGTGACGGACCGGGTGACGGTGAGGCGGGGCACCCCGGCTACCGCGTCGGCGGGCCCCGGCGGGGCTGGCGGCGCCCGCTGGGCTCCGGCGGTCCCGCGGTGCGCCCGCTGCGGTCGCCCCGGTCGCCCCGGTCGCCGCGGTCGCCGCGCTCGCGCCCGTCGTCGTTCCCGATGTCGCCGTCGGGCGGCACGGTGCCGTGACGGGCGCCGTCGATGCTGTTCGCCCGGCGGTTGGCCACGACCAGCAGGGCGGCGAAGATGACGATGGGCACGAGCACCATGAGGATCTCGTCCCAGCCGCCCTGGTGGGCGAGCAGCGCTGCGGTCACGGGTTCAGGTTCCCAGACCTGCCGACCCGTCGCTACTCCGCCGGGCGACCCCGGGGGAGCGCGGAACACATCCGCGTGGCCCCGTGTTGATACTCGGAGGACGGCTCCGCGAGCATTGCGCGCGCCGCCAGGAACCCGAGGAGAGACCACGTGGTCGATACCGCCAAGGTGAGCGAGGTCATCGAGGTGATCCGCCCCGCCATCCAGGCCGATGCCGGCGACATCTTCCTGCGCGGCGTCGACGAGCAGACCGGCGTCGTCAGCGTCGAGCTCGTGGGGGCCTGCGTGTCGTGCCCGGCGTCGACGGTCACCCTCAAGGCCGGCATCGAGCGCATCCTCAAGGACCGGGTGCCGGGGGTCACCGAGGTGGTCGACGTCGGCACACCGGCCGAGACCTCCGTCAGCCTCTGACGCTCGCCGCAGTACCTTTCGCGGCGTGACCCGCCCCTCGCCCGCCGAGCTGATCGCCGCCACGCGCCAGGGCGACCGGGCGGCCCTCGCCCGGTTGCTGTCGCTGGTCGAGCGGGGCGGCGAGCCGGCCCGGGCGGTCGGCCGCGCGCTGCACGGGTCGGCGGGCGACGCCTACACCGTGGGCATCACCGGCGCCCCCGGGGCGGGCAAGTCGACGCTGACCAGCGCGCTGATCGACCTGCTGCGCCGCCGCGGCGAGCGGGTGGCGGTGCTGGCGATCGACCCCTCCTCGCCGTTCACCGGCGGCGCCATCCTCGGCGACCGGGTGCGGATGGGCGTGCACACGCTCGACGACGGCGTGTTCATCCGGTCGATGGCCACCCGGGGCCACCTCGGCGGCCTGGCCGTCGCCGCCCCCGAGGCGGTGCGGGTGCTCACCGCCGCCGGCTACCCGTGGGTGGTGCTCGAGACCGTGGGGGTGGGGCAGGTCGAGGTCGACGTCGTCAGCCAGGCCGACACCACGGTGGTGGTGGTCAACCCGGGCTGGGGCGACACGGTGCAGGCCAACAAGGCCGGGCTGATGGAGATCGCCGACGTGTTCGTGGTCAACAAGGCCGACCGGCCGGGGGCCGCCGAGACGGCCCGTGACCTCGACCGCATGCTCGACATGGTGGCAGCCGACGGGTGGCGCCCACCGGTCGTGGCGGCCACGGCGACGGCGGGCGAGGGCGTGGCCGACGTGTGGCGCGCGGTCGCCGCCCACCGCGAGCACCAGGTCGCCACCGGCGAGCTCGACGCCCGGCGACGACGCCGGGCCGCGGAGGAGGTCACCCGCCTGGTGGCGGCCCGCCTGCTCGAGCAGGCCCGGTCGGTGACCGTGGGCCCCCGGGCCGGCGAGCTGGCCGACGCGGTGGTGGCGGGCGACATCGACCCGTGGACGGCGGCCGACGAGCTGCTGGGCGACGTGGTCGGGGGCTCGGGCACCGCCGAGGGCTGAGGCGGCGGCGCGCACTGGCCGGTCGACGCCGGCCGGTCGACGCCGATCGGGGCCGATCGGGGGCCGCCCTCGGCCTACCGCGTAGGGTCGGGCAATGGTCGAAGAGTCCCCGCTCGTCCACGTCGAGCGCCGTGCCGACGGCGTCGCCGTGGTCCGCCTCGACAACCCCAAGGTCAATGCCCTGTCCACTGCGCTGCTGGGCCAGCTCGAGGCCGCGGCCGGCGCGCTCGCCGACGACCCGCCCGGCGCGGTGGTGGTCACCGGTGGCGACCGTCTGTTCGCCGCCGGGGCCGACATCGGCGAGTTCGGCGGGCCCGACGAGGCCCGCGCCGTGGGCGGTGCGTTCGTGCGGGCCCTCGACGCCGTCGCGGCCATCCCCCGCTGCGTCGTCGCCGCCGTCTCGGGCTTCGCGCTCGGCGGCGGCTGCGAGCTGGCGCTGGCCTGCGACCTGCGGATCGCCTCCGACAAGGCCCGGTTCGGCCAGCCCGAGATCCTGCTCGGCGTCATCCCCGGCGGGGGCGGCACCCAGCGGCTGGCCCGGCTGGTGGGCCCGTCGCGGGCCAAGGAGCTGATCCTGACCGGCCGCCAGGTGCGCGCCGACGAGGCGCTGCGCATCGGCCTGGTCGACGAGGTGGTGCCCCACGACGCGCTGCACGACCGGGCCTACGCCCTGGCCGCGGAGCTCGCGTCGGGGGCGGTGGTCGCCCAGGGGCTGGCCAAGCAGGCGATCGACAGGGGATTGCAGGGCACCCTGGCCGCGGGCATCGCCCTCGAGCAGGAGCTGTTCGCCGAGGTGTTCGCCACCGAGGACGCCCGCATCGGCGTCGCCTCGTTCCTCGAGCACGGGCCCGGCAAGGCGACCTTCACCGGCCGCTGAGCCCCCAACCCGCGTTCCTGCCGCGGGATCCGGGGCCGGAGCCCCGATTCCCGCGGCGAGAACGCGTGGGGTGTCAGGCCCAGGCGGCCAGGCCCATCTCGGACGAGCCGACCAGGTCCGCGTGGCGGGGCACCACCCGCACGGTGAAGCCGTAGCGGCCCGCGCTCGAGGTCTCGAACGAGCCGGTGTAGCGCACGTGCCCGTCGTCGGCAGGCCCCGCCTGGGACATCGACACCGTCGACCGCGTCGTCAGCTCGTCGGCCTGGCCCACAGGGCCGTGGATGAGTTGGACGTCGACGTCGCCGGCCGCCAGCGACCCCAGCGCCACCACGGCCTCGACGGTGCGCGAGCCGCCCAGGTCGGCGACCGCCAGGTCGCCGTCGACCCGGTCGACGTGCACCCCGTGCCAGCCGTCGCGCACCCGCTGCTTCCAGGCGGCCAGCGCCCGGGCCCGGGCCCCGTCGTCGGCCGACAGCGCGTCGGTGCGGGCCGCCGTGGGCTCGTAGAGGTCGGCGACGTAGTCGCGCACCATGCGCGAGGCCGTCACCTGGGGTCCCAGCGACGTGAGCGACCTGCGCACCTTCTTCAGCCACCGCCGCGGCACCGGGCCGCCGTAGCGCTCGTGGTAGCGCGGCACCACCTGGCGCTCGAGCAGGTCGAACAGCGCGCTGGCCTCGAGCTGATCGCGCCGGTGCAGGTCGTCGACGTCCTCGGCCGACGAGATGGCCCAACCGTTCTCGCCGTCGAACATCTCGTGCCACCAGCCGTCGAGGATCGACAGGTTGAGCGCGCCGTTGAGCGCGGCCTTCATGCCCGACGTGCCGCACGCCTCCTGGGGGCGGCGCGGGTTGTTCAGCCACACGTCGCAGCCCTGGTAGAGGGCGCGGGCCACCGCGATGTCGTAGTCGTCGACGAACACGAAGCGGTGCCGGATCTCGGGGTCGGACGAGAACGCCACGATCTGGCGGATCATCTCTTTGCCCTGCTCGTCGGCCGGGTGGGCCTTGCCGGCGAACACGAGCTGCACCGGCTGGTCGGGCGACAGCAGCAGGGCCCGCAGCCGGTCGGGCTGGGACAGCAGCAGGGTCGCGCGCTTGTAGGTGGCGAACCGCCGGGCGAAGCCGATGGTCAGCACCCGGGGGTCGAGCACCTCATCGGTCCAGGCCACGTCGGACCCGGTCAGCCCGCGGGCGGCGGCCGCCTCCTTCAGCCGGCGGCGCACGAACGTGACCATGCGCTCGCGGGCCTGCTCGCGGGCCCGCCACAGCTCGTCGTCGGGCGCCTCGGCGATGCGCTCCCACAGCTCGGGGTCGGCCTCGTGCCAGTCGGGGCGCACGTGGCGCGACAGCACGTCGGTCATCTCGGGCGAGGTCCAGGTGTGGGCGTGCACCCCGTTGGTGATCGACCCGATCGGCGTCTCGTCGGGCTCGAGGTCGGGCCACAGGTCGCCGAACATCCCGCGGCTCACCTCGCCGTGGAGCTGGGCGACGCCGTTCGACCGGCCCGCCAGGCGCAGCCCCATGACGGCCATGTTGAACGGCTCGTCGGGGGTGTCGGTGGGTCGGTGGCCGAGCGCCACCAGGTCGTCGATCTTCACCCCCACCTCGTCGGCCCAGGCGCCGAAGTACTTGTCCATCAGCTCGAGGGGGAAGCGGTCGATCCCGGCCGGCACGGGCGTGTGGGTGGTGAAGATGCAGCCGGCCCGCACCGCCTCGATCGCCTCGGGGTAGCTCAGGCCCTGGTGGACGACGAGCTGGCGGATGCGCTCGATGCCCAGGAACCCGGCGTGGCCCTCGTTGGTGTGGAACACCTGGGCGTCGACGCCGACGGCCTGCAGGGCGCGCACGCCGCCGATGCCGAGCAGGATCTCCTGGCGGAGGCGGTGCTCGGTGTCGCCGCCGTACAGCCGGTCGGTGACCTGGCGGATCTCGTCGGGGTTGTCGTCGACGTCGGCGTCGAGGAAGTAGAGCGGCACCCGGCCCACGCACGCCTTCCACACCTGGGCGACGAGCGGCACGCCGGCCAGGTCGACCTCGATGCGGACACCGTCGCAGGGAGTGAGGGCCATGATGTGGGGGTCGAGGAGGGGGTAGCGCTCCTGCTGCCAGCCGTCGGCGTCGAGGCTCTGGCGGAAGTAGCCGTGCCGGTAGAGCAGGCCGACGCCGACCAGGGGCACGCCCAGGTCGCTCGCCGCCTTGAGGTGGTCGCCGGCCAGCACGCCGAGGCCGCCGGAGTACTGGGGGACCGCCTCGGCGATGCCGAACTCGGGCGAGAAGTAGGCGACGAGGTCGAGGGGGCTGCCGCCCTTGGTCTGGAACCAGCGGTCGCCCTCGAGGTAGCGCTGCAGCTCGCTGTGCACCTCGTCGAGGAAGCGCTTGAAGCCGGCATCGGCGGCCAGGGCGTCGAGCCGCTCGCGGGGCACCAGGCCCAGCATGCGGACGGGGTCGTGCACGCTGGCGTCCCACAGGTCGGGGTCGACCCACCGGAACAGGTCGCGGGTCTGGTCGTCCCACGACCAGCGCAGGTTGAAGGCCAGCTCCTCCAGGGCGGAGAGCTCGGCGGGGAGGGACGGTCGGACGGTGAAGCTGCGGAGCGCCTTCATCAGTCGCGCACGGTAGCCGTGCGGGGGCCGCCCACCGCCACGCGGCCCCCGCCCGGTGCGCTACTCGGTCCGCCCCGGGTCGCCGAGCGCCAGCTTGCCGGCGTAGGTCAGCGCGGCCTCGGGCGTGAGCGGGTGGAAGGTGCCGGCCCGCACGTCGCGGAGGGCCCGCTCGAGTGGCGAGCGCCGGAAGTAGGCCCGGCCGCCCAGGGTGTCCATGGCCAGGTCGACCACGGCGACGGCCTCGGTGACCACCTGCCGCTTGGCCAGCATCACCATGGCCAGCAGCCCGGCGTCGGGCGTGTAGTCGTCACCCATCTCGTCGACGGCGCCGAGCAGGGCCCACCAGGCACCCCGCAGCTTGGCGTCCATGAGGCCGACCTGGCGCTGCACCCGGGGCACCGCGGCGAGGGGCCGGGGACCGCGGGACCCGGCGCCGACCCCGGCGACCGCCACGTCGCGGGCGCCTGCGGCCACGCCGAAGTACGTGGCGGCGGCGACCGGGGCGAAGTGCAGCGCCGCCACCACCAGCGGCCCGGCCAGCTCGCCGTAGGGTCGGCGCCCGGCCACGGCGGCGACGGGGACGACCACGTCGTCGAGCACCAGTTCGTTGCTGGCCGTGCCGCGCATGCCCAGCGTGTCCCAGGTCTCCTCCATGTGGACCCCGTCCGCCGACAGCGGCACGGAGAAGTGCAGCACCTCGGCGCCGTCGCCGGGCTCGCCCAGCACGGCGCTGGTGGCGATGACGGTGGCCTCGGGCGCCTGGCTGCAGAACGCCTTGCGGCCCGACACCCGCAGGTTGCCGTCCTCGTCGGTCACCGCGGTGGTGGTCGGCCACAGCCAGTCGGAGCCGCCGCTGGTGGCGATGACGACGCCCCCGCTCGCCACCCGGCGCAGCACCGCCTGGGCGTCGGGGGCGCCGGTGCGGTGCCGGAAGGCCTGCACGAGCGTCAAGTAGTGGTGCATCGCCACCGCCAGGGCAGTGGACCCGTCGTGGCGGGCCAGCTCCGCCTGGGCGTAGCACACCTGGCGCAGGGTGGCGCCCAGGCCGCCCAGCTCGGAGGGTACGGCCAGGGCCAGGTAGCCGGTGGCGCGCATGGCGGCGTAGGCCTCGGCGACGAAGGTGGCGTCGCGGTCGTGGTCGGTAGCGTGCTCGGCCGCTACGGCCCCGACCTCGGCGGCCAGGGCGACGAAGCGGTCGTCGTCGGGCCGGGTGGGGACGGGGAAGGTCCCCGAGCCGGTGCGCAGCGGTGCGTCGATGGTCGTCATGGTCCGCCTCTCGGTCGATGCGTGTATCGCTCACCGGCGACCGTACGGACGGCAGGGCGCACCGCATAGTTCACGAACTGAACCCGCGGACGCGGGGGCGGCGGGGGGCGGGCGGGGCGGGTCAGCGGCTGCGGGACGCCGCGATGCGGGCCATGTGCCGGTGCCCCCAGTCGCCGAGCGGCTCGAGCGCCTCGTCGAGCGAGGCGCCGAAGGGGGTGAGCGAGTACTCGACCTTGGGCGGCACCTGGTGGTGCACCTCGCGGTGCACGAGCCCGTCGGCCTCCATGTCGCGGAGCTGCTGGATCAGCATCTTCTCGCTGATGCCCGCCAGCGAGCGCCGCAGCTCGCCGAAGCGCCGGGCGCCGGCGTGCAGCTCCCACAGGATCAGCGGCTTCCACTTGCCGCCGATCACGTCGACCGCGGCGTCCAGGCCGCAGGTGTAGGTCTTCGGCATCGCCACCTGCGTACCTGCGTCGCCCGTGCCCGCGTCGCCTGTGCTCGCTTCGCCCATGCTTACCTCCAGGTGAGTACCTGACGAAATGGTAGGTACTTGTAGAACGGCCTGCACCGGGGGACCATCGGGCGGACGGTCTGGGCACACCGGCCATCCCCACGGAAGGACACCATGGACACGTACGCAGGACGCAACGCCGTCGTCGTCGGCGGCACCCACGGCATGGGCCTGGCCATCGTCGAGGCGCTGGTGCAGGGCGGCGCACGGGTGCTGCTGACCGGTCGCGACGAGGGCAACGTCGCCGCCGCCCGCCACCGGATCGGCGAGCAGGCCGTGGTCCGGCGCTCGGACGTCACCAGCATGGCCGACATCGACGCGCTCGCCGCCGAGGTGGCCGCGACCCTCGGCCGGCTCGACGCCGTCTTCGTCAACGCCGGCGTGGCGACCCTCGAGCCGTTCGACGCGGTGACCGAGGCGTCGTACGACCGGACGTTCGCGGTCAACGCCAAGGGCGCCTTCTTCGCCGCCCAGCGCCTGGCGCCGCTCGTGCGCGACGGCGGCGCCCTGGTGTTCACGACGTCGGTCGCCAACCGCACGGGCACGCCGGGCATGAGCGTCTACGCCGGGTCCAAGGCGGCGCTGCGCTCGTTCGCCCAGGTGCTGGCCGCCGAGCTGGTGCCGCGGGGCGTCCGCGTCAACGCGCTGAGCCCGGGGTTCATCGCCACGCCGACGCTGGGCGTGGCGGGCGCGACGGCCGCCGAGCGGGCCGAGTTCGAGCGGATCGGCGACGAGGTCACGCCCATGCGGCGCCACGGCACGCCGGACGAGGGGGCGCGGGCGGCGCTGGTCCTCGCCTTCGACGCCACCTTCACCACGGGCGTCGAGCTGGTCGTCGACGGCGGGCTCACGACCGTGGAGGTGGCGGCGGATGCCTAGCCCGTTCGCCGAGGTGGCGGCACGCCGGCGGCTGGCCTGGCCAGCGTGGTCGAGGTGATGCGGGCGTCCGCCTGACGGGTGCCGGCGGGGGTGGGAGACTGGCGGCGTGCGGACCTACGCGCAGTACTGCCCGATCGTGCGGGCGGTCGAGGTGCTCGGCGAGCGGTGGACGTTGCTCATCGTGCGCGAGATGCTCGTCGGCAGCCGGCGGTTCAACGACCTGATCCGTGGGCTGCCGGGGCTGTCGCGGGCGCTGCTGGCGCGGCGCCTGCGCCAGATGCAGGCGGCCGGGCTGGTGACGCGGGCCGCCGACGGCGGCTACGACCTCACCGCCGCGGGCGAAGACCTGCGCCCGGTGGTGTTCGGCCTGGCCGACTGGGGCGCCCGCCACGCCTTCGGCAACCCGCGTCCCGACGAGCTCGACCCCGAGGTGCTCATGTGGTGGCTGCACGACCGCATCGACGCCAGCGAGGTCACCCGCCGGGCGGTCGTGCAGGTCGAGGTGCCCGACCGCCGCCGGGTGTTCTGGCTGGTGATCGAGCCGGGCGATGCGTCGGTCTGCTACACCGACCCCGGCTTCGAGGTCGACGCCGTCCTCACGTCCGACCTGGCCGACCTCTACCGCATGTGGGAGGGCGAGATCGAGCTGCTCGACGCCGTCAAGGCCGGCACGATCGGCCTGACGGGGCCCCGCTGGATCGCCGCCGGCCTGCCCCGCTGGCTGCAGCTCAGCCCGATCGCCCCCATCGTCCGCGCCGCCCGCGCCGACCGCGCCGCCCCCGTGCACGGCGCGGCTCCCGCGCACGGCGCCGCTCCCGCGGCCCGCGCC
>DASTFE010000286.1:0-5247 GCA_035708905.1 Acidimicrobiales bacterium | reverse complement strand
GTCGCCCACGTCGCCCCGGCCGCCGACTGCCTGGGCCCGCTCACGCCCCAGGACGTCGAGCGGTCGGTCGCGCACCTGCGCACCCAGGGCTACCGGTCGATCATCACCGCCGCGCTGCACCGCGCCGACCGGCGGCCGTTCCTCGACGCCGGCTTCACCCAGGCCGAGCGCCTGCACCTGCTGCTCCACCCGCTCGTCGACCTGCCGCCGACCCCGCCGGTGCGCGGCGTCGACCTTCGGCGCGGCCGCCGCCGCGAGCACGGTCACGCCCTGGCGGTCGACCGGGCCGCCTTCGCCCCGTTCTGGCGGCTCGACGAGGCGGGCCTCGCCGAGGCGCTCTCGGCCACCGCCACCGTCCACTTCCAGGTGGCGCGCGCCGCCCCCGGCATCGTCGGCTACGCGGTGTGCGGGCGCGCCGGTCACCGCGGCTACGTCCAGCGGCTCGCGGTCGCACCGCCCTACCAGGGACGCGGCGTCGGCGCCGCGCTGCTCGTCGACGGCCTGCGCTGGCTGCGGCGGTGGGGCGCCCGCGACGCGCTGGTCAACACGCAGGAGGACAACGACCGGTCGCTGCGTCTGTACCTGCGGGCCGGCTTCGTGCTGCAGTCCGACGACCTCGCGGTCCTCCACCGCTCGCTGGTCGAGGGCCGGCCCGTGCCGCAGGGTGGCGGACACCACTGGTCGGCGCTCGGTCCCCCGGTCCCCGGCGAGGGCCCGGTGTGACCCGGCGGCGGGCGACCGGCGCGCGGCGACGGGCGGGTTGGCCCGGCGGTCGCCTCCGGCGGGCCGCGGCCGCCGCGCTCGGGGTCCCGCTCGCGCTCGCCGCCGGTGCGCTGCCCGCGGGTGCGGCACCGGCGCAGGAGGCCCCGCCCGCCGGCCCGGGGGCCGTCACCGTCGAGCTCGTCGACCAGCCGGCCTGGGTGCGCCCCGGCGACCTGTTCGACGTGCAGGTGCGGGTGTCGGGCGCTCCCGCGGGGGCCACCCTCGACATGGTCGTGCACGAGCGGCTGGAGTCGCGCGCCGAGTTCCGCGCCACGCTCGACGGCGACCTGGGCGGCGAGCAGCTGAGGGTTCCGTCGCAGCCGCTGGCAGCGGGGGCCGGGGCACCCGCCACCGTGGGGTTCACCCCCGGCGAGCCCGGCGGGGGCCTGTCGAGCCGCGGCGTCTACCCGGTCGAGGTGCGCGCCCTGTCGGCCGGCGACGAGGTGGTGGGCAGCACGGTCACCTACCTCTCGTACCTCACGCCCGACCCCCCGTACTTCGTCCCGCTGACCGTGGCCGTGCTCGTCGACATCGCCGCCGACCCTTCGCTTCAACCCGACGGCGAGTACCGCCTGCCTCCGGGCGCGCTCGACCGCGTGCGGGAGCGTGCCCAGGTGCTGCGCGCCACTCCCGGCGTGCCGCTGACGATGGCCCCGCTGCCCGAGACGCTCGAAGGCCTGGCTCGCAGCGGGCCCGAGGGCACGGCCGCGGTCGACGACCTGCGCGCCCTCGCCGCCATCCACCCCGTGCTGGCCCGGCCGTTCGTCGACGTCGACCTCGCCGCGCTCCAGCGGGCGGGCCTGATCGGCGAGGCCAACAACCACGCGGACGGGGGCGCCAACGTCGTGCGGCAGCGGCTGGCCAAGGAGCCGTCGGCCGGGATGTGGCTCGGGGACACCAGCTTCGGTGCCGCGTCGGCACGGCTGGCTGTCGAGCTCGGCATCGACCGTGCCGTGGTCCCGCCCTCGGCACTCTCGGGCGCCGACGACGAGGCGGGCACGCCGACCCCGCCCGCGGCCCCCGTCCGCTTCGGCGAGGGCGGGCCACGCACCATGGTCAGCGACGCCGGGCTCGCCGGCCACCTCACGTCCGGCGACGGTCCGGCGGCCGCGCACCGGTTCCTGGCCGAGCTGACCATCACATGGCTGCAGGCGCCGGCCGACCAGCGCGGGATCGTCGTCCACCTCCCGCCCGACGCCCCGATCGACCCCGGTGTCGTGGCCACGGCCCTGGGTGCGCTGGCCGATGGTCAAGCCGCCCGGGTCGTGCCCATCGCGCAGCTCTTCAGCGACGTGCCGTCCCCGGACGAGGGCCCCACCACGCTCGAGCCCGCCCCCACCAGCACCGCCGACCTGCGCCCCATCGCACCGGCGCTGCAATCGGCGCGAGACCGGGTCGCCGGCGTCGGCGACCTGCTCGACGACCCCGACACGGGAGCGTCCCTCGAGCAGTCGCTCCTGCTGAGCACCGGCGCCGCGACGGCCGCCGACCAGCGCCGCCCGTACATCGATCGCACGGCCGCCGCACTCGACGACCTCGACGGCATCGTGACCCTGCCCGAGGAGTTCCGCATCACGCTCACCTCGCGGTCGAGCACGATCCCTGTCGCGCTCACCAACCTGTCCGAGCAGGAGCTGACCGTGCGCGTCGAGCTCGAGGCCGACCAGCTCGAGTTCCCGGACGGCCGGGTGCTCACCACCGCCCTGGCGCCGGGCACCACGCGGCTCGAGGTCCCCGTGCGCACCCGCACCTCCGGCGCGTTCTCGATGGAGGTCACCGTGACCAGCCCGGACGGGTCGATCGTGCTCGACACGTCCAGGTTCGACGTGCGCTCCACCACGATCTCGGGTGTGGGTCTCGTGCTCTCGGCCGGCGCCGGGCTCTTCCTCGTGCTCTGGTGGGCCCGGCACTGGCGCAGCAGCCGCCGGTCGCGCCACCTCGTCCCCAGCGCGGCCGGTGCCGCGACGCCCGCCGGTCCCGGCTCACCCGCTGCCCGGCCGGGCGCGGCCGCGGGGACGGCGACGGCTACGCCGGACGAGTCCGGCTACCGGCCGGCGCACATGGCACGCCCGCGTCCCGGCGGCGGCTGAGCGGGGCCCGGCACCGGCCCGGGCGCGCGAGTAGGGTCGCCGGCCATGCCGGTCCGCATCGTCACCGACTCGTCCGCAGACCTGGCCGCCGACGTGGTCGAACGGCTCGGGATCGAGGTCGTCCCGCTGTCGATCCGCTTCGGCGACGAGGAGTACACCGACGGCGTCGACCTGTCGGTCTCGCAGTTCTACGACAAGCTCGCCTCGGCGGCCGACCTGCCCGAGACGGCGGCGCCCTCACCCGGGGCGTTCGAGGCCGCGTTCCGGCGGCAGGCCGACGCCGGCGCCGACGCGGTCGTGTGCATCAACCTGTCGTCGGGCCTGTCGGCCACCCTGCAGTCGGCGCAGAACGCGGCGAGCGCCATGGACGGCCTCGACGTGCGGATCGTCGACTCGCGCTCGATCACGTCAGGGCTCGGCACCCAGGTGCGCCTGGCCGCCGAGGCCGCCGCCGAGGGGGCCGGGGCCGACGACATCGTCGGCATGGTCGACGATCTCGTCGGCCGCACGCACGTGTTCGGCGCCCTCGACACCCTCGACAACCTCAAGAAGGGTGGACGCATCGGCGGCGCCCAGGCGCTGCTGGGCTCGCTGCTGTCGGTGAAGCCGCTGCTCGACCTGTCGTCGGGCGAGGTGGCCGAGGCCGGCCGGGCGCGCACCCGCCGCCGCGCCCTCGAGTGGCTGCGCGACAAGGTGTTCTCGCAACCTGCGGTCGAGCACCTGTGCATCGCTCACGGCATGGCACCCGACCTCGACACCATGCTCGACCTGCTCGCGCCCCGCTACCCCGCCGACCAGGTGACCGTCACCACCATCGGTCCTGTGATCGGCACCCATGGAGGGCCGCGGGTGATGGGGCTGACATGGGTCGATCCGGCCTGAGAGGGCCCGGGGAGCGGCGCCCCTGACCCTGCGTCAGGGACGCCGGTTGGCTACGGTGGGCGCACCGTGGCAGTAACGCCTCCCCCCTCCGGCCCGTCCCAAGCCGCCGGCGTCTCTGCCGGCGCGCTGCTGGGTGCCCGCTACCGGCTCGACGAGCTGTTGGCGTCGGGCGGCATGGCGCAGGTGTGGCTGGGCACCGACGAGGTGCTGCGACGTGCCATCGCCGTCAAGATCCTGCACCAGCACCTGGCAGCCGACGGCACGTTCGTGACGCGCTTCCGGCAGGAGGCCATCGCGGTGGCGCGACTGTCGCACCCGGCGATCGTCAACGTCTACGACACGTGCAGCGACGACGGCATCGAAGCCATCGTCATGGAGCTGGTGCGGGGGCACACCCTGCGCCAGCGGCTCGACGAGGGCCCGCTCGACCCGTGGGTGGCGGCCAACATCGCCGCGCAGGTGGCCGGCGCGCTGTCGGTCGCCCACGCCGCCGGGTTGGTGCACCGCGACATCAAGCCGGCCAACATCCTGCTCTCCGAGGACGGCCGGGTGAAGGTGGGTGACTTCGGCATCGCCAAGGCCGCCGAGTCGGCCGACCTCACGCAAGAGGGCTCGTTCCTGGGCACGGCCAAGTACCTGGCACCCGAGCAGGTCGAGGCCGGGCCCATCGACGGCCGCACCGACCTGTACAGCCTCGGCGTCGTGCTCTACGAGATGCTGTGCGGCCGCGTGCCCTTCGAGGCCGACACCAGCTCGAGCACGGCCCTGGCCCGCCTCCACAGCGACCCGCAGCGACCGCGGCTGGTCAAGCCCGGCGTGCCGCGCGAGCTCGAGGCGATCACGATGCGCCTGCTGGCTCGCGACCCGGCCGACCGGTTCCCCACCGCCACCGACGCCCGGGCGGCGCTGCTCAGCGCCGGTGCCGACGACCGGGCCGCCGGCGACGACACCATCGCCGAGCCGCGCCCCACCCGGCTGCCACCGCCACCACCCCCCGGTCAGCGGCCGCCGGGCGCCCGGCTCACCCCGCCAGCGGGCACGGCGCCGGCCCGATTCGCCGACAGCGAGCGCCGCTGGCTCGTGCCCACCCTGCTGGTCGTGCTGGTGGCCGTCGCGCTCGGCGTCGCCGGCCTGCTGCTGCAGGGGCCGGGCGACGGCCTGTTCGGCGACGACGGCGGCGAGGAGCCCCCGCCCGACGAGACCGACGCTCCGGCCGACGAGACCGCGGCCATCGACAGCTCGGTCGACTTCGACCCGCCCCCGGGAGACGGCGCCGAGCACACCGACGAGGCCGCCGCCGGCTACGCCTTCGACGGCGATCCCGCGACGTCGTGGTCGAGCGAGCGGTACAACTCCCCCGAGTGGGGTGGCCTCAAGGACGGCGTCGGCCTCATCTTCGTCCTCGACGACACGACCGAGCTGCGGGGCATCGAGGTCGACAGCCCGCGCTCGGGGTGGGAGGCCGCGGTGTACGTGGCCGACGGCGACGTCGCCGACCTCGATGCGCTCGACG
>DASTFE010000285.1:0-14807 GCA_035708905.1 Acidimicrobiales bacterium | reverse complement strand
CGCGGGGCGCCGCGCCCCGCGTGTGTAGCCACGCCGTGCCCGGCGGGTACGGTGCGACAGTGACCGAGCTACGCCGGAAGTTCCACCAGCAGCTCGACGAGATCGACGCCAAGGTCATCCGCCTGTTCGCGCTCGTCACGGAGGCGGTGGGCGCCGCGACCGACGCCCTGCTGGCCGGCGACACCGAGGCGGCCCGCGCGCTGTCCGAGCGCGACCGCATGGTCGACGTGCTCGAGCTCGACCTCGAGCAGATCACCCAGCACGAGCTGCTCACGCAGAGCCCCATGGCAGGCGACATGCGTTACCTGGTGTCGGTGCTGCGGGTGGTCCCCGAGCTCGAGCGCAGCGGCGACCTGGCCGAGCACATCGCCCAGCGCGCCGCCCACGGCCTGGCGCTGCGGCTCACCCCCGAGGTGCGGGGGCAGCTCGAGCAGATGGGCGCCATCTGCTCGGACCTGTGGCGGATGGCCAGCGACGCCTGGGCCGAGCGCGACGCCGAGGCCGCCGAGGTGCTCGACAAGGTCGACGACCGCCTCGACGATCTGCACGACGAGCTCGTCGCCCAGCTCGAGCAGGCCGACATCGCCCTGGCCGACGCGCTGCAGACCACCCTCGTGGCCAGGTTCTACGAGCGCCTGGGTGACCACGCGGTGCACATCGCCGAGCGGGTACGCTACCTCGCGCTGGGATCCTGACCTGAGCTATGCGCTTCCGACTCATCCCCACCGACGACAAGTTCTTCGCGCTCTTCAACGACTCGGCCAGCAACGTCGCCGAGTGTGCGCGACGCCTGCGTGACGTGCTCGCCGAGCCCACGAACGTCGCGCTCCACGAGAAGGTCGCGGCGTGCGAGCACGACGGCGACGAGATCGTCCACACGATCCTGCAGCGGCTCAACACGACGTTCGTGACGCCGTTCGACCGCGAGGACATCCACGCCTTGGCGGAGGAGCTCGACGACGTCGTCGACGACATGCTCGAGGTCTCGCACCGCATGCAGCTGACGAGCATCACCACGGCGCTGCCCGAGCTCAAGGAGCAGGCCGACCTCGTCGTGCAGTGCGCGGACGAGACCCGGCAGCTCATCGAGCGGCTGGAGTCGATGAAGGGCGTGCAGCCGCACCTCGACGCCATCGACCGCCTGGAGAGCGAGGGAGACGCCGTCCACCGGCGCACCCTCGCCCGCCTCTTCAGCGGCGAGTTCGACGCCCTGGAGGTGCTGCGCTGGAAGGACGTCATCGAGGCGATGGAGGCCGCGCTGAACACGCTGGAGAACATCTCGGACGTGGTCGAGTCGATCGTGCTCAAGCACGCGTGAACGCTGGCTGACCGAGCGCACCGGAGAGCCAACCCGTGCAGGCCCCCGTCGTCTTCGTCATCGCGGTCGCGCTCGCCTTCGACTTCGTCAACGGCTTCCACGACGCGGCCAACTCGATCGCCACGGTCGTGTCGACTCGCGTGCTGTCGCCCCGCATCGCGGTCATCTGGGCGGCCTTCTTCAACTTCGCCGCCTTCCTCGTGTTCGGCGACGAGGTCGCCTCGACGATCGCCAAGGACGTGGTGCTCCAGAACGTGCTGTCGATCGGGGTCGTGTTCGCAGGCCTGGTGGGCGCCATCCTCTGGGACCTGATCACGTTCTGGTTCGGGCTGCCGACCAGCTCGTCGCACGCTCTGGTCGGCGGCATGGCAGGCGCGGCGGTCGCCAAGGCCGGCTTCGGCGTGCTGATCGGTGAGGGGTTGCGCAAGATCGGCATCTTCATCATCCTGTCGCCGCTCGTCGGGCTGGCGATCGGCCTGTTGCTCACCGTCGCCATCTTCTGGGCGTTCCACCGCTACCGCAGCATCGAGCGTCTCAACCGCGGCTTCCGCACCGGCCAGCTCGCGTCGGCGGCTGCGTTCAGCCTGGGACACGGGGCCAACGACGCGCAGAAGACGATGGGCGTCATCCTCGCCCTGCTCATCGCCAGCGGGCACGCGGCGTCCGATGCCAGCACGCCGTTGTGGGTCGTCCTGTCCGCTCACACCGCCATCGGCCTCGGCACGCTCACGGGCGGTTGGCGCATCGTCAAGACGATGGGGTCGAAGATCACCCGCCTGCAGCCCGCCGGGGGCGTGGCCGCCGAGTCGGGGGCCGCCCTGACGCTGTTCGCGACGTCCGCCTCCGGCATCCCCGTGTCGACCACCCACACCATCACGGGGGCGATCGTGGGGGTGGGCGCCGCCCGCCGTCTCTCGGCCGTGCGATGGGGCGTCGCCGGCCGGGTGGTCTGGGCGTGGATCCTGACCATCCCTGGGGCCTTCGTGATCGCCTGGTCGACGTTCCTCGTCGTCGACGCGCTCTCATGAGGTGCTGATGGACCACCGGGCCGCGTTCTTCCTCGCCGCTGCGATCGTCTGCTTCCTCCTCGTGCCGGTGTCGAACGGCTATGCCTGGGTGTCGGCCGGCGTCGGGAGCGTGTACGTCCTGCTGGCGCTCGCGTCGTGGCTCGACGCCCGCTCGCAGCGCCGCATCTGACGATTCGGAGGCCCGGGCGGCGCGCTCCTACGCTGGCCGGATGGCTGATCTGGGATTCGACGGCAAGGTCGCGATCATCACCGGCGCCGGGGGTGGCCTCGGCCGCTCGCACGCGCTCGAGCTGGCCCGCCGCGGCGCGCTGGTGGTGGTGAACGACCTCGGCGGCTCGGTCGACGGCACCGGCAGCGGCACCACGGCGGCCCAGGCCGTGGTCGACGAGATCACGGCGGCCGGTGGCGAGGCCGTACCGAACTACGACTCGGTCGCCACCCCCGAGGGGGGCCGGGCCATCGTGCAGACCGCGCTCGACGCCTGGGGCCGGGTGGACGTCATCGTCAACAACGCCGGCATCCTGCGCGACGCCTCGTTCAAGAACATGGACGCCGACAAGGTGGGCGCCGTGCTCGACGTGCACCTGCGCGGCGCGTTCAACGTCACGCAGCCGGCCTGGGAGCACATGCGCAACCAGAACTACGGCCGCATCGTGAACACGTCATCCGGCGCCGGCGTGTTCGGCAACTTCGGGCAGACCAACTACGGCGCCGCCAAGATGGGGCTGGTGGGCCTGACGCGGGTGCTGGCGGTCGAGGGCGCCAAGAACAACATCAGGGCCAACGCCATCGCCCCCGTGGCCAAGACCCGCATGACCGAGGACCTGCTGGGTCCGGCCGCCGACAAGTTGCTGCCCGAGCTGGTCACGCCGGTCGTCGCCTTCCTGGCGCACGAGGACGTGCCGGTGACGGGCGAGCTCTACTCGGTCGGCGGTGGCCGGGTGGCGCGGGTGTTCCTCGGGGTGACCAAGGGCATCGTCGACGCCGGGCTGTCGGCCGAGATGGTGCGCGACCGGTTCGCCGAGATCCGCGACGAGGCGGGCTACGAGGTGCCGGCCAACATGACCGACGAGCTGATGCTGGCGCTCAAGCAGCTCGGCTGAGCTGCGCCCCCGGGGCGCCGCACGCCGTGGTCGTGTGGTATCAGACTGATATCATCCGGCTGGTGGCAGCGAACATGCACGTGAGGGACATCCCCGACGACGTCAAGGCGAAGTTGGTGATCTTGGCCGAGCGGGAGCACATGTCGCTCAACGCGTACGTGGTCCGGCAGCTCGAGATGGCCTCACGCACCGCCGACAACACCGGCTTGCTCGACAACCTGCCCAGCTACGACGTCTCGGCAAGCGAGGTCGTCGACGCCTTGGGGCATGAGCGCGACGACCGGTGATCGTCGTCGACGCCACCACCATCGTCAACGGGCTGCTCACGAACGGAGAATCCCGTGAGGCGCTGGAGGCCAACGACCTGCACGTCCCCCACCTCGCCGACAGCGAGGTCGTCGCCACGCTCACACGCCTAGCCCGTACGGGAGCCGTGGATCCCGCCGGCGCGAAGCGGGCACTCGACCGGTGGAGCCTGTTCGGCGTGCGCCGGCACCCCGTCCATGGGCTGATGCCACGCATGTGGCAGCTGCGCGAGAACATCAAGGCCTACGACGCGACCTACGTCGCGCTGGCCGAGCAGCTCCAGCTGCCGCTCGTCACCTGCGACAAGCGGCTGGCCCGCGCCCCCGGGGCTCGGTGCGACATCGTCGTGGTCGAGGGATGACGCCCCGGCGTCAGGGCTTGCGCGCCACGCCGACGTACAGCGGGTTGGTCCAGCCCTCGCGGGTGGCGACCGGGCCGTCGGGGCGCCACTCGTCGACCTGCACGACGCCGGGCTCGACCAGCTCGAGCCCGGCGAAGAACCGCTCGACGGCGGCGCGCGTGCGGGGGACGAACGGCTCCTCCATCGCCTCGTTGAGGTGCTCGGCCGCCTTGGTCATCATCTCGGCCATGATGTCGATGGCGAGGTGCGAGATCACCAGGTGGCTGCCCGACGGCACGGCGTCGACCAGGCGGGCCACGAGGGCGTACGGATCGTCGTCGTCACGGAAGTGGTGCAGCAGCCCCACGAGCACGAGCGCGATCGGCCGGCCGAACTCGAGCGACTCGGACGCCCGCCGCAGGATGCTGTCGGGGTTGCGCAGGTCGTCCTGCAGGTAGACGGTCGCCCCTTCGTCGGTGCTGTTCAGCAACGCGTGGGCGTGGGCGAGCACGATCGGGTCGTTGTCGACGTACACGACCCGGCAGTCGGGTGCGGTCGCCTGGGCCACCGCATGCACGTTGCCGTCGTTGGGGATGCCGGTGCCGATGTCGAGGAACTGGCGGATGCCCACCTCGCCCGCGACGAAGCGCACCGCCCGGCCCAGGAAGGCCCGGTTGGCCCTGACCTCGGACCGCACGTTCTCCATCCCGCCGACGGCGGCCGCCGCCTGCTCGGCCGCGATGCGGTCGACCTCGAAGTTGTCCTCGCCGCCGAGCATGTAGTCGTAGACGCGCGCGGCGTGCGCGACCGTGCTGTCGATCTCGGGCAGATCCCGTCCGTCACCCACCGCCGCGGCCTGCGGCTGATCTGTCACTGCTCGCCTCCCTGTGGACTCCGATCCGAGACGATAGTCCCCCCGATGAGGCGGCATGCCGGCACGTTGGGTGCTGGCATGACAGCGACGACCACCAACGGCGGTCGTCGTCACCGCACGTCGAGAGCCGCCGCCAGCAGCGAGCGCACGATGCGGGCGAGGGCGGCCCGCGCCTGGGCGGGCGAGCCGCCCCCGTCGACCCGCAGCGCGTCCCACGTGCCCCACGACGCGGCGGCCGCCAGCGCGTCGACCACCTCGCGCCGGTCGTCGGCACCGAGCCGCGCCAGCTCGGGAGCGAAGGTGCGCTCGACCTGGCCGCGCAGGAACGCCGCACCGCTGGTGACGGCGTGACCGATCGACGGCGCGAAAGGCCCGTGCACCGCCGCCGCCCGGCGGAACGGCGTGACGGCCTCGAGCAGGTCGCCCCGGTGCTGCACGAACGCCGCGATGCGATCGTCGAGGGGCTGGCCGGGGTCGATCGCCACGACCAGGCCGGCCAGCCGCTCGACGACCCGCTGGACGACCGCCGCGTACAGGGTGGGCAGGTCGTCGAAGTGCTGGAAGACCGAGCGCACCGACACGCCGGCGCGCTGGGCGATGCGGGGCGCCGTCGGTCGGAGGTCGCCGGCCTCGACGAGCGCCACGCTCGCCTCGACGATCGCGTCTCGTGTGCGGGCCGCCCGGGCGGCCCGCCCGTCGGTGGGAGCGGCGGGTTCCTGCACCGGTGGTGCAGGCTACTCCTGCGGTGGCGGCGCCACCGGTGAGCCGTGGTGCAGGATCATGCGCCACCGGCCGCCCACCCGCCGGAACATGTTGACCGCCGCCACCGTGGCGCCGACCCGGTCGCTGATGAGGTTCTCGTCGACCGTCACCCACGCCACCTCGCCCGACACCCGGACCCGCTCGTCGGTGAGGATGAACTGCAGCTGCTGGGGCCCGCCGAACAGCGCGAACCACGACCCCGCCACGGCGCCCCAGCCGTGCAGCGTCTTCCAGCCCGGATGGGTGCACACCACGTCGTCGCCGTGGTCCCACACGTCGGACATCGCGTCGAGGTCGCGCGCCTCGAACGCCTCGTAGTAGGCGCGGTTGGCCGCACGCACGGCCTCGACGTCGACGGTCTCGGGCACGGGGTGGACCCTACCGGTGGTCCGCGCGGGCGCCGCCATCCCGGTTGGGCCACCCGGCACGCCCGCTGCCAGCATGTGGCGATGCCCCCCGTCGCGCCGGTGCCCGTCCGCCACGTCTCCTCGACCGACGGCGTGACCCTCGCGGTCCACGACCTCGGCGGCGAGGGCCCACCGGTGCTGCTGTGCCATCCCACGGGGTTCCTGGCCATGACGTGGGCCCCGCTGGCCGAGGAGCTGGCCGAGGCCGCCCACTGCTGGGCGTTGGACTTCCGCGGCCACGGCGACAGCGACGCGCCCGCGTCCGGCGACTACGACTGGGCGCGGATGGCCGACGACGTGCTCGCCGTCGCCGACGACCTGGGCCTGCGACAAGCCAGGGGTGCCGGGCACTCGATGGGCGGCGCGGCCCTGGTGATGGCCGAGCAGCGCCGGCCCGGCACGTTCTCGCGCCTGTGGCTGTACGAGCCCATCATCGTGCCGTCGGCCGCGGACGGCCGGCCGGGCGGCAGCCCGATGGCCGAGGCGGCCCGGCGGCGGCGGCCCTGGTTCCCCGACCGCGAGTCGGCCTACGACAACTTCGCCACCAAGCCGCCGCTCGACACGCTCGCTCCGGCCGCCCTGCGGGCCTACGTGGACTACGGCCTGCGGGACGTGCCCGGCGACGTCGAGGGCGCCGTCGAGCTGAAGTGCCGGCCCGAGGTCGAGGCCCTCGTGTTCGACGGCGGGATGGCGCAGCCGACGTTCGACCACCTGGGCGAGGTCGGCTGCCGGGTCACCGTGGCGGCCAGCGGCGACGGCGGTGGGCCGGCGCTGTTCGCGCCGGCGATCGTCGACGCGCTGCCCGACGCCGTGCTCGAGCGCCACGACGAGCTCACCCACTTCGGCCCGATGGAGGACCCCGCCGGCATGGCGGCGAGGGTGCGCGCCGCGCTCGACCTCGCCCAATGGGTGCCGCCTGCCTGACCCCAGGTGTCGGCGGAAACCGACCGTAGACGCGCCGTTTTGCCGACACCTCACGACTCGGCGCTGGTCCCGGATGCCCTCGTGCATCGAGCGATGGTGGTCTCGCGTATGTGCAAGGTCGTGAACCTCCGGTGCCGGTGTGACCGTCCAGTACGGCAAGTGATTAGGCAGCCGTAATGTCTGATAACAAGGCCTCTTGGCTCACGGCTCCGCCCACGGAGGTGGCGCCACGGACGAGGTCGGCGCCGCAACTCGCGTCCGGAGCGGCGTGGGGTTCTCGGGCGTCCACTCCTGCGTGGTGTACGCGACGGCAGGGGCATCGACGTTCTCGATCTCCTGGACCATGGGCGATGCGATCGTCCGGCACCGGGCCATCGAAGACGATCACGAAGTCCTGACCCCCCTCGGCACGGGAGTGGGTTTCGATCGTGCGAATCGACAGTCGTGAACCGCGGTGCTCGGGCTCTGGCGTCCCTGATGTGGGCGCCAGGTCATGAGATGCGTCGCTTCGCCCAGGCCTCGATGACCTGACCCCGGCAACGACGTCGGGCGGCGACTCGCCGCCGACCAGACGAAGGGCGCCGGCTGCGACGCAGACGACCGCAGCAGACCGGTTGAACCTCCTGGTGCGCTGAGCGCGTCGACGGCACGACGGGTGATGCGGCTCCACGCCTTCCGCCACAACGCCAGAGCGAGCGAGGTTCCCGAAGAAGGCGCGCACGGTGACGTTCGCGGGGCGCAACGTCGAGCGAGTCACATCCCGGCTTCCTCGCCTGGCCACACAGCAGCCCGTTCCTCGATGCCATCGGCGGCTTCCACCCGGGCATCCCCGCTGCCTGTCACACCCCGGGCCTACGCTCGTCGCATGGCGTACCCGCTGCCTCGTTCGCTCTCGCCGTCCAAGGTCTCGTCGTTCACCGACTGCGCGCTCGCCTTCCGCTTCTCGGCCATCGACCGCCTGCCCGAGCCGCCTACCGTCGCCGCCACCCGGGGCACACTCGTGCACGCCGCGCTCGAGCGCCTGCACGTGCTCGACCCGGCCGAGCGCACGGTCGACGCCGCGCTCGGCTGCCTCGACGAGGCCGCCGTCGCCCTCCGCGACGACCCCGAGTACGCCGGCCTCGACCTGGGCGACGACGAGGCCGCTGCGTTCCACGCCGAGGCGGCCGACCTCGTGCGCAACTACTTCCGCCTCGAAGACCCCTCGACCGTCCACGCCATCGGGCTCGAGCTCAAGGTCGAGGCCGAGGTCGACGGCGTCCGCCTGCGGGGCATCATCGACCGGCTCGAGCTCGACGCCGACGGCGAGCTGGTCGTGACCGACTACAAGACGGGCTCCGCACCCTCGACCCAGCACGAGCGCAAGCGGCTGTCGGGCGTGCACATCTACTCGCTGCTGTGCGAGCAGCTCCTGGGGCGCCGGCCCCGCACCGTGCAGCTCCTCTACCTCAAGGCGCCGCTGGCCATCACCACCCGGCCCACCGACCGGTCGACCCGAGGCACCCGGCGCACGCTCGGCGCCGTGTGGCAGGCCGTCGAGCGGGCCTGCGAGCGCGAGGACTTCCGCCCGCAGCCCTCCCACCTGTGCAGCTACTGCGCCTTCCAGGCCTACTGCCCGTCATTCGGGGGCGACCCCGACGAGGCCCGCAGGCTGGGCGAGGCGCTCGCGGCCGGCGCCCCCGACGGGCCGGCTCCGTCGCTCACCCTGGCGGCCACCCCGGCTCCGTGACCCACCCGCTGCACCGCGTCACGCGGGCCATCGGCCGCTTCGACGCCGCCATCGACCTCCGGGTCGACCGCCGGCGCGGGCACCCCCTCGTCGACAGGGTCATGTACACGGCGTCCGAGCTGGGCGACTTCAGCCTCGTCTGGCACCTCATCGGCACCAGCCGGGCGCTGGCGCCCGACCGCCGCCCCATCCACGCGGTGCGGGTCGCCGCCATCCTCGGCGTCGAGTCCGCGCTGGTGAACGGCCCGGTCAAGAGCCTCTTCCGGCGGCACCGCCCGGCGTGGGAGCAAGAGCGGCCGCTGCGACTGCGCCGCCCCCGCACCACCAGCTTCCCCTCGGGCCACGCGTCCGCGGCGATGACCGCCGCCGGGGTGCTGGCCGAGAACGACCCGCTGTGGCCCCTGTACTACGCGGTCGGCGCGGTCGTGGCGAGCAGCCGCGTGTACGTCAAGATCCACCACCCGTCGGACGTGGTGGCCGGCGCCCTGGTCGGTGTCGTGCTCGCCCGGGTGGCCCGCCGGCTCTGGCCCTTCCCCGACGTGTGACGTACGCCACCCGGGCGGGAATGGCGGCGCCCGGCGCACGGTTCGACCATGGTGATGACCGCCTTCACCGTCACCTGGGACTATCGCTGCCCGTTCGCCCGCAACGCCCACGAACATGTCATGGAGGGACTGCGCGACGGGGCCGACTGGGACGTGCGATTCGTCCCCTTCTCGCTGGGACAGGTCCACGTGCCCGAGGGCGAGCCCGACGTCTGGGTCCGCCCCGAGTCCGACAGCGGCCTGCTCGCGCTGCAGGCCGCCATCGTCGTGCGCGACCGGTTCCCCGACCGCTTCCTCGACGTGCACTGGGCGCTGTTCGCGCTGCGCCACGACGAGGGGCGCCACATCAGAGACGAGGCCGAGGTGCGCCGGGTGCTCGGCGCCCAGGGCGTCGACGACGACGCGGTGTTCGCGGAGATCGCCGCCGGAGGCCCGCTCGCCACCGTGCGCGACGAGCACACGGCGGCCGCCGACGATCACGACGTGTGGGGCGTGCCCACCTTCGTCGTGGGCGACAGGGCGGTGTTCGTGCGGCTGATGGAGCGCCCCCGCGGCGACGCCGCGGTGGCCCGGCGCACGATCGACCGGGTGCTCGACCTGCTGACCGGGTTCCCCGAGCTGAACGAGTTCAAGCACACCTCGTTGAAGCGCTGACGCCGGCACGCGCGCGGTGCGCCGCGGCGGCGGGCTCGCCGGCTCGACGCCCGGCGGGCCGGGCGCGGATCAGCCGGCCACGACGACGTCGTCGCGGCGGTCGGTGGGGGCAGGGTTGGCCAGCAGGGTTCGAACGTCGAGCAACAGGTCGGCCACCTCGTTGGACGACACCAGCTCTCGGTGCCCCAGGTCGCCGAGGCCCTTGTCGATGACGGCCAAGGCCTCGCTGATCACCTCGTCGAGTGCACGGGTCTCGGTCACGTGGCCCACCATACCGGTCCGCGGCGAAGTGGCGACGACATGACCGCCCACTCACTCTGCGGACGGTGGCCACCACGAGTGGCAGCCACGGCGCAGGCGCGCGCCCGTCCGGGTCGCGCGATGGCCGTACCCTGACCGACCGGTGAGCGAGCGCAGCTACGACCTGATCGCCCGGCTCGGGCGCGGCGGCATGGGCGTGGTCGACCTCGCGCGCGACGCCGACGGCAACAAGGTCGCCCTCAAGCGGCTGACCCTCCACGGGTCGGCCAGCGAGATCGCCCGCTCGCGGCAGCGGCTGCTGCGCGAGGCCACCGTCCTGCGCAAGCTGCACCACCCCAACGTCGTGCGCCTGCTCGACGTCGTCGACGAGGGCGACGAGATCGTGCTGGTCATGCCGTACATGTCCGGCGGCAGCCTGGCCGAGCGGGTCGCCCAGCACGGGCCGGCACCCGCCGCCGAGGTCGAGCGCCAGGCCCGCCGGCTCGCCGGCGCGCTCGCCTCGGCCCACCGGGCCGGGATCGTCCACCGCGACATCAAGCCGGCCAACGTGCTCTTCGACGACCGGGGCGAACCCTGCCTCGCGGACTTCGGCGTCGCCCTCAGCCGCGACCAGAGCCACGGCCTCACCGTGGCGGGCATGGTGGTGGGCACACCGGCGTTCATGGCCCCCGAGCAGGCTCGCGGCGACGCGGTGTCGCCCGCCACCGACGTGTTCTCGCTCGGCGCCACGCTGCTCTTCGCCGCCACGGGCGGCGGCCCCTACGGGCAGGGCGACCCCGGCCTGCTCATGGTGCGCGCCGCCAGCGGCCGGGTCGAGCGGGTGCCCAAGTCGCTGCCCCGCTCGCTGCGGTCGCTGCTGCGCGCCATGCTCGAGCCCCGCCCCGAGCGGCGGCCGTCGGCCGCCGAGCTGGCCGGCGCCGACGGCGGCGCCGGGGCCCCCGTGCCGGCCGCCCGTCCCCCCGGTGGCCGCCGGGCCGCGGCCGCCCTGGGGGCGGTCGTCGCCACCGCCGCGGTCGCCGTCGCCGGCGTCGCCGTGTCGCGCGGCGGGGGCAGTGGGACGGCGGGCGACGCCGAGGCCGACGGCGGCCCCGCGACGGCGAGCGCCGGCGACTGCGTCGACCTGCCGTACCAGCCGTGCGGTGAACCCCCGGCCCCCCACACCGACGGCGCGAGCTGCATCGACGACCACGACGACTACGACGGCCTCGCCGCCAACGGGTGCGAGGCGGCACCCGACGACCGCGACGGCGAGCGGCTCGACGAGCGGGTCGAGGCCAACGTCGTGCCCCGTGACGACGTCGACACCTACGTGCTCGAGCTCGACGACGAGATCCGGCGCCGGTGCGACGGTGCGGTGGAGATCCGCCTCGAGGCACCGCCGGGCATGGTGCTCGAGCTCGAGCTGCGCGACCACCTCGGCATCGTCGACCGCGCCAGCGGTGTCGACGGCATCCCGGCCGTCGTCCGCCTGACCGAGGAGCGCTGCGGTGCCGACGACCGGACCGCCTACGACGTCGTCGTGCGCGCCACCGGCGACGCCCGGGTCGCGGACGACTACGTGCTCACCCGCGAGGGCGGCTTCTGACGGTCAGCGCAGCGCGCCCAGCTCGGCCTCGATGCGCGCCAGGCGGCGCTCGACGTCGCCCAGGCGCGCGGCGAGGTCGCCGACGTCGGGTGCGGCCCCACCGCTCCGGCTGGCGCGGTGGTCGGCCTGGTGCCGGCGCTCGTCGTCGCCGGCACCGAGCCGTGCTGCGGTGCCCGGCCCCACCTCGACCGGTGGCGGAGGCGGCGGGGGAAACGCAGGCGCCCGCCAGTCGCCGCCTGTGCGCTCGGGGCGCTGGGCCCGCTCGAGCGCGGCGGCCAGGCGCCGCTCGAGGTCGGCCACGCGGGCCACGAGCTCGGCGTACGACGGCGAGGTCACCTGGACGGGCAACCGGTCGGGCGCCGCCTGGCGCGGACGGGCCTCGCCACCGGTGGGCGGCCCCTCGTCGTCGGGCGGCGCCGGCGCGGGACCGGTCAGCACCTGCGCCCAGCGGGTCTCGTGGTCGCCTGGACGACGCCGCAGCCGGGCGGCGAAGGGCCGGGGCGTGCGCGCCGCCAGGGCGTCGAGCACGGCGTCGACCTCGGCCGGGTCGGCCAGCGGGTGCAGCCGCTGCACCTGCGCCCGCACCTCGCCGACGGTCTGCACCCCGCGCAGCAGCAGGACCGCGAGGACGGCCAGCTCGACCGGCCCCATGCGCCAGCGTTCGTCGGCCCGGTGCCGGTAGCGAGGGGTGCGCACGTCGCCGCTGGGCGGCACGAAGCGGGCGAGGCCACGCGACTTGAGCGACAGCAGCGTGTCCTCGACCGTGCGGTCGTCGTAGGCGACCACCGGGTCACGCCCGGACGTCTGGTTGCACGCCAGCCGCAGGGTGTTGAGGGTGAGCGGCACGGCGTCGGGCGCGAGCGCCTCCTGCTCGATCAGGCAACCGAGCACGCGACCTTCCGCCGCCGTGAGCTCCATGGTCGGCGATGCTATGGCGCTGCGCGACCGGATGCCGCCACCCCAGGGTTGCCCCAGTAGAAAGGCGGGCCATGGGCATGGAGCGCGCCGGCGTCACGTTCGCATCGCTGATGGCACTCGGCCCCGACCTGGCGGTGTCGACCGCCCGGACGGCGGCCGACCTCGGCTACACGAGCTTCTGGACCGCGGAGACCACCGGGCCCGAGGCGTTCACGATCCTGGCCGCGGCCGGGGCCGCGGCCCCCGGGCTCGACCTGGGCACGGGCGTGCTGGCGCTGCAGCTCCGGACGCCGATGGTCGTCGCCATGGCCGGCGCCACGCTGCAGGCGCTCCACCCCGACCGCGACATCCTGCTCGGCGTCGGCATCTCGTCGCCGGTCGTGACCGAGCGCTGGCACGGGGTGCCCTACGGCGACCGCCCGCTCGCCCGGGTGCGCGAGTACGTGACGCTGCTGCGAGCCTGCCTGTCGGGCGAGAAGGTCGACTTCGACGGCGACTTCTACCGGGTGAAGGGGTTCAGGCTCGGGGTGCGGCTCGGCGAGCGGCGCCCCCGCATCGTCGTCGGCGCGCTCAACCCCGGCATGCTGGCCCTGGCGGGCGAGCTGGCCGACGGCGTGCTGCTCAACTACCTGCCCGCCTCGCATGTGCCCTGGTCGATCGCCCGTGTGCGCGAGGGCGGCGACGCCACCGTCTACGCCTACGTGCACGCGGGGGTGTGCGAGCGCGACGAGGGCGTCGAGCTCGCCCGGCGCGACCTGTACTCGTACGCGGTGGTCGACAGCTACGCCCGCAACTTCGAGCGGGCCGGCTTCGGCGACGAGGTGACGGAGGTCCGGGCCCGCTTCGCAGCGGGCGACCGCGCCGGGGCGGTGGGCGCGGTCAGCGACCGGATGGTCGACGCCATCGACGTGATGGGTGACGCCGACACCGTGCATGCCACCATGCGCGCCTACGCCGACGCGGGCGTGGACGTCCCCGTGCTCATGCCCCTGCCCTGGGGCACCGACCGGCGGGCGTCGGCCGAGGCGACCATCCGCGCCGCCATCGGCGCCGGCTGACCGGCGCCGATGCCGCGACCCCGCGGGCGGGCCGCGCGGGACGGCGGGCGGCCCCCCTACGATGCGCGTCCATGGAGCTTCGTGATCGCATCTGCGTGGTGACCGGCGGGGCCAGCGGCATCGGGCGTGCCTTGTGTCGCCGGTTCGCCGCCGAGGGCGCGCGGGCGGTCGTGGTGGTCGACCGCGACGCCGACGGCGCGCTCGCCACCGCCGGGTCGATCGGCGACCAGGCCACGGCGCTCACCGCCGACGTGACGGTCGAGGCCGACATCGAGGCCGTGGTCGACCGCACCGAGGACGACATCGGGCCCGTCGACCTGTTCGCCTCCAACGCCGGCATCCTCGGCTACGGCGGCATCGAGGCGAGCGACGAGACGTGGTCGCTCGTGTGGTCGGTCAACGTGATGGCCCACCTCTACGCGGCACGGGCGGTCGTGCCCCGCATGCTCGAGCGGGGCGGCGGCTACCTGCTGTCGACCGCGTCGGCGGCCGGCCTGCTGTCGCAGCCCGGCGACGCCCCCTACTCGGTCACCAAGCACGCGGCGGTGGCGCTGGCCGAGTGGCTGGCCATCACCTACGGCGACCGCGGCATCGGCGTGTCGTGCCTGTGCCCGATGGCAGTCGACACACCCATGCTGGGCGGCACGGGCGACGTCGACGACGCGGGCGGCGTGGTCGGCGCCGGGGACGCGGCCGGGTCGGCGGTGGCGGCCGGCGCGGGCGCCGCCGCCGTGCAGGGCATCCTCTCGCCCGAGCAGGTGGCCGAGGTGACGGTCGAGGGGTTGCGCGACGAGCGGTTCCTCATCCTCCCCCACCCCGAGGTCGCCACGTTCGAGCAGCGGCGGGCCGCGGACCGCGACCGCTGGCTGGCCGGCATGCGGCGCCTCAGCGCCGCGCTCGCCGCGGGCGACGGCCCGGCGACCGCCCCCTGATCCCGCCCGTGGCCGGCGCACTCGACCCGGAGGCGGCGCCGGACCTGCGCGCCCTCGGCCTCG
>DASTFE010000284.1:0-15378 GCA_035708905.1 Acidimicrobiales bacterium | reverse complement strand
TCGCCCCGGCGATCGCTGCCACCAGCGGGCCGGCGTGCCACGCGCGCCTGGTCCCGCCCCCGTCCCCACGTGTCCCCATCGGACGCAAGAGAGTCAGGCGTCGGTCACCGGGATGCAGGTCGGTCCCTCGCCGCCCGCGCCGGCGACCCGGTGCAGCACAGCCGCCGTCGGCACCAGCGACACCGGGCCCTCGCCGGACGCGTCCAACGCGGTGCCGTCGACGATCAGGCTGTAGGCCCCGTCGGGCCCTTGCGGTGGCCACAGCAGCGTGGCCGTGGGCCGTTGCGCCAGGTTGGCGCCGGTGCGACGCCCGACCGTCGTGGCGAGGTGATCGCCGCTCAGTGCCACCTGGACGGACACCACGTGGGGCTGGTTGTCGTCGGTGACGGTCAGCAGGTAGGCGCGGTCACCGAACTCGGCCAAGCGGTCGGCCAGCGCACCGAGGTCGACGGCGACGCTCATCGCGCCCCACGTTAGTGCCGCCTCAGGCTCGACCGCCGCGGTGTCGAACCGTTCCGTCAGCGGATCATCCGGCAGGCGAACCATCTTGGTAGCGTCGTTCTCATGCCCACCCGCGCACCGTCCGAGCCGACCGTCGACCTGATGTACCTGCTCAACGAGGCGAGCCACGCGCTCTCGACCGAGTTGGCGGCGGGCCTTGCGGGTCTCGGCATCTCCCCACGGGGCTACTGCGTGCTGGCGAAGGCCCGCCAAGGTGACCTGACCCAGAAGCAGATCGCCGAGATGTCCGGACTCGACAAGACGACCATGGTGGTCACCGTCGACCAGCTCGAGGCCGAGGGGCTGGCCGAGCGCCGGCAGTCGGCCACCGACCGCCGGGCCCGCCTCGTGACGGCGACCCCGGAAGGCGCCCGCCTGGCCGGCGAGGCCGACGCCATCGTGGCCGGCATCTACCGCGAGGTGCTGGGCTCACTCCCGCCCGCCGAGGCCGAGGCTTTCGTCGGCGCGCTCGTGCGCCTGGTCGGGGAGGGGGGCCGACTGTCGTCGCCGGCCGAGTGCGACCAGCCGGTGCGCCGACCGCGGATGAGCCCGGTGGCGGGCTGATCCTCAGTCAGTAGATAGTCTATTAACAGATCATCTGTTAACGTCTCTCCTGTCCCCGCCCCGACAGGAGTGACGTGCGATGACCCAGACCGAGCCCCCTCCGACCCTCCCGGCAACCGACCGCCCGCGCTGGATGGCGCTCGCCGTCCTGTGCGCCGGGATGCTGATGGTCATCCTCGACCAGACGATCGTGAACGTCGCGCTGCCGACGATCCAGGACGACCTGGGGTTCTCGCGGTCGGGCCTGGCCTGGGTGGTCAACGCCTACATCGTCGCCTTCGGCGGCCTGCTGCTGCTCGCCGGCCGCCTCGGCGACCTGGTCGGCCGGCGCAACGTGCTCGTGGCCGGGCTCGTGGTGTTCACGGCGTCGTCGCTGCTGTGCGGCATCGCCGAGACGCCCGGCCAGCTGGTGGCCGCCCGGTTCGTCCAGGGCGTCGGCGGAGCGCTGGCGTCCGCGGTCATCCTCGGGATGATCGTCACGCTGTTCCCCGAGCCTGCCGAGCGTGGCCGCGCCATCGGCGCCTTCAGCTTCGCCGCCGCGGCCGGTGGATCGATCGGCAACATCGCCGGCGGACTGCTGACGGAGGCGTTGAGCTGGAACTGGGTGTTCCTCGTCAACCTGCCCATCGGCGTCGCGGTGGTGGTGCTGGCCCTGCGCCTCGTCGAGAGCGACCGCGGCCTGGGGCTGCGGGCCGGGGCCGACGTGGCTGGCGGCGTCCTCGGCACCGGCGGGCTGATGCTCGGTGTCTACGCGATCGTCGGCGCCGGCGATCACGGCTGGTGGACCCCCCACACGCTCGGGTTCGGCGGCCTCGCCCTCGCGCTGCTCGCCGGCTTCGTGGCCCGCCAGGCGACGGCCCGGTCGCCCCTCCTGCCCCTGCGCGTCCTCCGGTCGCGCAACCTCACGGGCGCCAACGCCGTGCAGGCGCTGCTGGTCGCCGGAGCGTTCGGCTTCATGTTCCTCAGCGCCCTCTACATGCAGCAGGTGCTCGGGTACGAGCCGGCCCGGGTCGGCCTGGCGATCCTGCCGGCGGCGCTGGTGATCGGCGCCGTGTCGCTCGGCCTGTCGGCTCGGCTGACCGCCCGCTTCGGCGCCCGCGCCGTGCTGCTGTCCGGCCTGGCCGTCAACGTGAGCGGCCTGGCGCTGCTGCGGCGGGTGCCCGTCGACGGTGAGTACCTCGTCGACCTGCTGCCGGCGATCGTGCTGCTGGCCTTCGGGTTCGGGTTGGCCATGCCAGCGCTCACCGCGCTGGCCATGTCGAGCGCGACGCCCAGCGACTCGGGCCTGGCGTCGGGCCTCTTCAACACCACCCAGCAGGTCGGCGGTGCGCTCGGACTGGCCGTCCTGGCGACACTGGCGGCGTCGCGGACCGATGCGCTGCTCGCCGGCGGTGATGGCAGGGCCTCGGCGCTGACCGGCGGCTACCAGCTCGCCTTCACGGTGGCCGCGGGCTTCGTCGCCGCGGCCATCCTGGTGGCCGCGGTCGTGCTGCGCCGCGACGACACGGCGGTGGCCGATGCCCCTGTCCTGGTCGCGGAGGCGGATGGCGCGGTCGCCCCAGCGGCGCACTGACCCAGGGGCCGGCACTCGCAGCCCCGACGGCAGCCGGGGCCCAGGCCTTCCCACCGGTGCTGCGAGGCAATGGCGGTCGGCAGCCCGCTCTCGAGGCGATGGCGGTCGGGGGCCGACCGCTATCGCCTCCGGTGTCCGCGATCGACGGTCCTTGCCTCACGCGGGCGCCGTGAGGTTATGCCCCCGGTGAGCCGCCCTCGTCGCCCTCGGCCGTGGCGGGACGGCTCACGAGCTCCATCCATTCTGTTGCAGGTATATAGCCAGTTCAGTATATTCAGGACGTGATCGCGTTCGATGTCCTGGCCGAGCCGACCCGGCGCCGCATCCTCGATCTGCTGCTCGAGCGCCCGCGGCCGGTCGGCGAGCTGACCGAGCAGCTCGGCCTCAGCCAGCCCGGCACCTCCAAGCACCTCCGGGTGCTGCGCGAGGCCGGCCTGGTGCGCGTCCGTCCCGACGCCCAGCGCCGGTGGTACGAGGTGCGGGCCGAGCCGCTGGCCGAGATCGACGCATGGCTCGCGCCGTACCGCCGCCTGTGGGAGCGCAGCCTCGACGCGCTCGAACGTCACCTCGACGCCACGGCCGACGACCCCGCCGACCACTCCGACGAGGAGGCTGACCGATGAGCGAGACCCTGGACAGCACGGACGGCCGCTCGGTGCTGCGCATCGAGCGGCGGCTGGCCCACCGGCCCGACGCGGTGTGGCGCGCCATCACCGATCCTGAGCGGTTGGCCCACTGGTTCCCGGCGCCCGTGAGCTTCGACGGCGAGCTGGCGCCGGGCGTCGCCGTCGCGTTCGACATGGGCGACGGGCCGGCGTGGGATGGCGTCGTCACCGCCGTCGAAGCGCCCCGGACGCTGGCCTTCACCTGGGGCACCGACGACCTCCGCTTCGACCTCGCCTCCGACGGCGACGGCTGCCGCCTCGTGCTGACCCACACCTTCGACGACCGGGCGGGGGCCGCCAGCTTCGCCGCCGGGTGGGACCGGTGCCTGGACGCCCTCGGCCGAGTGGCCGGCGGTCAGCCCGCTGCGATCGAACACCCGTCGGCCGCCCTGCACGAGCGCTACGCCCGCCAGTTCGGCCTGACGGTGGGCGCGGCCGAGGAGACGCCGGACGGCTGGGTCGTGCGGTTCGAGCGCCAGCTCACCCGCCCGGCGGGCGACGTGTGGTCGCTGCTCACCGGCAGCGCGGCGGAGGCCGGGGTTGCCGGGGCGGCCCCCGCCGTGGGCGATCCCGTGCCCCCGCGGGCCGCCGCCGGCGTGGCCCCGGGCCGGGTGACGGCCGTCGAGCCACCCACCTTGCTGGAGTTCACCTGGCGATCGGGCGAGCGCGAGGCCGGCCGGGTGCGGTGGGAGCTCGGGCACGAGGGCACGGGCCACGGGGCCCGGCTCGTCGTGGTGCAGACCGGCCCGGCGGACGACGACGGGGCTCGGGCCGCCGCCCTCGCCGCCTGGGCCGCGCCCATCGACGCCCTGGCCGCCGAGCTGGCGGGGACCGGCGGCTGACGAGTGCCGGGGGCCGGCCGATACGGCCGCCGAGCTGGCGGGGACCGGCCGCTGACGAGGGCCGGGGGCCGGCCGATACGGCCGCCGGCCGGGCCGGCGGGGACGGGTCGCTGACGAGAGCCGGGACCGGCCGAAACGGCCGCTGACCGGCGGCTGGACCGATGGGATCAGCCGAAGCAGGCCTCGGCGGTGGCGGGGTAGGGGTTGACGGGTGAGCCACCGCCAGGGTGGATCTCGAAGTGGAGGTGCGGCGTGCCGGCGGCGTTGCCCGAGTCGCCGACGTAGCCGATCAGCGTGCCGGCCTCGACCCAGCCCACGCCCTGGTTGGCGTAGCCCGACAGGTGGGTGCCGTAGTAGGTGTTGCCGTTGTCGCCGTAGACGTACCAGGACAGTCCGCCCAGGCTGCTGCCGCGGTGGACGACCTCGCCGCTGACGGGCGCGACCGTCGGGGTGCCGGTGCTGGCCATCATGTCGACGCCCTTGTGCGTCCGGCCGCCCGAGCGGGCGAAGCCCCACGAGTCGATGAAGTCGACCGGGCCGTCGACCGGGCAGAACATGATGCCGGCCTCGATCCTGCGGCGGCGTGCCTCCTCGGCGATGCGGGCCGCCTCGGCCAGCGCGGCGGCCTCGGCGGCGTCCTCGAGGGCGGTCGCGATCTCGGCCTGGCGGGCCAGGGCATCGGGGTCCGTCGCCGCCTCGCCCGCCTGGCCGTCGAGGGCGGCCTGCACCTGGGTGACGAACTGGGCCTGGGTGCTGAGCGACGACTCGAGGTCGGCCAGCGCCGCCTCGGCCTCGGCCCGGGCGGTCTCGGCCTCGTTGAGGGCTTCGAGCTGGGCCTCCTTCAGCGATTCGTAGCTGGCGAGCGCGTCCTGCAGGTCGGTGAGCGACGACGCCGACCGGTCGGCGTCCATGTCGAGCAGTGCCTGCTTGACCGTGGCGTCGGCGGGAGTCTCGGCGGCGAGCACGTCGAGGGCCCGCTCGTTCGGCGGGTTGATGAACGCCTGGATGACGACCTCGTCGCTCTCGATCGTGGTCTCCTCGATGAGGAACTCGGTCTCGCTGAGCGCCGAGTCGGCGTCGGCCAGCTTGTCGTTGGCCTCGCTGACCGCCGCCTGGGCCGTGTTGTACGTCTCGAGCTGCTCGGCGATCTGCGTGCCCAGCTCTTCGAGGGTCGATGCCACCGCGGCGGCGTTGGTCGAGACCAGCACGTCGACGTTGACGAGCAGCTCGTCCGACGAGGAGCTGTCGTCGGGCCCCGGCGGCGCCTGCCCGGCCGGGCCCGGCGAGGCGCCGGCGGTGGCGGTGGGCGCGACGGCGAGCGCAACGACGGTGACTGCAGCGGCCCAGCGACGGACGACCCTGTTTCGGACGCCCAACATCCCTCCCTGAGGTGGCGATGAACTCCGGATTCCCCGGCGCAGCGTGCAGCCGGGCGGACGTTGCGGGGAACGCTAACAAAGCGTCGCCCGCTGCGTCACGATGCGGCGTTCGATGTTGACGTCGGGTTCATGTTCGTCTACGTTGGCGGGCGTTCGAGGCTCGGCGCTCCAGGTGCGGGCGAGGGGGATTGCAGGATGGGGTCGAGGGCGATCGTCCAGCCGGGCCGACCGATCGTCGTGCGCGCTGCCGGCCAGGGGTGCACCCAGGCAGGAGTCCCGGCCGGCAGCCGCACGCGAGCTCGCCGGTGAGCAGCGAGTCGTGGCGTGGGGGCGGGGACCCCTTCCCGCCCCGCCCCCGCCCACTACCCTTCTGACGTGGCCATCCAGGTCGACACCACCGGCGAATCGCCACGGCCTGACGAGGTCAGGGCGGGCCAGGCCGCGGGCGGCCGCCTGCTGACGGCCAGGGGCCTGCGCACCCGCGCCACCCTCGTCGAGGCCGCCAAGCAGGTCTTCGCCGAGACCCCCTTCGCCGACACCCGCATCGCCGACATCACGGCGCGGGCCGGCGTGGCCAACGGCACCTTCTACACCTACTTCGACTCCAAGGAGGAGATCTTCCGCGAGGTGGCGGCCGACGTGCTCGCCGCCATGCTGTCGGCGGTCCGGCGCGACCCCGACGCCACCGAGCGCGATCCCATCCGCGACATCGAGTACGCCAGCCGCGCCTACTTCCAGGTCGTCGTCGACAACGCGGTCGTGGCCCGCTCGATCGAGCAGCTCATGCCCGTCGACCAGGCCGTAGCCTCGGCCCGCCGGTCGACCATCGTGGGGGCGATCAAGCGGGCCGACCGGTGGATCCGCCGCCTCCAGCGCGAGGGCGTCTGCGACGACATCGACCCGTGGACCACCGCCATCGCCCTGCAGACGATGACCATCCGCGTCGCCTACGACCACCTGCTGCCCATCGCCGGCGAGGTCGAGGCCGACGTCGACGCCATGGCGCGCGCGGTCAGCCGCATCTGGGCCCGCACCGTGGGCCTCGAGAAGGTGGCCAGCCCCGGGGCGCCCGACGGTCACTAGGGCACCGGCACCGCCACGCCGAACGGGTGGCTTCCGCCGGCGGGCCCCGGCGTGCCACGCTGCACCAGGACCATCGGGAGGGGACCATGCCTGGACCGTTCGAGCTGCGTGGCATCAACCACCTCGCCCTGGTGTGCCGCGACATGGCGCGCACCGTCGACTTCTACTCGGGCGTGCTCGGCATGCCGCTGGTGAAGACCATCGAGCTGCCCCTCGGGATGGGCCAGCACTTCTTCTTCGACTGCGGCGGCGGGAACCACCTGGCGTTCTTCTGGTTCCCGGACGCGCCCGAGCCCGCCCCGGGCGTGTCGGCTCCCCGGGCCCGGCCCGACCAGGGCGAGCTCACGAGCGCCATCGGCTCGATGAACCACGTGGCCTTCGACGTGCCCGCCGACCGGCTGGAGGAGTACCGCGCGCGGCTCGTCGCCGCCGGCGTCGACTGCACCGAGGTCGCCAACCACGACGACAGCGAGTACGGCCTGGCGGACGAGATGCACCCGGGCGTCTTCGTGCGGTCGATCTACTTCCAGGACCCCGACGGGGTGCTGCTCGAGATGGCCGGCTGGACGCGCGAGCTGACCGAGGCCGACGTGCGCCACGCGCCGGCCCGCTCACGAGCTGGGCAGGCGCACCACTGAGATGAAGAAGTCGTCGATCTGCCGCACCACCTCGACGAAGCGGTCGAAGTCGACCGGCTTGGTGACGTAGGCGTTGGCGTGGAGGTCGTAGCTGCGCAGCACGTCCTCCTCGGCTTCGGAGGTGGTGAGCACCACCACGGGGATCCGCCGCAGGTCGGTGTCGCCCTTGACGTCGGCCAGCACCTGCCGGCCGTCGCGCCGGGGCAGGTTGAGGTCGAGCAGGATCAGGTCGGGGCGGGTCGCGTCCGCGTAGCGTCCCTCGCGGCGCAGGTAGGCGAGCGCCTCGACGCCGTCCGAGGCGACGTTCAGGCGGTTGAGCACCTTGCCCTCGGCGAGCGCCTCGCGCGTGATGAGGACGTCGCCCTCGTCGTCCTCGACGAGGAGCACCTCGATCGGTCGCACATCGTCACCCAACATCAGTCGTGCCTCCTGTGGTCCGGCCCGCGGGCAGCGCGAGCTTGAACGTCGACCCCGTGCCCGGGGTGGAGTCGAGCCACACGCGCCCGCCGTGGAACTCGACGATCTTCTTGACGAGCGCCAGCCCGATGCCGGTGCCCGCGTACTCGGTGCGCCCGTGCAGGCGCTTGAAGATGACGAAGATCTGGTCGCGGTACTCGGGATCGATCCCGATGCCGTTGTCCGTGACCGTGACGATCCACTCGTCGCCGGTGGGTGAGCCGTCGAGGCCAGCGGTCACCGCGACGACCGGTGTGTCCTCGCTGCGGAACTTGAGTGCGTTGCCGATCAGGTTCTGGAACGCCGCCCCCAGCAGGCGGCGGTCGCCCTGCACCACCGGCAGGTCGCCCACGGTGACCTCGGCCCCCGCCTCCGCGATCGCCTCGTCGAGCATGCTCACCACGTCCTCGACGACGGCCTGCAGGTCGACCCGCTCGAACGCGGCCCTCGTGCGGCCCACCCGCGAGAAGGCCAGCAGGTCGTTGATCAGGTCCTGCATGCGCCTGGCGCCGTCGACCGCGTAGTGGATGTACTCGTCCGCCCGCTCGTCGAGCTGCCCGCCGTAGCGCTTCTGGAGGAGCTGGCAGAAGCCGAACACCTTGCGCAGCGGCTCCTGCAGGTCGTGTGAGGCGACGTAGGCGAACTGCTCGAGGTCGGCGTTGGAGCGGGCCAGCTCGGCGGCCTGGCGCTCGAGGTCCGCGGTCGCCGCGCCGAGGTGGGCGAGCTCGGCGAGGATGCGGGCGCGCATGGCGTCGACGTCGGCCCCCAGGCGGGCCAGGTCGGGCGAGCCCGTGCCCCGCACCTCGTGGTCGAGGTCGCCGGCGGCCACCCGGCGGGCGTCCGCCCCCAACCGGTCCAGGGGGCCGAGCACCACCCGCGCCAGGGCGGCGGCGACGACGGCTCCGGCGATCACCACGCCCCCGGCCTGCAGGAACATCGCCCACCGGGCGCGCCGGGCCGCGGCCTCGAGGTCGTCGGCCAACTCCGCGCCCGTTGCCGCCAGCTCGTCCTCGACGTCGCCGATGGCGGACCGCACGACCTGGAGGCGCCTCAGCCCCTCCTCCTCGAACGCGTCCGTGCGCACCGCGGCGCGCTCGTCCTCGCCGGCGGCGTCGACCAGCGGCGCCACCGCGCCGGCGTGCCAGTCGTCGTACGCGGACTGGACCCGGGCGAGGTCGGGCGCGAGCTCCTCGTCGCCGCCGACCAGGCGGTCCAGTCGCTCGAACGCCGCGGTCGTGGCCGACCGCCCTGCGGCGTAGCCGTCGAGGAACCGGCGGTCGCCGGTCAGCGCGTAGGCGCGCACCCCGGTGTCCTGGTCGATGACGGCGGCCCGCAGGTCGGTGGTCGCCACGACGGCCGGGTCGTAGCGCTGCAGCAGGTCGTGGCGCAGGCCCTGCTGGCGGTCCTGGATCACGAGCTGGGTCGCCAGCGTGAGCGCGAGCAGCAGGCCCGCCGCCGCCAGCAGCAAGGTGAGCCGGGTGCGCATGCCCCAGCGCGACGGGCCGGTCAGGCGCTCAGCCACCGCGCGCTGGCGACTCGGGGATCGACACGAGGCACAGCGCCACGTCGTCGGTCAGGGGGCCGCCGTTGCGGTCCTGCACCTCGGCCAGCAGCGCGTCGAGCAGCCCGTCGCCGGCCAGGCCGGCGAGCATCAGCTCGTCGGCGAGCGCGATCAGCGCCTCGAGCCCGAGCCGCGCGCCGCTGCCGGAGGCCGCCCGCCCCTCGATGAGGCCGTCGGTGTAGAGCAGCAGGGACGCGCCGGGCGCAAGGGTCACGTGCACCGGTGTCCAGGTCGGCTCCTCGACGACCCCCAGCAGGTGGCCGTAGCGGTCCTCGCCCAAGGCGCGACAGGGCGGGCAGAGCAGCAGCGGGGGCGGGTGGCCCGCCAGCAGCAGCTCGCCGGAGCGGCGGTCGGCGCTGACGGCGAACGTCGAGACGGTCGCGAAGGTCAGCGTGTCGGTCTCGCTGCGCAGGAAGGTGTCGAGGATGCCGAGCGCCCGGCCCTGGTCGAGGCCCGCCAGGGTCAGCGCCCGCCACGCGCTGCGCAGCCGGGCGCCGAGGGCGGCCGCGTCCGGCCCCTGGCCCGCCACGTCGCCGATCAGCAGCGTGACCGTGCCGTCGGCGGTCTCGACGGCGTCGTAGAAGTCGCCGCCGAGGTCGGAGCCCTCGCGACCCGCCCGGTAGCGGACGGACAGCACCACGTCGTCGGAGCGCAGCAGCGGCGCCGGCGCGAGCGCCTTCTCCATCCGCATGTTGTCGGACCGCTCGAGCTCGGCCCGGAGCAGCTCGCGCGTCAGCCGGGCGGCCCGCTGCCGTTCGATGGCGTACCGCACCGACCGGGCGAGGAGCTGGTCGTCGACCCTCCCCTTGATCAGGTAGTCCTGGGCGCCGGCGGCCACCGCGCTGACGCCGAGGCGGCCGCTCGCCGCCCCGGTGAGCACCACCACCGCCGTGTCGGGGGCGTCGGCCACCAGGCGGGTGACGCCGTCGGTGCCGCCGGCGTCGGGCAGGTCGACGTCGAGCAGGACGCAGTCGGCGGCGGCCACGGCCTTGCGGGCGTCCGCCAGGGTGGCCACCCGCTCCACCCGGACGCCGGGCAGCCCGTCGGCGAGCAGCTCGCGCACGATGAGCGCGTCGCCGTCGTCGTCCTCCACGAGCAGCAGGCGCCAGCCGGGGTCGGGTTCGGCGGCGATGCGGTCGATCGCGGACTCGCCGGGCGCGCCAGCGGTCGAGGTCACGGTGGGGTCCAGGTCCTATGCGGTGCCGGGTGCAGCCATCGAGCGCGACATCCTGACATGGCCCCGGCCAGAAGCGAATACCCGGAACGGGTGAGTGCGGCCTCACCCGGTGCGACGCGTGTGGCCGCCCCCCGCAGCGGGTAGCGCTGCACCCACCGCCCGAAGGGAGACCGCGATGCCGCCGCCGGTCCGTGTCGTGCTGGCCAACGACGACCAGATCATCATCGAGGGGCTGCGGGGCATGCTGCGGCCGTACTCGGACCGGGTCGTGGTGGTCGGCACCGCGGTGGGCGAGCCCGAGATCCGGATGGCCGACGACCTCGAGCCCGAGGCCGACGTGATGCTGATCGACGCCTTCTCGCGGCGGGCGGGGGGCATCGACGCGGCCGCCAAGGTGCTGGCGGGCGACCCGCCGTTCGCGGTGGCGGTGTTCACCGACGCCGACGACGCCTGGCTCACGCTGCAGGCGCTGCGCCTCGGCGTGCGGGGGTACCTGTTGAAGTCCTCCGGGCCGTCCGAGATGGTCGACATGCTGGTGCGCCTGCGCGACGGCGAGACGGTCGTCGACCCGCGGCTGGCCACCAGCGCCGCGCTGCTCGCCTCACGCTCGCTCGACCTGGGCGAATGGCCGGGTGCCCACCTGGGTCTGACCCGCCGTGAGGCCGAACTGCTGGCCAAGCTGGGCGAAGGCATGACGCTGCGCCAGGCCGCGCACGACCTCGGCCTGTCGGTCGAGACCGTGCGCACGCACACCCGCAACATCTACCGCAAGCTCGACGTGTCCGACCGGGCCGCCGCGGTGGCGGTGGCCTGGCGCGAAGGCCTGGTGCGCTGACCCGCCGCGGCGCTACGTGATCGTCACCCGGTCGATCAGCCGGGGTGCGGGCTCGTCGCCGGCGGGCACGATCCACGACGCCTCGGGGTCGTCGGCCTGCGGCACGACGTCCCAGCCGTGGCGCCGCACAGAGCGGTCGATGCCCACGGCGTACACGGTGAGTTCGCCCGTGCGATCGACGTGCATGCGCAGGAAGTTCTTGTGGCCCGTGAGGCGGGCGGCGGCGAACGCCTCGTTGGCGTGGGCCCGCACGCCCGGCAGCCCGATGGCGGCGGCGAGGTAGGCGCCCAGCACGACGGCGCAGGCCAGGCCGCCCAGGAGGAAGGCCACCGCGCTGGCGGCCACGGCGAACCACCAGCCGTGCCAGTGGGTCGCGACCCAGAGCGCCACCAGGGCGACCGTGGCGATCGTGGCGATCTGGGCGCCGAGGTGGACGACGGCGAGCACCCCCTTGACGGCGTGGCGCCGCCACCCCCTGGCCGCCCAGGGCGGGGCCTTGGCGAACGCGAACAGGCCACCGAGCAGCACCAGCAGCAGCGCGGCCGACAGCGAGTTGCGGAACATCCCGCCCGCCAGGTCGGTCCACCCCCACGCCTCGGCGGCGGCGGCGAAGCTCTCGCCGTCGCGCTCGAGGCTGCGCAGCCCGAACTGGATCGTCCACAGCAGCACCAGGCTCACCAGCGCGGGCGCCACGCAGAAGCTGGGGTTGCGGAACGGCAGCAGCAGCGCGCCGAGCGACAGCAGCCGCGACCGGCCGGTCGACGGGTAGCGGGTGACCAGCCGGTAGTCGACCACGTCGTCGGGGTCGTCGGGGTCGATGCCCACCGGGGCGGTGGACGGCAGATCGTGGGTGGGGTGGAGGAACGCGCCGCCCCCGCCGGCGGTGATCTTGTAGGTGGGGCCGATGTCGTCGCCCCCGTCGCCGGTGGCCTCCTCGTGGGCGTAGCGCGCGTAGTGATGCAGGTCGCCGGCCACGGTGAGCTTGAGATCGAGACCGGCGGGGCGCAGCACCGCCCGCTCGAGGTAGGCGAGGTTGCGGTAGGCGAGGGGGTCGCTCTCGAGCTGGGTCCACGTCGGCACGGCGGTGGCCAGCACGAGCCGGTCGCCCGGTCGGGCCTCGTCGGCCACGGCCTCGAAGAAGCTGAGCTGGGGCGCGTCGATGAGCGCGTCGGACTGGATGTCGACGCCCCAGAGCCACCAGCGGTGGGGCAGCTCGACGGCGAAGTAGCTGCGGGTCTGGTGGGTGCGCCAGCCGCCGATCCACCGGCGCTGGCCGAAGAGGCGCAGGAAGCCGGTCAGCCCGTCGTACCAGTCGTGGTTGCCGGGCACCGCGTAGACGGTGGGGTGGGCCGGCTCGTGGGGCCCGGGCTCGGTCCACGGCAGGGCGGCGCGCCACGGGCCGGTCAGGCGGTTCTCGTAGCCCTCGTAGCTGGCGACGGGGTACACCTCGTCGCCTCCGAACACGAGGATGTCGCCCCGGGGCAGCGTCAGGTCGGCGTCCCCGCCGCCCGGGGGGTCGGGGTCGCGGAGCTGCAGCGCCGGCTTCGCCACCTGGTGGGCGACCGTGGCCGTGGCCGCGAACCCGTCGCCCGTGTCGGCCACGTAGTCGATCCACACCTCGTCGCGGCCGGCGTAGCGCCGGTCGACCTCGATCTCGCGCGAGGTCTGCAGCTCGCGCTTGTCGAGGAACGCGCCGAACGCCGAGGTGAGCCCGACGTGCAGTCCCGAGGCGGTCAGCACGCCCGGGCTGAACCAGCGGGTGGCGGGCTGGGGCTCGAAGCGCAGCTCGCGGGGCGTGAACTCCCGCGGCCGTGCCGGTGGCTGGTCGCCGCCCGCCGTCGCCGGTCGTCGCGGCCCCGCGGTGGCCGGGGTCTGCCCCGGCGGCGACGCCGCGATGCTGCCTGGTTCCCGGGCTTCCATGTCTCCGCCTCCACGATCGCCCCCCGGCATCATGGCAGGGTCAGCCGAGCAGCGCGCGCACCCCGCGTGCGATCTCGACGTCTTCGCGTGCGGACACGACGAGGCACCGGACCGGCGCCCCGGCGGCCGTGATGTCGGCGTCGGGCGCGGCGGCGACGTCGACGGCGGCGTTGGCCGCGGCGTCGACCCCGACGCCCAGGAACCCGAGACCGGCTGCGGCTGCCGCTCGTACCACGGGGGCGTTCTCGCCCACGCCGCCGGTGAAGGTGAGCACGTCGATCCCGCCCAGGCTGGCGGCCATGGCGGCGACGCCCGCCCGCAGGCGGTGGAGGTAGACCGACAGCGCCAGCCCGGCGGCCTCGTCGCCGCCGTCGGCCCGCTCGACGACGGTGGCCATGTCGGGCGTGCCGGCCAGCGCGGTGAGGCCCGAGCGGTGCTCGAGCGCGTCGGCCACGTCGCCGGCGGCCATGCCCCGCTCGGTGAGCAGCCACAGGACCGCGCCCGGGTCGACCGACCCCGACCGGGTCGCCATCGTCAGCCCCTCGAGCGGCGTGAACCCCATCGTCGTGTCGACCGAGCGCCCGTCCCGCACCGCCGCCAGCGACGCCCCCGCCCCCAGGTGGCAGGTGACGACGCGGCCGGCCGGCGCCCCGGCGGCCGCCGCCATCTCGGCCGACCGGCGGGCGGCGTGGGCGTGGGACAGGCCGTGGAAGCCGTAGCGCCGCACGCCCAGGCCGTCGCGCCACTCGGCCGGCACGGCGTAGGTGGCCGCCTCGGGCGGCAGGGTGGCGTGGAACGCGGTGTCGAAGCAGGCGACGGAGGGCACGCCCGGCGCGACCTCGCCCACCGCGTCGAGGGCGGCCAGCGACTTCGGCTGGTGCAGGGGGGCCAGGGGCGTGAGGTCGCCCAGCCGCCGCCGCACGTCGCCGTCGACCACCACCGGCCCCCGGAACTCGTCGCCCCCGTGCACGACCCGGTGGCCGATGGCGTCGAACGGGCGCAGGTCGGCCAGGGCGCGGGTGATGTCCTCGTGGGTCGCCACGCCGACCGCCGGCAGGTCGGCGCGGCCGGCCACCGCGTCGCCGGGGTCGACCACCCGCAGCTTCAGGGTCGCCGACCCCGCGTTGACCACCAGCACGCGCACGGATCGCCTCCCCGGCGGTTCAATAAGGCCAGGACCAGTCGCGCACCGACGGGATGTCGTCGCCGACCAGCCGCGTGTGCTCGTGGGCCTCGCGCCGCCGGTTGACCATCTCGGCCCGCGCGCCGGCGGCCGCGTCGCCGAGCCAGGGCACCCGGTCGATCACGTCCATCACCAGGTGGAAGCGGTCGAGGTCGTTGAGCATCACCATGTCGAACGGCGTGGTGGTGGTGCCCTCCTCCTTGTAGCCCCGCACGTGCAGGTTGCGGTGGTTGCTGCGCCGGTACGTGAGCTGGTGCACCAGCGACGGGTAGCCGTGGAAGGCGAACACGATCGGCTTGTCGCGGGTGAACAGCGCGTCGAAGTCGGCGTCGCCCATCCCGTGGGGGTGCTCGGAGGGCGGTTGCAGGCGCATCAGGTCGACGACGTTGACCACCCGGACGGCCAGGTCGGGCAGCATCTGGCGCATCAGGTCGACGGCTGCCAGCGTCTCGAGCGTGGGCACGTCGCCGCAGCACGCCAGCACCACGTCGGGCTCGCCCCCCGCGGCCACGCTGGGCGACGACGCCCAGTCCCACGGGCCGACGCCGGCCCGGCAGTGGGTGACGGCGGCGTCCATGGGCAGCCAGTTGGGCATGTCGTTCTTGCCGGCGACGACGACGTTGACGTAGTCGACGGTGCGCAGGCAGTGGTTCATCGTCGACAGCAGCGTGTTGGTGTCGGGCGGCAGGTAGATGCGCACCACCTCGGCCTTCTTGTTGGCCACGATGTCGAGGAAGCCCGGGTCCTGGTGCGAGAAGCCGTTGTGGTCCTGGCGCCACACGTGGCTGGACAGCAGGTAGTTGAGCGACGGCACCGGCGGCCGCCAGGCGAGCTTGCGGCTGACGCCCAGCCACTTGGCGTGCTGGTTGAACATCGAGTCGACGATGTGGGTGAACGCCTCGTAGCAGTTGAACAGGCCGTGCCGGCCCGTGAGCAGGTAGCCCTCGAGCCAGCCCTGGCACAGGTGCTCGGACAGCACCTCCATCACCCGTCCGGACGGG
>DASTFE010000283.1:0-8891 GCA_035708905.1 Acidimicrobiales bacterium | reverse complement strand
ACGCGGCCGATCCGGCGGAGCGATGCGCTCCGCACCGGCCCCGTCGCCGCGGCGGTGCCTGCGGGTCCCGAGCGGCGGCCTTCCGGCCTCGACCGCCTCGGTGGTCCCCCGGCGCACCGGCCGCCGACGGGCGAGCAGCGGGCCGTGGGCCCCGCCGGCGGTCCCGGCGGGCCCGGGATGCCGCGCGGCGGCGCGCGCGATCGCCGGCCGGGCGCCCAGGTCCCGCCGCCGGTGGGCGGCCTGCAGCGCCCCCCCGGGGGCTACGGCCGACCGGGGGAGTACGGGCCGCCCGGCGAGCCCGGGTTCGGCGAGCCCGGGTACGACGACCGCGGCTACGGCGGTCGCGGTGGCGGTGGGTTCGACGATGCGGGCGACGAGTACGGCCTCGATCCGGCCACCGCGGCGATGCCCGCCGCCCGTCCGGCGGCGTGGCCGGGCGACGACGTCGACGACTACGGCGACGACGCGTACGCGGACGACGGCTACGGCGACGACGGCTACTACGACGAGTACGACGAGATCGACGACGAGGCCGACGACCTGCCCCGGCGCAAGGGCTGCCGCAACGCTCTCGTGGCGCTGGCCGTGCTCGTCGTGCTGGCCATGGTGGCCGGGTGGTTCGCCTGGTCGTGGGCGCAGGACAAGATCGACCCGCCGGGTGAGCCGGGCGAGGTGGTGATCGTCGACATCCCCGAGGGCACCACGACGGCGGGGGTGGGCGACATCCTCGCCGACGCCGAGGTGATCACCGACTCGGGCATGTGGGGCTGGTACACGCGGCTGCGCGAGGTCGGCACCATCCAGGCCGGCAGGTACGAGATGCGGCTGAACTCGTCGTTCGCGGAGGCGATCGACGACCTGGGCAACGACCCGTTCCCGCCCGACTCGCGGCTCGTGACCATCCCCGAGGGCCTGACGCAGGCGCAGATCGCCGAGCGGCTGGCCGACCCCGAGACCGGCGTGCCGGGCTTCACCGTCGAGGGCGTCGAGGCGGCGCTGGCCGACCCGGCGTCGCGCTCGCCGGTGCTGCCCGAGAACCAGCCCCTGCTCGAGGGCACCCTGTTCCCCGAGACCTACGCGGTCGAGGACGGCGACACCGAGGCCGACGTCATCCAGCGCATGGTGGCCCAGTTCGACGACGTGGCGGCCGACCTGCAGCTCCAGAGCCGGGCCGAGGCCGTCGGGCTGTCGCCCTACGAGGTGGTGATCGTGGCCTCGATGATCGAGCGCGAGGCGGGCATCGTCGAGGACGGCCCCCGGATCGCCCGGGTGATCTACAACCGCATCGAGGCCGGCGAGCCGCTCGGCATCGACGCCACGAGCTGCTACGAGAAGGGCGAGATCCCGTGCACGCTCACCGACGACGAGCTGACCGACAACACGCCGTATGACACCCGCGAGCAGACGGGGCTGACGCCGACGCCCATCGCCTCGCCCGGCCGGGCCAGCCTCGAGGCGGCGCTGGCTCCGGCCGACGGCGACTGGCGCTGGTACGTGCTCGACGCCGAGAAGAACGATGGCTCGAGCTACTTCACCAACGACTACGACGACTTCCTGGCGGCCAAGCAGCGATGCACCGAGGCCGGCCTCGGCTGTGGCTGAGCGCCCGGCCCCGGCGATCACGGGGGCCGAGATCACGGGGACGACGCGCGCCGCGGCGGTGATCGGCTGGCCCGCCCGGCACTCGCTGTCGCCGACGATCCTCAACGCCGCCTTCGCCGCTGCGGGCGCCGACTGGGTGTACCTGGCCTTCGAGGTGCCCGAGGGGCGGGCCGCCGAGGCGGTGGCGGCCATGCGGGCGCTCGGGCTGGGGGGCCTGTCGGTGACCATGCCCCACAAGGCGGCGGTGCACGACGCGGTCGACGACCGCACGCCCGTGGCGGCCGACCTCGGCGCGGTCAACTGCGTGTTCTGGCGGGGCGACCGCCTCGTCGGCGACAACACCGACGGCGACGGCTTCCTCGATGCCCTGGGCCACGATCACGGCATCGAGGTCGCCGGCCGGCGATGCGTGCTGGTCGGGGCGGGCGGCGCGGGCCGCGCCGTGGCCCGGGCGCTCGGCGTCGCGGGCGCGGCGGAGGTGGCCGTGGTCAACCGGTCGCCGGCCCCCGCTGCCCGCGCCGCGGCGCTGGCCGGACCGGCCGGCCGGGTCGGCCTCCCGGCGGACGTCGGTGCGGCCGACCTGGTCGTGAACGCCACGCCGCTCGGCATGGCCGGGGCCGCCACCGGCGACGAGCCGGCGCTGCCCGTCGACCCGCAGGCGCTCCGCCCCGGGCAGGTCGTGGTCGACCTGGTCTACCACCCGGTCGAGACGCCGCTGCTGGCCGCCGCCCGCCGGCGGGGGGCCGTTCCGGTCGACGGGGTGGGCATGCTCGTGCACCAGGCGGCCCGCGCCTTCCGCCGCTGGACCGGCGAGCCGGCGCCGGTCGGCGCCATGGCCGCGGCGGCCCGCCGCGAGCTGGCCCGTCGCGCGCGGGTTGACGTGTCGTCGTAACCGTACTGAAATGCCTGGTCGGAAGGGGTGCAGCTGGCAATCCGCCGCGTGAGGTGGACTCGACGCTGGGCGCGCGCTGCGCGCGCGGCATAGGCTGACGAACGCGCTGGGTTCTATGGCGGCCCGATCGAACTCGGAGGTACACCGTTGGCGCTGCAAGGCACACTCGACACGTTCTCCCTCCCGGACGTCCTGCGCCTCCTCGCAACGACGTCCAAGACGGGTCGGCTCCGCATCGACGGCGACCGCGGGCACGGCAGCGTCTGGCTCGCCGACGGCGGCGTCGTCGACGCCGACGCCGAGCGGGCCGTCGACGGCACGCCCACCGACGAGGTGGTCTTCGAGCTGCTGCGGTTCTCGGCCGGGTCGTTCGCGTTCGACGGCGACGACGTCGCCGCCGCCAACGGCAAGCCGGAAGACGTCGAGGTGCTGCTCAAGCGGGCCAGCTCGCTGCTCAGCGAGTGGACCGAGCTCGAAGCCGTGGTGCCCTCGCTCGAGCACGAGGTCACCCTGTCCGGCGACCTGTCGGCCGACGAGGTGACGATCGATGCCGAGCGGTGGCGGTCGCTGGTGGCGGTGGCGGCCGGCTGCACCGTCGGCGAGTTGGCCTCGACGCTGGGGCTGACCGAGCTCGGCGTCTCCCGGGCCGTGCGCGACCTGGTCGACCTCGGCGTGGCCGACGTCGACCCGCCCGGCACCCATCCGCAGACCGCGCGCCGGGTGGCGCCCGCCCGCGAGCCCGCAGGGGGCCGGCGCCCCGCGGTGCCGGCGGTCGACGACGCCCTGGCGGCCGCCGCCCGGCCGCCGCGCAGCGGCGACGGGCCGACACGTGCCGGCTGGCTGCGCACCGGTGAGGTGCCGGCTGTCGGCACCGAGCGGCGTGCCGCCCCGACCCCGGCGGCCAACGGCCAGGGCCGCGGTTCGCTCGACGACACGGTGGCGACGCCTCCGCCGCCCCCGCCCGAGCCCCCGTCCAAGGGCGGCCTCGCGTCGCGGCTGGGCCGCGGCCGCAACGCCAGCCCCTCCCCCCGCACGCCCGAGGCGCCGACCACCGGATCGACGCCGGCCGTGCCCGGCGGCCCGGCGCGCGCCACCGGTCGCACGCCGGTCACGCCACCGGCCCGCACCAACGACGCCGGCCGCGCCCGCAACGGCGGCGCCGACGCCGGCACCACCGGCCGGCACGAGATCGGTACCCCGCGGCGCACGCCGCCGGCCGGCCCGGCGCGGCCCCGGTCGCCCGAGGGCCCGGCGCGCCCCGCCGGCCCGTCACGGCCGCCCACCCCGCCGGCGGTGCCCGGCGCCGGCTCGTCGCCCTTCGACGGCGGTCGACTCGGCCCGTCGCCGCGCGACACCGGCCAGATCCGCCCGATCTCGCCCAACTCGCTGCCGCCCGACCTGCACTGGGCCGCCGACGACACCGGCAGCGGCCCGCTCAACGGGGGCCCGCCCACCTCGCCGTTCAGCGGGCTGAGCAGCCTGGGGCCGTCGCGCCCCGCGCCCGCCGACGGTGAGATCGCCCCCCACGTGGCGGCGATGAGTCCCGACGCCCGGGCCGCCGTCCAGAGCACGGTCGGCAACAACGGCGGCGGGGCGACCGGTCGCGGCCTCCAGGCCGACGACATCGCTCAGCGCGGGCGGCTCATCAGCTTCCTGTCCACCGTTCGCTGAACGGGGCCGCGGTGCTGGTGGTCGGCGCCGCGCTGCTCGGCGCCGCCGTCGTCGGCCCGCTGATCAACCACGCCGTGGTCCGGTGGATCGGGTGGCGGGTCGTGCTGCCGCCCTACCTCGGGTGGGTGCCGGCCAACCGCGACCTCGGCCGGGTGCGCGCCCGGTGCGCGGGCTGCGGCCGGTCCCTGGCGCCGGCGGGCCTGGCCGCGCTGCCGTCCACGGTGGTGGCAGGCAGGTGCCGCGGCTGCGGCCACCGCCTGGCGCCCTGGTACGCGGCCGCCGAGTGGGTGACCGGCCTGGTCTTCGGGCTGTGCGCTGCGGCGGTCGGCTGGTCGGTCGCCCTGGTCCCCGTGCTGTGCCTGGCTGCCGGTCTGGTGGCGATGTCGGTCGTCGACCTGGCGGTCATGCGCATCCCCACCCGGTTCGTCTACGCGACCGCAGCCGCCCTGGCGGGCGGCCTCGTCCTCGTGGCGGTGGTGGACGGCCCCGGCCGGCGGCTGGCGGGGGCTGCGGTCGGCGCCGCGGCCTACGGCGGGTTCCTGCTCGTGCTCCACCTCCTGTCGCCCCGGGCCCTGGGCTTCGGCGACGTGCGGCTCGCCACGGTGGTGGGCGCCGCGGCGGGCTGGGCCGCCTGGCGGGCCGACCACCCGCTGCTGACACCGGTGCAGGGCGTGGTCAACGCCGCGCTGCTGGCCGGCCTGGCGGGATCGGCGGTGGGCCTCGTGCTGGTGGTGGTGCGGGGCCGCAACCACCCGTTCCCGTTCGGCCCGGCGGTCGCCGCCGGCGGCCTGCTGGTGGTGCTGGCCGCCCTGTGACGCTCGGTGGCGACCGGGCGAAGCGGCCCGGCCAACCGTCCAGGCGGCAACGGGTTCCGGGCCGTGGCAGGCCGGCCGGTATCGTCGCGACGTGCTCCGGTTCCTCACCGCAGGCGAGTCCCACGGCCGCGCCCTCGTCGTCGTGGTCGAGGGGCTGCCCGCCGGCCTGCCGGTGACGGTGGACGACATCGGCCGCGAGCTGGCCCGCCGGCGCCTCGGCTACGGGCGCGGCCCCCGCATGCGGTTCGAGCAGGACGAGATCACGATCGTCGGCGGGGTGCGCCACGGCCGCACGCTGGGCTCGCCGGTGGCGGTCGAGATCGCGAACACCGAATGGCACCGCTCCGACAAGTGGCACGACGAGATGGCCGTCGAGCCGGGCGCCACCAAGGCGCCCCTCACCCAGCCCCGGCCCGGCCACGCCGACCTCGCCGGCATGCAGAAGTACGGGTTCAGCGACGCCCGCGACGTGCTCGAGCGGGCCTCGGCGCGCGAGACCGCGGCCCGGGTGGCCGCCGGTGCGCTGGCCAAGAACCTGCTCGGTCACCTGGGTGTCCAGGTGATCTCGCATGTCGTCCAGATGGGTTCGGTGCGGTCGAAGTCGACCGAGCGCCCGCAGCCGTCCGACCTCGAGCGGGTGGACGCCTCCGACCTGCGCTGCTTCGACGCAGCCGCCGAGCAGGCGATGGTCGACGAGATCAAGGCGGTCGCCAAGCAGGGCGACAGCCTGGGCGGGGTGGTCGAGGTGCTGGCCTACGGGGTGCCGGTCGGCCTCGGCAGCCACGTGCACTGGGACCGCCGGCTGGACGGCCTCCTCGCCCAGGCGCTGATGAGCATCCAGGCCGTGAAGGCGGTCGAGATCGGCGACGGGTTCGAGGTGGCCGGCCGGCCGGGCAGCGCGGCCCACGATCCCATCACCTGGGATCCTGGCGACCGGCGCTACCGCCGCACCTCCACGCTCGCCGGCGGCGTCGAGGGGGGCATGTCCACCGGCGGGCTGGTCGTGTGCCGGGTCGCCATGAAGCCGCTGGCCACGCTCAACCGCCCGGTGCTCACGACCGTCGACGTCGTGACCAAGGAGGAGACGGTCAGCTTCAAGGAGCGCACCGACGTCACCGCCGTGCCGGCCATGGGCGTGGTGGCCGAGACGATGACGGCGCTGGTGCTGGCCGGCGAGGCGCTCCGCAAGTTCGGGGGCGACTCGCTCGACGAGGTCGTGCGCAACAAGTCCGCCTTCGAGGCGACGCTCTAGGGATCGGGGTCCGCTGACGATGGGTGCAGCGAGCGCCGGGCGCCACGTGGTCCTCGTCGGCCTGATGGGCGTGGGCAAGAGCACCGTGGGCCGGCGGCTGGCCAAGGAGCTGCAGCGGCCCTTCGCCGACGTCGACGAGCATGTCGAGCTGCGCACCGGGCGGCCGATCCCCGCCGTCTTCCGCGACATGGGCGAGGACGGGTTCCGCGCCGTCGAGGCCGAGGTGCTCGCCGACCTGCTGGGCCGCCCGACGCCGCTGGTCGTCGCCGCCGGCGGGGGTGTGGTGATCGGCGAGGCCAACCGCGCCGCGCTCGCCGCGTCCGGGGCGTTCGTGGTGTGGCTGCGGGCGTCGGCGGGGTTCCTCGCCGGGCGCACCGACCCGACCCACCGCCCGCTGCTGGCCGGCGACGCCGAGGCGACGCTGACTCGCCTGCTGGCCGAGCGCGCCCCGCTCTACGAGCAGGTCGCCGACGTGGCGGTCGACGTCGAGCCGTTCCACGTCGGCGACGACAAGCCCAAGCGGGCGCTCGCCCGCCACATCGCCGACCTGGTCTCCGGCGCGCTGGGCGTCGCCGGCGCGGCCGGCGATCGGGGGGTGAGCGCCGTCACCGTGGTCGTGCGGGCCGGGGGCGGGTCGTACCCGGTGGTCGTGGGGGCGGGCGTGCGGTCGCGCCTCGCCGACCTGCTGCCGCCGACGGCGCGGCGGGTGGCGGTGGTCACCCAGGCGGGCATCGACCTGCCGATCGAGGTGGGGCGCGAGCACGAGGTGTTCACCATCGGCGACGGCGAGCAGGCCAAGTCGCTGGCCACCGTCGAGCAGCTCTGCCGCGCCTGGTCGCGGTGGGGGCTCACCCGGGCCGACCAGGTGGTGGCCGTGGGCGGCGGGCTGGTCACCGACGTCGCCGGCTTCGCCGCCGCGGTCTACCACCGGGGCGTCGGCGTGGTGCACGTGCCCACGACGCTGCTGGGCATGGTCGACGCGGCGGTCGGCGGCAAGACGGGCGTCAACCTGCCGGAGGGCAAGAACCTGGTCGGCGCCTTCTGGCAGCCCCGGGCCGTGCTGTGCGACACCGACGCGTTGGCGACGCTGCCCGAGCGCGAGCGGCGCAGCGGCCTGGGCGAGATGGCCAAGTACCACTTCCTCACCGGCGACGACCTGCTCGCCCTGCCGCTGACCGAGCGCATCGCGGCCTGCGTGCGCATCAAGGCCGAGGTCGTGGCCGCCGACGAGCGCGAGGACCCGTCCAGCACCCGGGGCCGCGCCACCCTCAACTACGGCCACACCCTGGCGCACGCCCTCGAGACCGCCGGCCGCTACGACCTGCGGCACGGCGAGGCGGTGGCGGTGGGGCTGGTCTACGCGGCCGTGCTGGCGCACCGGCTGGGGCGGATCGACGGCGCCCGGGTGGCCGAGCACCGCCGGGTGACCGAGGCGTACGGGCTGCGCACGGCGCTGCCCGAGGGCGTCGACCACGGCGAGCTGCTGACGCTCATGGCCCGCGACAAGAAGGCGGTGGACGGGCTCACGTTCGTGCTCGACGGCCCCGACGGCGTCGAGGTCGTCACGGGCGTCGACCCCGACGACGCCGGCGCCGCGCTCGGCGCCATGGCGGGACGGGCATGAGCCGCGCCGCGTCGCCCGGCCCCGTGCTGCTGGTCAACGGGCCCAACCTCAACCTGCTGGGCGAGCGCGAGCCCGACGTGTACGGCACGGCGACCCTCGACGACCACGTCGCCGCCGCCCGCCGGGCGGCCGACGAGGCGGGGCTGGCGCTCGAGCACCTCCAGTCGAACCACGAGGGCGAGATCGTCGACGCCATCCAGGCCGCCCGGGGCCGGTGCGCGGCGATCGTCATCAACCCCGGGGCCTTCACCCACTACGCCTGGGCGATCCACGATGCGCTGGCGGCCTTCCCCGGGCCGGTCGTCGAGGTGCACCTGTCGAACCCCGCGGGGCGCGAGCCGTGGCGCCACACGTCGGTTGTGTCACCGGTGGCCACCGGCACCATCGCCGGCCTCGGTGGGTACGGCTACGTGCTGGCGGTCACCGCGGTGGCTCGCCTGCTCGCCGCCTGACCGGCCACCCCCCTGGGGCCGGGCGGCGGTGGCGCCGTATCCTGCCGCCGTGAGCTTCGACCGCGCCTCCCTCGCGCCCATGGACGTCGCCGACCGGCCGGTGCGGCTGCGCGCCCGTCTCGACGAGGCCGGCTGCGACGCCCTGCTGGTGACCGACCTGACCAACGTCCGCTACCTCACGGGCTTCACCGGGTCGGCGGCGCTGCTGCTGGTCACCCACGACGATCTGGTGTTCGTGACCGACGGCCGGTACCGCGACCAGGTGGCGGCCCAGCTCGGGGCCGCGGGGGTGGCGGCCCGCGTCGAGATCGGCCGCACCCGCGACGAGCAGCGCGGCCTGCTCGCCGGGGCGGTGAGCGGGGTGGCGCGCCTCGGGCTCGAAGCCGAGGCGGTGACCTGGGCCCAGCAGCGGCGGTTCGCCACCGAGTGGTTCGAGGGCACCGAGATGGTGGCCACCGAGGGCCTCGTCGAGAACCTGCGCCAGGTCAAGGACGCGGGCGAGGTGGCGCGGCTGGCCGCCGCGTGCGCCATCGCGGACGCTGCGCTGGCGACGGTGCGACACCGGCTGGGGGAGGGGCCGACC
>DASTFE010000282.1:0-8392 GCA_035708905.1 Acidimicrobiales bacterium | reverse complement strand
CGATCGCCGCGTCGACGTCGGTCGTGACGTAGCGGTCGATCGTCGGCTCGCTGCCGTCGACCAGCGAGTGACCCTCGAACCGCCAGTCGGTCTCGATGCCCAGCAGGTCGACGATCGTGGGGAGGATGTCGACCGTCGAGGCGGGCGCGTCGTCGATCTGCCCGGTCGTCTGGCCGGGCGCCTTGACGAACAGCGGGATGCGGAACAGCTCGTCGGTGTTGGTGTCGTCCTCGTACCGGCCGAAGCCCGGCGCCGTGGTGTCGATCCCGTGGTCGGAGGTGACGACCACCAGGGCGTCGTCCCACGCCCCCGTGGCCTCGAGGTGGTCGATGGTCTCGCCGATGACCGTGTCGACGGCGCCGATCTGCATCGACTGCAGCGGGTACACCTGCTGGAACGCGAACTCGTAGCCGGGGTCGTCGACCGGCGGCAGCATGTTCGAGCCCTCGGCGACCTCGTCGGGCATCCAGGTGTGGGTCATGGCGCCCTCGCCCCACGGCGTGAGCACGTAGGGGTGGTGCGGCAGCACCACGTGGACCACGTTGACCGACGGGTCGGCGTCGATGCCGGCCACGACCTGCCGCAGCGCCGCCATCTGCCCGGGCCGGCTGCGCTCCTCCTTGGTGAACTCGTCGACCCGCGCCATCGGGTTCCGCTCGGTCGTGGTGCTCGGTGTCTCGGGCACCACCGGCCCGGGCTCACCGGCCGTCGACGCCCCGAAGTCGCCCCATCCCGCCTCGATCGTCGGCAGCCCGGTGCGCCAGTCGGGCGGCAGCACCCGGTGCTGGTACACGAGCGCGACGTCGTCGAGCAGGCCCCGGAACGACCCCGCTGGCGGCGGTTCGCACACGTCCGGGGGGCACATGTCGGTGACGATCTCGTAGCGGCTGACCGGGTAGCGGTCGCCGAAGAGGGTGAAGAGGTTGCGGGGGTGCTCCTCGAGGATCGGCAGGTCGTGATCGCCGGCCCGGCGTCCCGACAGGATCGAGGGCGTCGACACGAACGTGGTGCGCGACTCGGACGCGGCGTTGCGGAACCAGGTGCTGTGCTCGGCGAGGCGAGCGAAGTTGGGATAGCGGGTGTCGTTGATGGTGCCGTCCGCCCGCATGAGCGTGGTCACGGGCATCTCGTCCAGGACGATCAGCAGCACCGGCCCGGCGAGGGCCGGCACCACCACCGCGCCCTCCTGCCCACCGACCGCAGGGCGGCGGACGAGGTCGGCGACCGGGCTGGCCACCAGGAACAACGCCACGAAGGCGACGTTGCCGGCGGCCAGGTAGCCGAGGAACCGACGGAACAGGGCCGAGCGCCACTCTGCGACCGCGACCGCGGCCCCGGCCAGCACGGCCGCGGGCACGACGTAGACCACGCCGTCGATGCGGGCCGTCCGGCACAGCATGAGCGCGAGCAGGGCCGCGAGGGCGCCGACCCCGACGCCGTGCGCAGGACGGGACAGACGGCGCGCCGCGACGCCCGGCACGACGGTGGCCAGGAAGACCAGCACCGGCGGCACGAACGCGACCGTGAGCGCCAGCGCGACGATCTGGTGCGGCTCGTACCGCCCGGCCACGAAGAACGTGGGGTTGTCGCCGAGCAGCTCGAGCAGCGGCTGGGTGATGGCCACCCCGGCCAGCCCCACCAGCACCGCGGCGTCGAGCGCGAGCACCCGGATCCAGGGCTCGTGCGCGCTGGACGGCGCGGCGAGCGTCGGCACCGTGACCCCGACGACGGGTTGGCCCTCGACGTCGACCGGGACGTCGGCTGCAGTGACACCTGCCCGTTCCCCAGCGTTCACCACGGCTCAACGGTCTAGCCGAAACTTCGCGCTCGCAGACGCGGTTTCCTAGGCTTCCGCGCGTGAGCGACACGCCCGACCTCGACGACTGGCGGCGCCTCGCCGGCAAGGACCTGAAGGGCGACGACCCGGACAGCCTGACGTGGCACACGCCCGAGGGCATCGACGTCAAGCCGCTCTACACGGCGGGCGACCTGGCGGGTGTCGAGGGCCTCGACAGCCTGCCCGGCTTCGCCCCCTTCACCCGGGGCGTGCGCGCCACGATGTACGCCAACCGGCCGTGGACGATCCGCCAGTACGCCGGCTTCTCCACCGCCGAGGAGTCCAACGCCTTCTACCGCCGGAACCTGGCGGCCGGGCAGATGGGCCTGTCGGTCGCCTTCGACCTGGCCACCCACCGGGGCTACGACAGCGACCACCCCCGGGTCGTGGGCGACGTCGGCAAGGCGGGGGTGGCCATCGACTCGGTCGAGGACGTGAAGATCCTCTTCGACCAGATCCCCCTCGAGAAGATGTCGGTCTCGATGACCATGAACGGGGCGGTGCTGCCCTGCCTGGCCGCGTTCATCGTGGCCGGCGAGGAGCAGGGCGTCGACCGGTCCCGGCTCAGCGGCACCATCCAGAACGACATCCTCAAGGAGTTCATGGTCCGCAACACCTACATCTACCCGCCCGACCCCAGCATGCGGATCGTGGCCGACATCATCGAGCACACGGCGCACCACATGCCCCGGTTCAACTCGATCTCGATCTCCGGCTACCACATGCAGGAGGCCGGGGCGACGGCCGTGCAGGAGCTGGCCTTCACCATCGCCGACGGCCTCGAGTACGTGCGCTACGCGCTCGGCCGCGGCCTCGACATCGACCGCTTCGCCGGTCGCCTGTCGTTCTTCTTCGCCATCGGCATGAACTTCTTCATGGAGGTGGCCAAGCTGCGGGCGGCCCGCCGGCTGTGGCACCGCGTCGTCTCGCAGTTCGACCCCGAGGACCCCCGCTCGGCGATGCTGCGCACGCACTGCCAGACCAGCGGTGTGTCGCTCACCGAGCAGGACCCCTACAACAACATCGTGCGCACGGCCGTCGAGGCGATGGCCGCCGTGCTGGGCGGCACGCAGAGCCTGCACACCAACAGCTTCGACGAGGCGCTGGGCCTGCCCACCGACTTCTCCGCCCGCATCGCCCGCAACACCCAGCTCGTGCTGGCCGAGGAGACCGGCATCCCGAGGGTGGTCGACCCGCTGGCCGGCAGCTACTACGTCGAGTGGCTGACCGACCGGCTGGCCGCCGAGGCGTGGGCGCTGATCGAGGAGGTCGAGCAGATGGGCGGCATGACCCGGGCGGTCGCGTCGGGCATGCCCAAGCTGCGCATCGAGGAGTCGGCCGCCCGGCGCCAGGCCCGCATCGACCGCGGCGACGAGGTGATCGTCGGCGTGAACAAGTACCAGCCCGCCGATCCCGAGCACGTCGACGTGCTGGCGATCGACAACACCGACGTGCGCCGGCGGCAGATCGCCCGGCTCGAGCGCGTGCGGGCCGAGCGCGACGAGCAGGCCTGCCGCGACGCGCTGCGCCGCCTGACCGAGGGCGCGGCCGGCGACGCCAACCTGCTGGCGCTGTGCATCGACGCCGCCCGGGCCCGGGCCACGGTCGGCGAGATGAGCGACGCGATCGAGCAGGTGTTCGGGCGGCACAAGGCCGAGATCCGCTCGATCCACGGGGTCTACGGCGCCGCCTACGAGGGCGACGACGCCTTCGCCGCGGTGCGGGCCGACGTCGAGGCCTTCGCCGACGCCGAGGGTCGCCGCCCCCGGCTGCTGGTCGTGAAGATGGGCCAGGACGGCCACGACCGGGGCGCCAAGGTCATCGCCACGGCGTTCGCCGATCTCGGCTTCGACGTCGACGTCGGCCCGCTGTTCCAGACCCCCGCCGAGGTCGCCCGCGACGCCGTCGACAACGACGTCCACGTGGTCGGCGTGTCGAGCCAGGCCGCCGGCCACCTCACGCTCGTGCCCCAGCTCGTCGACGAGCTGAAGGCGGCGGGGGCCGACGACGTCGTGGTCGTGTGCGGCGGCGTCATCCCCCCGCAGGACCACGACGCGCTGCGCCGGGCGGGCGTGGCCGCCATCTTCGGCCCGGGGACCAACATCCCCGCCGCGGCCGGCAAGGTGCTCGCCCTGCTGCGCTCGCCCGCGAGCGCGGCCTGATCCCGGGAACCAGAGCGGCCGGGCCGACCGGGACGCAGGTGCGGGTCAGCGGATGCGGGCGCTGACCATCGTCCAGGGGAAGGGCGTCCGCACGGCGAGCACCTCGAACCGGGAGGCGACCAGGCGCGCGAAGCCCCGCCGTGACCAGTGCTGGACGTGGCCGGGCGTGTTGCCGAGCGCCCCGAGGTACTTGCCGCGCGCCATGTTGGCCAGGCGCCACACCGGCTCGTGCGGCACCGACAGGACGAGGTGGCCCCGGCCGAGCCGGGCCAGCTCGGCGAGCGCCTTCGGCGGATCGGGGACGTGCTCGAGCACCTCGATCGCGAGGATCAGGTCGAACGCCCCGGCCGGGAACGGCAGCGCACCGATGTCCGCGAACAGGCCGACGAGACCTCGCTCGCGCCAGTCGGCCGCCAGGTCGGGATCGGGCAGGTCGACCCCGACGATCGACGCGCCCCGGTAGCGCGACCGCAGGCGCGAGCTCACCTCGCCCTCGCCCACCCCGACCTCGAGCACCGAGGTGGGTGGCTCGTCCGGCAGCGACCTCTCGAGCGCATCGAAGAACCCCGCCACGAGCCTGCGCTCGATCGGGTTGCGGGAGCTGTACTTGTCGTAGATGTTCCCGGTGGGCGTGCGTGCGGTCACCGTGCGCTGCTCCGGGCGGTCACGGGTAGAGGTCACTTCACGCTGGGACGGTACCGGTATACGCACCGTTGCGCGGGCAACGGTCAGCCGGCCGGGCCAGGGCGGCGCCGGGCACCACCGGATCCGACACAATGACCGGGGTGCCACCCGACAGCCCGACGCCGCCCGCCACGCCCTCGCCGGGTGACGACGCCACGGCACCCGGCCAGGCACCACGACCGGGCCGGCGTGCGGTGGCCGCCAGCGCGCTGGCGGGGGCGGTCATCGGGCTCACCTGCGTGGGCTTCGTGGTCCAGCGGATGGCGTCGCAGTGGGCCGAGGTGCGCGACGCCGTGGCCGGCGCGTCGCTCGGCTGGCTCGTGGCGGCCGTCGTGCTCGCCGGGGCGGCGATGACCTGGATCGCCGCCTGCTGGCAGCGGGCGATGCGCCTGCTCGGGGCCGAGCCGTCCGGCCGCCGGACGATCGCCTGGTACTACGCGGGCGAGATCGGCAAGTACGTGCCGGGCGGGGTGTGGCCGGTGCTGGGGCGCGGCGAGCTGGCCCGGCGAGGCGGCGTGCCCCGCCGCCGCGCCTACCCCAGCGTCGGCCTGTCGCTCGCCGCCCTGTACCTGGCCGGGCTGGTGGTGGCGACCGCGCTCGTGCCCCTCGACCTCGCCGAGCAGTCCGAGTCACCGGGCGCCCTCGCGCTGCTGGCGCTGCTGCCGGTCGGGCTGGCCGCCCTGCACCCGCGCGTGCTGGGGCTGGCGCGCCGCCTGCTGGTGCGCCTCACCGATCGCGGCGCCGACGTCGTGGTGCCGCCCTGGCGCGACAGCATCGGGCTCGTCGCCGCCTACGTCCCGGCCTGGCTGCTCATCTGGGCGGCCACGTGGTGCACGGCGCGGGCCCTGGTGGCCGATCCGCCGCTGCTGCGCATCGGCATCGCCGCGACGCTGTCGTGGGTCGCCGGCTTCGTGGCCGTCCCGGTGCCGGCGGGCGCGGGCGTGCGCGAAGCGGTCTTCGTCGCCTCCTGCGGCCTGCCGGCGGGGGTCGGCGCCACGGTGGCGGTCGGCAGCCGCCTCGCCTTCCTGCTCGTCGACGTGGCCGGCGCCGGCCTCACGGCCCCGTGGCACCGCCGGTCGCGGGCGGTCACGCCGCCGGCACCGGGCCCGCTCCCCGGCGACGCGACGGGAGCCGAGTGGGGCGGCTCGTAACGCTCGGCGGTTGCCGGCGCCGTGTTGCGAGCCACCCCACTGGCACGCCGTAGACTCGCCGGGATGACCCCGCCGGCCACGCGTCGCCCCGCTCGCGGCCCTGCTCGGCCTGCCCCACTGCGGGGCACGTGCGCCCCGCGCCGCCGTGGCTCGGGCCGGCGCCCCCGGTCGTGACCGCCTCGACCGCCGAGCTGGCCGATCTGGTGCGCAGCGGTGACCGCCGGGCGCTGGCGCGCTCGATCACCCTGGTCGAGTCGACGCGCCGAGACCAGCGTGCCGAGGCGGCAGCGTTGCTCGACGCCGTGCTCGACGCCACCGGCCGGGCGGTGCGGGTCGGCATCAGCGGCACACCCGGTGCCGGCAAGTCGACGTTCATCGACGAGCTCGGCTCGCACCTGACGGCGGGCGGCCGCCGCGTGGCGGTGCTGGCGGTCGACCCGTCGAGCCGCCGTAGCGGGGGGTCGATCATGGGCGACAAGACCCGCATGGAGCGCCTGGGCCGCGACCCGGCGGCGTTCATCCGGCCCTCGCCGTCGGGCGGCACGCTCGGCGGGGTGGCCCGCCGCACCCGCGAGGCGGCGCTGCTGTGCGAGGCGGCGGGGTTCGACGTCGTGCTGGTCGAGACCGTCGGCGTCGGCCAGTCCGAGACCGCGGTCGCCGACATGGTCGACTGCTTCGTCCTGCTGGCGGCGCCGGGCGGCGGCGACGAGCTGCAGGGCATCAAGCGCGGGATCATGGAGCTGGCCGACGTCGTCGTGGTCAACAAGGCCGACGGCGACCTGCTGCCCGCGGCCCGGCGGGCGGCCGCCGACTACCGTCACGCCGTGCACCTGCTGCGCCCCAAGCACCCGGGGTGGACGGTGCCGGTGCTGCTCGCCAGCGCGGTCGAGGGCACCGGCGTCGACGCCGTGTGGTCCGACATCGAGCGCTTCGCGGCGCACCTCCGCGAGGGTGGCGGCCTCGACCGGCTGCGGTCGACGCAGGCCGTCGCCTGGATGTGGACCGAGGTCAGCGAGCGCCTGGTCGACACCTTCCGACGCGACGAGGCCGTGGCCAAGCGCCTGGCCGACGTCGAGGGCGAGGTCCGGGCCGGCCGCCTCTCGCCCACCACCGCTGCCCACGAGCTGCTGGCCGCCCACGGGGTGGCCGCCGACGACGAGGACTGACGTGGACGTGATGACCGACGACGAGCCCGCCCTGCGCCGCCGGGCGCTGACCGAGGACGTCCGGGCCAGGGCCCGCAGCCTGGCCTTCACCGCCTACCGGCGGGCCGGGCGCCTGGGGCGCCGGGTGCTGGGGCCCGACCTCCCGCCGGCCCCGGGGGCCGCGGCACCACCCGCGCCTGCGCCGGCGGGCCCGGACGTCGACATCCCCCCGTGGGTGCCGTTGTCCGAGGGCACGGGCGTGTTGTGCAACGTGTGCCGGTGGCAGGGCCCGGCGTTCGACGGCACCGCGCACGTCGAGCTGGCCCTGTGCCCCCACTGCGGCAGCAACGGGCGCGACCGGTTCCTGCACTGGTGCCTGGCGCAGCGAGTCGAGCTGCACACCGCACTGCGGGTGATCGAGTGCAGCCCGCGCATGGGCGAGGGTTACCGCGCCGCCATGGGCACGTGGTTCTTCTACCGCACGAGCGACTACGACCTCCGCGCCCACGCCGGCAACCTGCGCCTCGACCTGCAGAACATCGACCTGCCCGACGACAGCGTCGACGTGATGCTGTGCGCCCACGTGCTCGAGCACGTGCCCGACACCGACAAGGCGTTGGCCGAGCTGCACCGGGTCGTCGCGCCGGGCGGGCACCTGCTGCTGCAGGTACCCGTGCTGCAGGCCCGCACCGCGCCGCCGACAGAGCCCGAGTTCCACGGCGATCACACGCCGGTCTTCTGGCGGTTCGGCTTCGACCTGACGGGTCGCCTGCGCGACACCGGCTTCGACACCACCCTGCTGTGCACCGAGGAGCTGGCCGACGCCGTCGCCTCGGGTGGGAACCCGTGGAGCGAGTGGGCAGGCGAGTTCGACGTGCCCGACATCCTGGCCGGCGCCCGGGCCCACGGGGCGGACGAGCTCGTCGTGGTCGCCGATCGGGCCATCTCGACGCGCATCGGCATCGAGCCGGGCTACCAGTACCTGACCTGGGACTGCCGGGTGCCGGCCTGAGGCCGCGGTCGACCGGGCGCCGCCAGGGGCGCGAAACCCGCTGGAGCGGTGCCGGTGCCGGCCCGATGCTACGGCGATGACGACCATCGGCATCATCGGCGAGCACGACCCCGGCAACGAGACCCACGTCGCCACCGACGACGCCCTCGGCCACGCGGCGGCCGCGCTGGGCATCGCGGTCGAGGCGGCGTGGGTGTCGACGGTCGACGTGGTCGACGCCGCCCGCGACCTCGCCCGCTTCGGCGGCCTGCTGGTCGCACCGGGCAGCCCGTACCGCAGCATGGAGGGCGCCCTGCGGGCCATCGAGCACGCGCGCCGGCACGACGTGCCGCTGCTGGGCACGTGCGGCGGGTTCCAGCACGTCGTCATCGAGTACGCCCGCAACGTGCTGGGCATCGCCG
>DASTFE010000281.1:0-4717 GCA_035708905.1 Acidimicrobiales bacterium | reverse complement strand
GGTGCCGGGCACGCCCGAGCCCCGCACGCGCACCGCGGCCGCGCCGAGCCGCACGACCGTGCCGGACCACAGGCCCCGCACCGAGGCCACCGCCACTTCGGTCACCAGGTGCAGCGTTGGCCCGCCCGGGCCGCCGGGCGGGTCGTCACGGCCCTGGTCACTCATGCCACCCGCGCCGCCCACGCCGCCGTCGGCGCGGGGGCGGGAGCGGCCGCCCCCTTCCCCGCCGCCGTGGGTCACCGACCGGCAGCCGGGGAGGGCGGCCACGAGCCGGGTCGGGTCGGCCAGCGCCGCCCACGCCTCGGGCGGAGCGTCCACGGGGAAGCTCGTCCTCATGTGCCCGCCCTCACGTCGGGCGCACGAGCGGCCAGCGCCTCCCACAGCTCGGGCGGCGAGATGGGCATCCGGTCGATGCGCACCCCCACCGCGTCCTCGATGGCCGCGGCCAGGCACGCCGAGCCGGGGATCACCCCGGCCTCGCCCGCGCCCTTGATCCCCAGCGGGTTCAGCGGCGACGGGGTCTCGAGGTGGGCGATCGTCGGCGTGGGCACCTCGCTGAGGTACGGCATGAGGAAGTCCATGAAGCTGGCGTTGCACAGGTTGCCGGCGTCGTCGTACGCCATGCGCTCGTAGAGCGCCCCCGCCACGCCCTGGGCCACGCCACCCTGGATCTGGCCCTCGACGAGCATGGGGTTGACCAGCGGGCCGCAGTCGTGCACCACCGCGTAGCGCACGACGTCGACCGCGCCCGTGTCGGGGTCGACCGCCACCACGGCGGCGTGCATCCCGGCGGCGAACGTCGAGCGCACGGGCGAGTAGTACTCCCGGGCCTCGAGGCCGGGCTCGTCGCCGTCGGGCACGGGCGGCACATCGGGGTCGGCCGGGGCGGCGAACTGGGTGGCGGCCTGCGCCTCTTCGGAGAACGAGTACCGCAGCGGATTGGACAGGACCGCCACCTGCGAGAGCGGGATGCCCCGCGCCGGCGTGCCCCGCACGTGCACAACCCCGGACTCGATGTCAAGGTCCTCGGCCGCCGCTTCGAGGGCGTCGGCGGCGATGCGGATGGCCTTGGCCCGCACGGCCCGGGCGGCCAGCGCAACCGCGTTGCCGCTCATCACCGCCGCCCGGCTGGCGTAGGTGCCGACCGCGTACGGGAACCGCCGGGTGTCGCCCGTGGTCACGTACACGTCGGCCACGTCGACGCCCAGCTCGTCGGCCACGATCTGGGCGAACACCGTCTCGTGCCCCTGGCCCTGCGAGGTGAGCCCGGTGGCCACCATGACCCGGCCGTTCGTCTCGACGTGCACGTGCCCGCCCTCGTAGGGGCCGACGCCCGTGCCCTCGACGTAGCAGGCGAGACCGATGCCCAGGCGCCGGCCGTCGGCGGCGGCCTCGCGCTCGGCGGCGAAGCCGTCCCAGCCCACCAGCTCGCGCACCCGGGCCAGCAGCGCCGGGTAGTCGCCCGAGTCGTAGATCAGCGGGCGCCCGTCCTGGAACGTCATCCCGAAGTCGTACGGGAACTCGTCGGGCCCGATCAGGTTGCGGGCCCGCACGTCGGCCCGGTCGAGGCCGAGGTGCTCGGCGATGCGGTCGATCGTGCGCTCCATGACGAAGCAGCCCTGCGGCCGGCCCGCGCCCCGGTAGGGCGTGCAGGTCACGGTGTTGGTGTAGAGCGACGTGAAGGTGACCCGGTAGTGGCGGTGGCGGTAGGGGCCGGGCAGCTGGGTGGCGGTGATGATGGGCAGCACGATGCCGTAGGGGGCGTAGGCCCCGGTGTCGTGCCAGAACTCGACCTCGAGCCCCAGGATCGTGCCCTCGTCGTCGAACCCCACCCGCACGTGGTGCTGCTGGCCCCGCTCGTGGGTGGCGGACACGAAGTGCTCGAAGCGGTCCTCGACCCACTTCACCTCGCGGCCCAGCAACCGCGCCGCCCACGGAACCAGCACCTCCTCGGGGTACGGGTGCACGACCTTGGTGCCGAACCCGCCGCCGACGTCGGGGGTGACGACCTCGACCGCCACGTCCGGCAGGCCGAGGATGTTGGCGACCGCGGCCCGCACCCCCGTCGACGTCTGGGTCGAGGTGCGCACGCGCAGCCGCCCGTCGTCGGCGTCCCAGCGGGCGTGGACGCCCCGGCCCTCGAGCGGCGACGACAGCGAGCGCTCCATGGCCAGGTCGAGCTCGAGCACCCGGGGCGCGGCGGCGATGGCGGCCCGGGCGTCGCCCATCTCCTGGGTGGTCACGGCGGCCACGTTGCCCGGCACGTCGGGGTGCACCAGGTGCTCGGCCGACCGGGCGGCGTCGATGCCGACGACGGCGGGCAGGGGCTCGTAGTCGACGACGACCCGGTCGGCGGCGTCCTCGGCCACGTAGCGGTCGACCGCCACCACCATGGCGACCGCCTCGCCCACGTGGTTCACCTCGCCGCGGGCGAGGGCGTGCTGGGTGCGGGGATGGGTCAGGTCGGGGTGCGGGATCAGCAGGGGCAGCGGGTCGGCCAGCCGCCCGGGCAGGTCGTCCCAGGTGTAGACGGCGACGAGGCCCTCGACGTCGAGGGCGGCGCCCGCGTCGATGCCGCGGATGCGGGCGTGGGCGTGCGGGCTGCGCACGAAGGCGACGGCCAAGGCGTCGTGGCCGGCGTCGTCGAGGAAGCGGCCCGCGCCCCTGAGCAGGCGCTCGTCCTCGCGGCGCTCGACCTTCTCGCCGAACCAGCGGGTGGTCACGGCACGGCCCCCGGCCCGTCGGCGGCGTCGGGGCCGTCCCGGCGGTCGGGATCGCCCGGGGCAGCGGGCGGGCTGGCGGCCGCCAGCGCCGCGGCCCGCCGGACCGAGCGGACGATGTTGACGTAGCCGGTGCAGCGGCACAGGTTGCCGCCCAGCGCGTCGGCGATCTCGTCGTCGGTCGGGTCGGGCCGGCGGGCGAGCAGGTCGGTGGCGAGCAGCAGGAACCCGGGGGTGCAGAACCCGCACTGCAGGCCGTGGCACTCGCGGAAGGCACGCTGCACCGGCCCCAGCTCGCCATCGGGACCGGCCAGCCCCTCGACCGTCGTGATGGCGGCGCCGTCGACCATGACGGCGAAGGTGAGGCACGACCTCACGGGCTCGCCGTCGAGCAGCACGGTGCAGGCGCCGCACACCCCGTGCTCGCAGCCCACGTGGGTGCCGGTGAGCCGGAGATCGTGCCGCAGCAGGTCGGACAGCAGGCGGCGCGCCGGCACCCGGGCGGCGCGGGCGACGCCGTTGACCGTCACGACCACCTCGTGCCGGTCGGCCGCCGTGCTCGGCGCGGGCTCGCTCATCCCTGCACCCCTCCCTCGGCGAGGCACTCGCTCATCCCTCGACCCCTCCCTCGGCGAGGCAATGGCGGTCGCCGCGACGGCGCCGAGGCACTGACCGTCGGCCCCCGACCGCCATCGCCTCCGGCTGGCTCCAGCGACCGCCATTGCCTCGAGGCAGCCTCGGGCCCCGGAGGGGTGACCAGGTCATGCCGGGACCTCGGAGGTGCGGTCGGCTGCGCCCGTGCCGGCGCGGGCCCGGGCGAGCGCCCGCTCCAGCGCCCGCGCGGTGAGCGTGGCGGCGAGGTGCCGCCGGTACTCGGCCGTGGCGTGGATGTCGTCGGTGGGCGCCAGTGCGGAGGACACGAGGTCGCGGAGCTCGCCGAGGTCGCGCCGGTCCCCGCGCCGGCCGGCCACCGCCGGGCCGAGGTCGAGCACCACCGGCGTGGGGGCGCACGACATGTACGCCGCCCGGGCCGCGGTGGGCGCGCCGTCGCCGTCGACCGAGACGGTGAGCGCGACCCCGGCGAGCGCGAAGTCGCCGTGGCGGCGGGCCAGCTCGTCGACCGCCCAGCCGGTGCCGGCCGCGAGGGCCGGGAACGTGGCGGACACCACCAGCTCGTCGGCGTCGAGGCTGGTCTGCAGCGGTCCGAGGTACAGGTCGGCTGCGGCCACCCGCCGGGCGGCCAGCGCGCCGGCGCGCCAGGCCACCGCCTCGACCTCGCCCCCGAGCAGGGCGAGCACAGCGGGCAGCTCGGCGGCCGGGTCGGCGTGGGCCAGCGAGCCGCACACGGTGCCGCGGTTGCGGATCACCGGGTGGGCGATCCACCGGGCGGTCGCCGCGAGCAGCGGGTGCGCCGCCGCCAGGTCCCCGTCGTGGACCAGCCGGGCCTGGCGCACCGTGGCCCCCACCTCGACGGCGCCGTCGCGCCGCTCGAGCCGGCCGAGCTCGTCGAGGTCGTTGATGTCGACCAGGTGGGCGGGCGCGGCCAGGCGGAAGTTCAGCAGCGGGACCAGGCTCTGGCCGCCGGCGACGACCTTGGCCTCGTCGCCCAGGTCGGCCAGCATCTGGGCGGCCTCGGTGACCGTCGCCGGCCGGTGGTACGCGAACGGCGGAGGCTTCACGGCCACTCCTGCCCGTCGGGTGCGGCGCTTCCTCCGGCGCGCCCTCCCGCGGGTCCTCCGGCGCCTCCTGAGGTGGCCAGCCCGGAGGTCGGCGCCGCGGGCGGCTGCGGCCCGCCGGCGGCCGGCGCCACGGGCGGCTGCGCCCCGCCGGCGGCCGGCTCGGGTGGGGCGGCGGCCGGCGCACCGCCGCGGTCGGTGCCGCCCCGGTCGGCGTGGCCACCGGCGGCCAGCGCCCCGAGGGCGGCGGTGAAGCAATCGAGCGGCGGTCGCACCAGGCCGGCGCCCACCTGGCCCGTGCCGGCGACCCGGCCGGCGATG
>DASTFE010000280.1:0-4618 GCA_035708905.1 Acidimicrobiales bacterium | reverse complement strand
ACCGCGTCGGCGCCCTCCGGCAGGGGCGCGCCCGTGAAGATGCGCATCGCCTCGCCCGCGGCCAGCGGGCCGTCGGCCGGGTGGCCGGCGGCCACCTCGCCGGCGACCGGCAGCTCGACCGGCGCACCGGCGGTGTCGGCGGCCCGCACCGCGTAGCCGTCCATGGCGGTGTTGGCGAACGGGGGCACGGCCTCGGCCGCCACGACGTCGCCGGCGAGCACCAGACCGGCGGCCGACAGTGCGGGCACCGGGCCCGGCACGAGCGGCTCGCAGCGGGCGAGGACGTGGGCGAGGGCCTCGTCGAGGGGGATCACCCGTCCACCCTACGACGGCGCCGCGCTGCTGGACCGGGCCGCGCCCGGACCGAGACCCGCCCAGCCCCGCCGTTCAGGCGATGCCCCGCTGCCGGACCAGGTCGGCCAGGAACGCTCGGAACTCGGGCCCGAGGTCGTCGCGGTCGAGCGCCAGCTCGACCGTGGCCCGCAGGTAGTCGAGCTTCTTGCCGATGTCGAAGCGGCCCTCGTCGAACACGAACCCGTAGACGGGCCGCTCCTTCAACAGGATGGCGATGGCGTCGGTGAGCTGGATCTCGCCGCCGACCCCCGGCTTGGTGCGGTCGATGGCGTCGAAGATCTCGGACGTGAACAGGTAGCGGCCCATGACCGCCAGGTCGGACGGCGCGTCCTCGGGCCTCGGCTTCTCGACGATGCCGCGCAGGCGCACGAGGCCGGGCTGGTCGGTGGGCTCGGGGTCGGCGCACCCGTACGACGACATCTCGTCGAGCGGGAACGACTTGAACGCCACCACCGACGCCCCGGTGCGCTCGTACACGCCGATCATGTCCTCGAGCACCGTCGAGCGCTCGTCCATGATGTCGTCGCCGAGCATGACGATGAACGGCTCGTCGCCCACGTGCTTGCGGGTCACCGACACCGCGTGGCCCAGGCCGAGCGCCTCGCCCTGGCGCACGTAGTGGATGTCGGCGAGGTCGGCCAGACCGCGCATCTCGGTGAGCAGGTCGTGCTTGCCCGACGCCTCGAGCGCCACCTCGAGCTCGATCGACCGGTCGAAGTGGTCTTCGAGGCTGCGCTTGCCCCGCCCGGTGATGATCAGGATGTCGTCGATGCCGGCCCGCACGGCCTCCTCCACCACGTACTGGATGGCGGGCTTGTCGACGACGGGCAGCATCTCCTTGGGCTGCGCCTTCGTCGCCGGCAGGAAGCGGGTGCCGAGCCCCGCCGCCGGGATGACTGCCTTGCGCACACCGTCTGTCACCGACGATCCACCTCCTGTCGTGTCAGGTCGTCGCGGCGGCCCGGAGCGACCGCATCCGGCGGCGCGCGCCGGCCCGCCCCGAACCGTAGCCAGGACGCAGCCAGGGGTGCCCGGTGAGGCGGCCGTCATCCCTGGAACAGCGGTGCGCCCGGGGGCCCGCTCGCTACGACCTCGACCCCCACAGCGAGGGCCGGAAGGGCACGGGGTGCCGCGCCCACGGCTGGTCGCGGTCGAGGGCCGACCGGACGGCCAGCCAGCCGAGGGCCAGCGTGCCGGCGAGGCCGGCATACTCGAGGTGGCCGTCCCACACGGGGTCGTAGCCGTCGTCGCCCGCGATCGCCACGCCGATGACCGCGAGCGCGGGCAACGACCAGGCGGCCGGCACGACCGTCCGGAGCACGCGCAGCCTTCCCGCCGCCCGGCCGTCCCCGGTGGCGGCCGCCCGGAGACCGAGGGCCCGGAGGAGCAGCCAGAGCGCTGCGCCACCGGCCGCGAACGCGGCGCCGATGGCGAGGGCCCGCGCGTCGGACACGTGCGTCCATCGCTGCTCCGCCGAGTAGTCGACCGCCGAACCGATCTCGCCCACCTCGCCGTCGAGGACGCCACCCGTCAACGCGTCGATCCGCACGTACCGGTAGGGCAGGGCGGTCTCCGCCACGCTGGCGACGCCGGCGAGGGCGGCGAGCAGCGCGGGGGGTCGTAGCGCCAGGGCCCACGCCCCCAGCGCGATCAACGCCCAACCGACCGGATCGGGCAACAGATCCGGGAGGTCGGTGCGGAAGTCGAGCGCCACCAGCGCGAGGCCCGCGGCCACGAACGAGAGGGGCCGCCGCAGCCCGGCATCCATGCGGCGAGGGTACTGCGCGCCGCCGGGGCGGCGGGGGGCTACGAGCCGGCGCCGAGTCGGGGCTCGGTGCCCCGGACCAGGCGCACGATGTTGTCGCGGTGCCGGGCGACGATCAGCGCCGCGCACACCGCCACCGCCGCCACCTCGAGGGGCGGCGCGCCCCGGAACGCCACCCCCAGGGGCAGCGTCGACACGGCGGCGATCGAGCCCAGCGATGCCTTGCGGTAGACCGCGACGGTGAGGCCGAAGACGACCGCGGCCGCCGCGGCGGCACCCGGGTAGAGCACGAGCGCCATGCCGGCGCCCGTGGCCACGCCCTTGCCACCCCGGAACCCGCGGGTGGCGGGCAGCACGTGGCCGACGACCGCCGCCACGCCGCAGGCCACGCCGAGGCCGTGTCCACCCACGGCCCAACCCACCCCGGCAGCCGCTGCGCCCTTGGCCAGGTCGCCGGCGAGCGTCACGGCGCCGGCCAGCTTGCCGGAGGTGCGCAGCACGTTGGTGGCCCCCGGGTTGCCCGACCCCGCCTGCGTCGGGTCGACGCCCCGGTGGCGGGTGACCAGCAGTGCGGTCGGAAAGGTGCCGAGCAGGTAGGCGGCGATGACGAGCAGGGCTGCGCCCACGGGTGCGAGAGTGGCGACGATCACCACCCGGCGATGGTACGGCGACGGATGGGCCGCCCTGGCATCGACCGGGTACGCTTTGGCACTCGCACACCGCGACTGCTAATCCCCCTGCGGGGGACGCCTACCCCGGAGCCGACATGCCGACGTACGAATACCGCTGCAAGGACTGCGGAGAGCAGCTCGAGGTCGTCCAGTCCTTCTCCGACGACCCCCTGACCCAGTGCCCCCGGTGCTCCGGCACGCTGCGCAAGGTCTTCTACACGCCGGGCATCTCGTTCAAGGGCAGCGGCTTCTACAAGACCGACAGCCGGTCCTCGTCGGGAACGGGCTCGTCGACGTCGACGGCGTCCGACACGTCGTCCGACGGCGCGACGTCGTCCTCGTCGGGCGGCGGCGGGACGTCGTCCTCGTCGGGCGACGGCGGCTCGTCCGGCACGTCCGCCTCGCCGTCCTCGTCGTCGTCCACCGCCGAGGCCGCGGCGAAGTGACCACGGCCGGGGGGTTCGAGCCGGCGGACGGCGAGCGGCTCGCCGACGTCGGGGTCTACGGCGGGTCGGGCTTCTACTCCTTCCTCGACGACGTCGACGAGGTCGAGGTCGACACGCCCTACGGGCCGCCGGCGGCGCCGGTCACGATCGGTGTGGTCGCGGGGCGACGGGTGGCGTTCCTGCCCCGCCACGGGCGCGACCACTCGCTGCCGCCCCACCGGGTGCCGTACCGGGCCAACGCCTGGGCCATGCGGGCGCTCGGCGTGCGGGCGCTGTTCGGGCCGTGCGCCTCGGGCTCGCTGCAGCCCGACATGCGCCCCGGCGACTTCGTCGTGGTCGACCAGATCATCGACCGCACCCACGGCCGCGACGTGACGTTCCACGACGGGCCGGGCAGCCCGCCCGGGCTGGCCCCGGTCGAGCACGTGAGCTTCGCCGACCCCTACGACGAGACCCTCCGCGCCGTGGCCGTCGAGGCCTGCCGCGACGAGGGCGTCACCGTGCACGAGAGCGGCACGGTCGTGGTCATCCCCGGGCCCCGGTTCTCCACCCGGGCCGAGTCGCGCTGGTACGCGGCCCAGGGCTGGCACGTGATCAACATGACCCAGATGCCCGAGGCGGTCCTCGCGGTCGAGGCCGGCATCCCCTACGCCGCGGTGGCGCTCATCACCGACTACGACGCCGGCCTCGAGGGCGTCCCCGGCGTCGAGCCCGTCACGATGGCGCAGGTGTTCGCCTTCCTCGAGCAGAACGCCGAGGTGGCCCGCAAGGTGCTGATCCGCGCCGTCGAGGCGCTGCCCGACGACCTGCTCGCCCGCTGACAGCGCCCCCGGCGCCCCTGCGCGCCCGGCGACCGCGGTGCGCTAGCGTTCCCGGCCGGCTTCCCCCGCCGATCCCCCTGTCGCGGAGGCAGCCGTGTCCCCCACCCCGATCGTCCTCACCGTGCGCGCCCGGCGCGCGCTCGCCCGCCCCGCCGTGCGCCGGCTCTGCGTCACGGCCCTGGCCCTCGCCACGGCGCTCGCCGTCGTCGTGCTGCTGGGCGCCGCGTCCGGCGCCCCGGAGGGGTGGGGGGCGCCGCGCCCGGTGGCCGTGGCCACCCGCGACCTCGCGCCCGGCGACGAGATCGACAGCGGCGCGGCCGAGGTGCGCGACCTACCCGGCGCCGCCGTGGCGCCCGCCGCCCTGGCCCGGGTGCCCGAGGGCGCAGTGGTGCGCCAGGCGATCGCCGCCGGCGAGCCGCTCGTGCCGGCCCGCTTGGCCCCGCACGGGCTGAGCGGCGCCGCCGCCCTGGTGCCGCCGGGCGCACGGGCGCTGGCCGTGCCGCTCGGGCCGGCAGGATCGCCCCCGCTGGCGGCCGGCGACCTGGTCGACGTGCTGGCGGT
>DASTFE010000279.1:0-3867 GCA_035708905.1 Acidimicrobiales bacterium | reverse complement strand
CCCCCGCAGGCGCCCGCCGGGCGAGCGCCGCGTCCAGCACCCGGCGCCGGAGAGCAGGGGGAGGGCTGATCTCGCGGGTCCGGGCAGCGGCGTACTCGCCGGCGGCCGCGCGCAGCAGGCGCTCCCACCGGGCGGCGGCGGGCGCGGCGAGCAGGTGCGCCTCGATGGCGGGCGCGTCCTCGGGGTCGTGGGCGTCGACCGCGTAGGCGGCCAGGTCGTCCAGCGCCGCCGGGTCCGGTGTCGTGGCATCCGGTGACGCCGGATCCGGCGCGGCGTCGGGCTGGTCGTTCATGTCCATTGCTCGCTCGGCTCCTCTCGGAGATGCTCGGCGACACGTTGCAGGGCGAGCCGCAGGCGCGACTTGGCGGTGCCCTCGGGGATGCCCAGCTCGTCGGCGACCTGGCGGTAGGTGCGGCCGCGGAAGTAGGCGAGCTCGAGCGCCCGGCGCTGGGCGTCGGGCAGCAGCGCCACGGCGCTGCGCACGCGGGCCCAGTCGTCGGTGCGCATGATCGCTTCGGCCAGGTCGGGAGCTGGGCGGGTCGCCATCGACACCCGCACCTCGCGCCGCCGGCGGGCCTCCTCGCGCCGGATGGCGTCGACCGCCCGCCGGTGGGTCAGGGTGCCGAGGAACCCCCGCAGGCTGCCCCGGGTGGCGTCGAAGCGGTCGGGCGCCTCCCACATGGCGACGAACACCTCCTGCGTGACGTCCTCGGCCGCCTGCCGGTCGCCGATGACGCGCAGGGCGAGGCCGTGCACGAACCCCGCGTAGCCGTCGTACAGGTCGTCGAGCGCCGCGGCCTCGCCGCGGCACAGGCGGTCGACGAGCACGCGGTCGGCCCATGCCCCCGGCCGCGGTCGCTCCATGAGGGACGTCCTCTCCACGCTGAGACTTCGGTGCCGGCGCCGCGCCCGGATCACCCGGAGCGCAACCGTCTTGCCCGTTCCTGGCGGCGCTCCCTAAGCTGACCGCCGATGCGACGCCTCTGCACGCTCGTAATCCTCCCCTAGCGCACGCCGGCCCTCATCCCGCGTGCGCTGTCCCGACCTCCCGCTGGGGGGTCGTTTCAGTTTTCGGCCGCGGCCGCCCGACTCCGCCGCGACCCGCCCGCACCGCACAGCAGCACCAAGGAGCGCACCGCCCATGAAGATCGACGGGGGACGAGCACTGATCAAGGCCCTCGAGCTCGAGGGGGTCGAGACCATCTTCGGCCTGCCCGGTGGCGCGATCCTGCCGGTGTACGACCCGATCATCGACAGCCCCATCCGCCACATCCTGGTGCGCCACGAGCAGGGCGCCGGCCACATGGCCGAGGGCTTCGCGCACGTCACGGGCAAGCCCGGCGTGTGCATGGTCACGTCGGGGCCGGCCGCCACCAACGTGGTCACCCCGCTGTGCGACGCCTACATGGACTCGGTGCCCATGGTGTGCATCACCGGTCAGGTGCCGTTCTCGGCCATCGGCACCGACGCCTTCCAGGAGTGCGACACGGTCGGCATCACCCGGTCGGTGACCAAGCACAACGAGCTGATCACCGAGGCCCAGGACATCCCGCTCATGGTCCGCCAGGCCTTCCACCTGGCCACCACCGGCCGGCCGGGCCCGGTGCTGCTCGACGTCCCCAAGGACATCGTCGACCCCAAGAACCCGCGCTCGAGCCTCGAGTGGTACTGGCCCACCGACGACGAGGTGGCCGCCAGCCTGCCCGGCTACCGGCCCACCACCAAGGGCCACCCCAAGATGATCCGCCAGGCCGCCGAGCTGATCCTGCGGGCCGAGCGGCCGGTCATCTACGCCGGGGGCGGCATCCTCAAGGCCCGGGCGGCCGAGGCCCTGCGCGAGCTGGCCGAGCTGTGCGACATCCACGTGGTCACCACGTTGATGGCCCGGGGGGCCTTCCCCGACGACCACCCCCTGGCGCTCGGCATGCCGGGCATGCACGGCAACTACACCTCGGTCACCTCGATGCAGCAGAGCGACCTGCTCATCGCCCTGGGCAGCCGGTTCGACGACCGGGTCACCGGCAAGGTCGACGGGTTCGCCCCGGACGCCAAGGTCATCCACGTCGACATCGACCCGGCCGAGCTCGGCAAGGTCCGGCGGCCCGACGTGCCCATCGTCGGCGACTGCCGGCTGGTCATCGAGGAGCTGGTCACCGCCGTCCGCGACCTCACCGCGGGCGGCGTCGCCTTCCCCGACCGGTCGGCCTGGAAGCAGACCATCTCGGGCTGGCAGGAGACGTACCCGCTCACCTACGAGCAGTCCGAGCCGGGCGAGGCGCTCAAGCCCCAGTTCGTGCTCGAGCGGCTGCGCGACAACACCCCCGACGACACGATCGTCGCCTCGGGCGTCGGCCAGCACCAGATGTGGACGTCGCAGTACTGGCGGTTCAACCACCCCTACACGTGGGTCAACTCGGGCGGTCTGGGCACCATGGGCTTCTCGGTGCCCGCCGCCATCGGCGCCAAGGTCGGCCGGCCCGACCGGATGGTGTGGGCGGTCGACGGCGACGGCTGCTTCCAGATGACCGCGCAGGAGCTGGTCACGGCGGCCAGCGAGCGCATCCCGGTGAAGATCGCCATCCTCAACAACGCCTACCTGGGCATGGTGCGCCAGTGGCAGGAGATGTTCTACGACGAGCGCTACAGCGAGGTGTACCTCTCGCCCGACCTGCCCGACTACAAGCTGTGGGCCGAGGCCATGGGCTGCGTGGGCCTGCGGGTCGAGTCGCCCGACGAGGTCGACGCCGCCATCCAGAAGGCCAACGAGATCGACGACCGCCCGGTGGTCATCGACTTCCGCACCGACGCCCGCGAGAAGGTGTACCCCATGGTCCCCTCGGGCCTGAGCAACGACCAGATCGTCACCGACCCGGCCCACGGCGAGGGAGGCCACTGATGCCGCAGCTTCCCGGCACCGACGCCCACCACCACACGCTGGTCGTGCTGGTCGAGAACAAGGCGGGCGTGCTGGCCCGGGTGGCCAGCCTGTTCGCCCGGCGGGGCTTCAACATCTTCTCGCTGGCCGTCGCCCCCACCGAGGACGACCGCTTCAGCCGCATCACGATCGTGGTCGACGTCGCCTCGGCGCCGCTCGAGCAGATCACCAAGCAGCTCTACAAGCTGGTCAACGTCGTCAAGATCAGCGAGCTCGACCCCCGCGACTCGGTCGAGCGCGAGCTCATGCTCGTCACCCTCAAGGCCGACCTCACGACCCGCAGCCAGGTCATCGAACTGGTCAACCTGTTCGAGGGCCGGGTGGTCGACGTCGGGCACGACGAGCTGACCGTCAGCGTCGACGGCGTGCCCGACCGCCTCGACGACGTCGAAGAGCTGCTGCGCCCCTTCGGCATCGTCGAGCTGCAGCGCACCGGGCGGGTGGCGCTGCCCAAGCTCGAGCACACCGCGCCCTCGCTGCGCGTCCGCCGCACGGCGTGAGCCGGCACGACACCGATCCATCCACTCCATCCACGAACACGGAAGAGAACGCCTGATGGCCAACGTCTACTACGAGAAGGACGCCGACCGGTCGCTCATCGCCGAGCGCAAGGTGGCGGTGATCGGCTACGGGTCGCAGGGCCACGCCCACGCCCTCAACCTGAAGGAGTCGGGCATCGACGTGCGCGTCGGCCTGCGCGAGGGCTCGTCGTCGATCGCCAAGGCCGAAGCGGCCGGGCTGCCCGTGCGCTCGATCGCCGACGCCACCGACGAGGCCGACCTGGTGATGCTGCTGGGCCCCGACACCGAGCACAAGGCCATCTTCAACGAGCACATCGCGCCCCACCTGCGCGAGGGCGACGCCCTGTTCGTCGGCCACGGGTTCAGCGTGCGCTTCGGCCAGGTGGTGGCCCCCGCCGGGGTCGACGTGGC
>DASTFE010000278.1:0-15883 GCA_035708905.1 Acidimicrobiales bacterium | reverse complement strand
GGGAGCCAGACTTGTTCCACTTATGGCCGTGAAACGTCCGCCTGCGGGCACCATCCCGGATGCGCCCGGGTCCTACCAGTTCAAGGACAAGGACGGCCGGGTCATCTACGTGGGCAAGGCCAAGTCGCTGCGGTCCCGCCTGTCGAACTACTTCCAGGCGCCCCGCAACCTGCCGCCGCGGACGGCGACGATGGTGGCGACCGCCGAGACCGTCGAGTGGATCCAGGTCCGCAACGAGGTCGAGGCGCTCATGCTCGAGTACAGCCTCATCAAGCAGCACCGGCCCCGGTTCAACATCCGGCTGCGCGACGACAAGAGCTACCCGTTCCTGGCCGTCACGGTCGGCGACGAGTGGCCCCGGCCGACCGTCATGCGGGGCCGCAAGCGCAAGGGCGTCCGCTACTTCGGCCCGTACGGCCACGCCTACGCCATCCGCGAGACGCTCGACCTGCTGCTGCGCACGTTCCCGCTGCGGACCTGCAGCGACAACAAGTTCGGCCGCCACGAGCGGCTGGGTCGGCCGTGCCTGCTGTTCCACATCGAGAAGTGCAGCGGTCCCTGCGTCGGCGAGGTCGACCGCGAGACCTACGACCGGCTGGTCGGCGAGCTGCTCGACTTCCTGGACGGCGACACCGACACGGTGGTGGCCCGCCTCGAGGCGCAGATGCGCGACGCCGCCGCCTCGCTCGAGTACGAGCGGGCGGCCCGGCTGCGCGACCGGCTCACCAGCGTCCGCAAGGCGATCGAGCGCCAGCAGATGGTGGCCGAGCGCAACGAGGACCTCGACGTCATCGGCATCGCCGACGACGACCTCGAGGCCGCCGTGCAGGTGTTCTTCGTGCGCCGGGGCCGCGTGGTGGGGCGCAAGGGGTTCGTGCTCGACAAGGTCGAGGACGTGGCCCCGGGCGAGCTGGTGGGCGACGTGCTGGAGGGGCTCTACGACGACCCGCCGCTCGGCGTGCCCAAGACCGTGCTGGTGCCGGTGGCGCCCGACGACCCCGAGCTGTACCTCGACTGGCTGTCGCTGCTGCGGGGCTCGCGCGTCGAGGTGCGGGTGCCGCAGCGGGGCGCCAAGCGCGAGCTGCAGGCCCCCGTCACCCGCAACGCCGCCGAGGAGTTCACCCGGCACCGCCTGCGCCGGGCCAGCGACCACAACGCCCGGGCCCGGGCGCTCAACGCCCTCCAGGAGGCGCTCGACCTGCCCGACCCGCCGCTGCGGATCGAGTGCTACGACATGAGCCACATCCAGGGCACCGACTACGTCGGGTCGATGGTGGTGCTCGAGGACGGGCTGCCCAAGAAGTCCGACTACCGGCGGTTCAAGGTGCGCACCGTGGGGGGCAACGACGACTTCGCGGCGATGGAGGAGGTGTTGACCCGGCGCCTGTCCGCCTACATCGACGAGCGGTCGCTGCCGGTGGGCGAGCGCTCGGGCCGGTTCTCGTACCCGCCCCAGCTGCTGCTGGTCGACGGGGGCAAGGGCCAGCTCAACGTGGCCGTCCGCGTGCTCGAGGACCTGGGCCTCGACGAGGAGATCCCGGTGGCCGCGCTGGCCAAGCGGTTCGAGGAGGTGTACGTGCCCGGTCTGGCCGACCCGGTGCGCATCCCGCGCGGGTCCGAGGCGCTGTACATGCTGCAGCGCATACGCGACGAGGCCCACCGGTTCGCCATCACGTACCACCGCCAGCTCCGGGGCAAGCGGATGACCCGCTCGGTGCTCGATGACATCAAGGGCCTGGGGCCGACCCGCAAGAAGCGGCTGACCAGGGAGCTGGGGGGCGTGGCCGGGGTGAAGCGGGCGACCCTCGACGAGCTGCGGGCGCTGTCGTGGCTGCCGGACGACGTGGCGCTGGCGGTCTACGCCAAGATCCACGGCGACCGGGTGGGTAGGGGCAGCGGGTGAGCGGGCACCCGCCCGAGGCGCCCGGCGAGGGTGTGGACACCGCCGCGGTGTGGGAGCGTCACGCCCGCTGGTGGCAGGAGGGGTTCACCGAGGGCGCCGACGTCGAGTACGCCGAGCAGATCCTTCCGCTCGCCGAACGCCACCTGGCCGGCGCCGACCGCGTGCTCGACGTCGGGTGCGGCGAGGGCCAGATCGCCCGCCGGCTCGTCGCCCGCGGCGCCGGGCGCGTCGTGGGCGTCGACGCGGCGGCGGCCCAGATCGCCGAGGCCCGGCGGCGGGGAGGGGGCGTGGCGCTGGCGCGGGGGTCGGCCACCGGGCTGCCGCTGCGGTCGGGCTGGTTCGACGCCGCCGTCGCCTGCCTCGTCCTCGAGCACCTCGAAGACCTCGACACGGCGCTCGACGAGGTCGCCCGCGTCCTGCGGCCCGGGGGCCGGTTCGTCATCTTCGTCAACCACCCGCTGTTCCAGACCCCCGGCAGCGGCTGGGTCGACGACCAGGTGCTCGACCCGCCCGAGCAGTACTGGCGCGTCGGCCCCTACCTGCCCGAGGCGATGACGGTCGAGGAGGTCGACGCCGGCGTCCGGCTGCCGTTCTTCCACCGCCGCCTCAGCCGCTACGTCAACGCCCTCGCCGCCCGGGGCCTGTACCTCACCCGCATGGTCGAGCCCCGCCCGCCGGCCCGCTTCCTGGCGCTGGCGCCGCAGTACGCAGACGCGGCCACCATCCCGCGCCTGCTGCTGCTGCGGGCCGAGAAGCGCTGACCGGCCGGCCCGGCCGGCGCCCGCCGTAGGCTGACCGGGTGGGCGAGATCGTGGTCATCACGGGGCTCTCGGGAGCCGGCCGCAGCCTGGCGGCCGACGACCTCGAGGACCTCGGGTGGTTCGTCATCGACAACCTGCCACCCGAGCTGGTGCCCAAGGTGGTCGAGCTGGCCCAGACCCCCGGGTCGCAGGTGCAGCGGGTGGCCCTCGTCATGGGCACGGGCCACTACCAGGACGAGATCCTGCCCACCCTGGCCTGGCTGCGGTCGACGGGGGCCCGGGTGCGGGTGCTGTTCCTCGAGGCCTCGACCGACACCCTGGTCCGCCGGTACGAGAGCACCCGGCGCCGCCACCCGCTGCGCGGCGAGCGCGACCAGGACGCCCGCCGCCCCGGGCCGCTGGCCGAGGCGATCGAGCACGAGCGGGTGCTGCTCGACCCCGTCAAGGCCGAGGCCGACGTGGTGGTCGACACGAGCGACCTCAACGTCCACGAGCTGCGGAGGCGGATGAAGACGCTGTTCGGCGGTGGCGACGACGCCGCGCCCGCCATGCAGACCACGCTGCTCTCGTTCGGTTACAAGCACGGCCTGCCGCTCGACGCCGACCTGGTGCTCGACTGCCGCTTCCTGCCCAACCCGCACTGGGTCGACGAGCTGCGCCCGCTGACGGGCCGCGACGACGCGGTCCGCGACTACGTGCTGGGCCAACCGGCGGCCGGGCAGTTCCTCGACAACCTCGAGGTGCTGCTCGAGCAGCTGCTGCCCGCCTTCGTGGCCGAGGGCAAGGCCTACCTCACCATCGCGCTGGGCTGCACCGGCGGCCACCACCGGTCGGTCGCCATCGCGGAGGAGCTGGCTCGCCGGCTGCGAGCCCGGGGCGAGCGCATCGGCGTGCTCCACCGGGACATCGGCAAGTGAGCCGCCGCGGGCGCGCTGCGCCGCACGTCGTCGCCGTGGGAGGCGGGCACGGGCTCGCCGCCACCATCCGTGCCGTGCGGAGCTACGCCGGGCTCACCACCGCCGTGGTGGCCACCGCCGACGACGGCGGGTCGACCGGGCGCCTGCGCAGCGCCATCGACATGCCCGCCCCGGGTGACGTGCGCCGGTGCATCGAGGCGATGGCCGGCGACGGCGGCCGGCCGCTGACCGACGCGCTCGGCCACCGCTTCGCGGGCAGCGACGTCGAGGGGCACGCGCTCGGCAACCTGCTGCTGGTCGCGCTCCACGCGGTGACGGGCGACTTCGTGGCCGCGGTCGACGAGCTGAGCCGCCTGGCCGGCATCGATCCGGCCACCGGACGCGTGCTCCCGGCCACGGCCGACCCGGTGGTGCTGCGCGCGGAGACGGCCGGGGGACGGCACGTGGCCGGGCAGGTGGCCATCACGCGGACCGTGGGGGTCGACCAGGTGATGGTGCGGCCCGCGGACGCGACCGTGCCGCCCGCCGCCGTCGAGGCGCTGCTCGACGCCGACCAGGTGGTGCTCGGGCCCGGGTCGCTGTTCACGTCCGTGCTCGCCGCCGCGGTGGTCGAGGGCGTGCGCGAGGCGCTGAAGCGGTCGCCCGGGCGCCTGGTCTACGTGTGCAACGTCCGGGCCGAGCTGGCCGAGACCCGCGGCTACGACGTGGCCGACCACGTGGCGGCGCTGCGCCGGCACGGCATCGAGCCCGACGTCGTGCTGGCTCAGCGGGGCGCGCTGCCCCTCGGCGACGTCGCGGCCGCGGGCGTCGCGGTGGTCGAGGCCGACGTCGTGCGACCCAACGGGCTGGCCCACGACCCGGCGCGACTCGGTCCCGTGCTGGCCGACCTGGTCGACCGTCCGAGCGCCTGACCGCCTGCCTGCGCCGAGCTGTCGGCGGAAACCGACCGTAGGCGCGCCGTTCTGCCGACACCTCACGACGAGGCCGGCGACGGCCACGGGCGCCGCCGGGGGAGTGGCTCCGGGCCTATGGCCACTAGGGTCGTGGGTACCAGCCAGGTCGAACCCCCCTGCGAACGACAGACGTCGGAGCACGACGAAAGAGGTCCGAACGACATGACCATCCGTGTGGGAATCAACGGCTTCGGCCGCATCGGCCGGAACTTCTTCCGGGCGGCGAAGAAGGCGGGCGCCGACATCGACTTCGTCGCCGTCAACGACCTCGGCTCCGTCGAGACGATGGCCCACCTGCTCAAGTACGACTCGGTCATGGGCAAGCTCGAAGAGGACGTCGAGGCCACCTCCGAGGGCATCAAGGTCGGCGGCGACACGCTGCGGGTGCTGGCCGTGCGCGACCCCCGCGAGCTGCCGTGGGGCGATCTCGGCGTCGACGTGGTGGTCGAGTCGACCGGCATCTTCACCGCCCGCGACAAGGCTGCGTTGCACCTCGACGCCGGAGCGCCGTACGTCATCGTCTCGGCCCCGTCGTCGGGCGCCGACGCCACCTTCGTGGTGGGCGTCAACGACGACACGTTCGACGGCGCGGCCCACAAGGTCGTCTCGAACGCGTCGTGCACGACCAACTGCTTCGTGCCGATGGTCAAGGTGCTCGACGACGCCTTCGGCGTCGAGCGGGGCCTGATGACCACCATCCACGCCTACACCGGCGACCAGATGCTGGTCGACGGCCCGCACAAGGACCTGCGCCGGGCCCGGGCCGCCGCCATCAACATGGTGCCGTCGAGCACGGGCGCGGCCCGTGCCACCGGCCTGGTGCTCGAGACGATGAAGGGTCGTCTCGACGGGCAGGCCATCCGCGTGCCGGTGCCCGACGGGTCGCTCACCGACTTCACCGGCGTGCTCGCCACCGAGGCGTCGGCCGACGACGTCAACGAGGCGTTCCGTGCCGCGGCCACCTCGGGCCCGCTGGCGAACGTGCTCGAGTTCTCCGAGGCACCGCTGGTGTCGACCGACATCGTCGGCTCGCCCGCGTCGTGCACCTTCGACAGCAAGCTGACCCAGTCGGTCGGCGGGCTGGTCAAGGTGTTCGGCTGGTACGACAACGAGTGGGGCTACTCGCACCGGCTCGTCGATCTCGTCGAGATCGTCGGCGCGGCCAACAAGTAGCACGGGCGTGACCAGCAGCGTCCCGACGCTGGAGGACCTGCCGCCCCTGGGGGGCAAGCGGGTGCTCCTGCGCGCCGACTTCAACGTGCCGATCCGCGACGGCGAGATCGTCGACGACCTGCGCATCCGCGCGGCCCTGCCCACCATCCGCTGGCTGCAGGACCAGGGCGCGACCGTGGCGGCCTGCACCCACCTGGGGCGACCCAAGGGCAAGGTCGACCCGAAGTACTCGGTCGAGCCCGTCCGCGCCCGCCTGGCCGAGCTGGCGCCGGGGGTCGAGCTGCTCGACAACCTGCGCTTCGACCCGGGCGAGGAGGCGAACGACCCCGCCTTCGTGGCCCGCCTGGTCGAGGGGCGCGACGCGTACGTCAACGACGCCTTCGGGGCGTCGCACCGGGCGCACGCCTCGATCGTGGGCCCGCCGCGGTTCCTGCCGTCCGCGGCCGGGCGCCTGCTGGCCACCGAGGTCGAGGTGCTGCGCGGCCTGCGCACCGACCCGAAGCGGCCGTTCGTGGCCGTGCTGGGCGGCTCGAAGGTGAGCGACAAGCTGAAGGTCATCGAGGCGCTGCTGGCGGTGGCCGACCAGATCCTGATCGGCGGGGGCATGTGCTTCACCTTCCTCGCCGCCCTGGGGAACGGGGTGGGCGCCAGCCTGTGCGAGGACGACATGGTCGACACCTGCCGGTCGCTGCTCGAGACGCACGGCGACCAGCTCGTGCTGCCCTCCGACATCACCGCCCTCGGCCCCGGCGGCAAGCTCATGGACCCGGCCGCGGGCGGCGACGTCCGCCAGGTCGGCACCTCGGTGCCGGAGGGATGGACGGGCGTCGACATCGGCCCGGGCACGGCCGCCGACTTCGGCGACCGCATCGCCGACGCCCGCACGGTGTTCTGGAACGGGCCGATGGGCGTCTTCGAAGACCTCCGCTTCGAGGCGGGCACCCGGGCGGTCGCCCAGGCGGTGGCCGACACCCGGGCGTTCACCGTGGTGGGCGGGGGCGACAGCGCCGCTGCGCTGGCCCAGTTCGGGTTGGCCGACCGGGTCGACCACGTCTCGACCGGCGGGGGCGCCTCGCTCGAGCTGCTCGAGCAGGGCGACCTGCCGGGCCTGGCCGCCCTGCGCGGCGAGTGGGCCGGCTGAGCGGGAAGGACGCCATGGCTGACGCCGCACGCAAGCCGCTCATCAGCGGCAACTGGAAGATGAACCTCAACCACTTCGAGGCGACCGCCCTCGTCCAGAAGCTGGTGTACGAGCTGACCAGCGAGGACTACGACGCGGTGGACGTGTCGGTGCACCCGCCCTTCACCGACATCCGCACCGTGCAGACCTACTTCCTGGCCGAGAAGGAGCCGGTGCCCATCGCCATCGGCGCCCAGAACTGCCACTGGGAGGACAGCGGCGCCTACACGGGCGAGGTCTCACCGGCCATGCTGGCCAAGCTCGACGTGGCCTACGTGATCGCCGGGCACTCCGAGCGGCGCGAGCTGTTCGGCGAGACCGACGAGACGGTGAACCTCAAGGTGCGGGCCATCTACCGGCACGGCATGACGCCGATCCTGTGCGTGGGCGAGACCCTCGACGAGCGCGAGGCCGGCACCACCGAGGCCAAGGTGACCGGCCAGGTCGAGGCCGGGCTGGCCGGTCTGTCCACCGAGCAGGTGGCCGGGCTGGTCATCGCGTACGAGCCCATCTGGGCCATCGGCACCGGCCGCACCGCCACCCCCGACGACGCCCAGGCGGTGTGCGGCACGATCCGGGCCACGGTGGCCGCGCTCACCGACGCGGCCACCGCCACGGCGCTGCGCATCCAGTACGGGGGCTCGGTCAAGGCCGAGAACGCGGCCGACCTGATGGCCTGCCCCGACGTCGACGGCGCGCTGGTCGGCGGCGCCAGCCTCGATGCCGCGTCGTTCGCCGGCATCGTGCGCTACCGAGATCGGGCCTGATCGCGCGCCGGCGGCGGGCTCCCGCGTGTGACGGGGGCCACAACGTGCTAACACGGTGGGTCGTGGGAGACGCGGGGGTGGAGTCGCCTCCCGGCGATGGCAGCTTGTGTGACGATTTCGTTGCTCACTGCTGCAAATGCCCAGGCGAGGGCCGGTGTCGGCAACATCGTGGTCACCGAATACGCGAGTTGCCGGACGATAATGCTATGTTCCGGCCGTTCACCGGGCGCGCGCCCGCGTGCACCTAAATGCGAACACCGCAGGGGGAGTCGCCGTCACGACAGCCGTGGCTCGCCCTCGGTGCCCGAGCCGTGCCACGGCCCGGGCACCGAGGCGGCCAGTTGCCCCGACGCTCGTCCTCGCGGTCCACAGACCAGGATCAGGAGGTCCTCCAAGTGAGACGACAGCGCAGGAGCCTGAGGCTCCTTGCTCTCATCATGGGGCTCTCTCTCGTGGCGACCGCTTGTGGCGGCGACGACGACGACGAGGGCGGCGACGAGGCGGGTGAGGCACCCGAGGAGGGCGTCCAGGGCGGCGACGTGGTCGACCTGTCGGCCTTCGCCGGTGGCCCCGCCGAGCACATCGATCCCCGCATCAACACCACGGTGTCGGGATGGCAGATCGGCGGCTCGCTGTACGACGGGCTGACCGAGACCGACTTCAGCGACCCCGACAACCCCGAGGTGCGGGGCGTGGTCGCCGAGTCGTGGGAGTCCAACGACGACGCCACCGAGTGGACCTTCCAGATCCGCGAGGGGCTCAAGTTCTCCGACGGCGAGGACGTGCTGCCCAGCTCGTTCGTGCGGGGCTGGGAGTCGGCGAGCGACCCCGACTTCGCCGGCGACTACTCGTACCTGTTCAACTTCATCGACGGCGGCGCCGAGAAGCTGGCCGGCGAGGCCGACACGCTTGCCGGCGTCGAGGCCGACGACGAGGCCATGACCCTGACGGTCCGGCTGAGCGAGCCCTACTCGACGTTCCCGTACGTGGCCGGGTTCCAGATCTTCATGCCGATGCCGTCGGCCATCGACGATCTGGCGGACCAGGCCGAGTGGGAGAACGGCGAGATGATCGGCAACGGCCCGTTCATGCTCGAGTCGCCGCGCACCGACACCGAGGTCGTGATGGTGCCCAACCCCGAGTGGGACGGCACCCAGTACGCCGAGGAGTTCGGTCTGCCCGAGCAGCCCTACCTCGACTCGGTCACGTTCCGGGTGTCGGGCGACCTCGACGTCGCCTACAACTCGTTCGAGGCCGGCGAGGCCGACATCACGGGCTTCCCCGCCGGGCGGTACCAGGAGGCGCAGGACAACTACGCCACCACGATCGAGACGCCGTTCCTCGGTGCGTACTACTTCCAGATCAACGACCGCGACCCGCGGATCGGCGGCGAGGAGAACCTGCTGCTCCGCCAGGCGATCTCGCAGGCGATCGACCGTGACGAGATCAACGAGGCGGTCTACGAGGGGTCGCGCACCACGGCGACGGGCATCACGCCGCCGGGCATCCCCGGCATGGAGGAGGGTCTGTGCGACTACTGCAGCTATGACCCCGAGGCCGCCGAGGCCGCGTACCAGGAGTGGCTCGACGCCGGCAACGAGCTCACCGAGCCGCTGCCGATCCAGCTCAACGCCGGGTTCGGGCACGAGCCCGTCGTGCAGATCATCATCGACAACCTCGACGCCATCGGCATCCCGGCCGAGGCCGAGCCCTTCGACTCGGAGACCTACTTCGGGCAGCTTGCCGAGGGCGCGTGCGTGATCTGCCGGTCGGGCTGGCTGGCCGACTACCCGACGTACGACAACTTCATGTACGACCTGTTCTCGACCGATGCGCTCGACGGCAACAACTACGGCTACTCGAACAGCGAGTTCGACGATCTGATCGCCCAGGCCAAGGCCGAGACCGACGAGGACGCCCGGGGCGAGCTGTACCGCCAGGCCGAGCAGATCCTGCTCAACGAGGACATCGGGACCATCCCGGTCAACTGGTACAACGGCACCCTCGTGTACAACGGCGACAAGATCGCCAACCTGATCGAGGAGCCCACGGGCCACGTGCAGTGGGAGACCGTCCAGCTGAGCGGCTGACGATCCACCATCCCTGACCGGCCGGTGGCCGGGGGTGCCCGCACCCCCGGCCACCACCGCCACCCCCCTGGACCGCAATGACCAGCTTCATCATCAGGCGCCTGCTGCTGATCGTCCCGACGGTGTTCGTGGCGCTGTCGTTCCTCTTCCTGATCTTCTTCGCGCTGCCTGGCGACCCGGCGAACCTCATCGCCGGCGGCGCCGAGCGCAACATCGATCCAGGCGTGATCGAGCGGATCAACGAGCGCTACGGCCTCGACGAGCCCATGACCACCCAGTTCGTCAAGTACTGGCAGCGCACGCTGCAGTGGGACCTCGGCGACTCGTTCCTCACCCGGCGCTCGGTCAACGAGACGCTGGGCCAGCGGGCGCCCAACAGCATCCGCCTGGCCTTCTGGGCCATCGTCATCGAGATCGTCGTCGGCATCAGCGTGGGCATGGTCTCGGCGATCCGCCGCTACTCCATCGGCGACCGCTTCACCACGATCGTCACCGCCGCGGCCTCGGCCATCCCGGTGTTCGTGCTCGGTCTGGTGCTGCAGTGGATGTTCGCCGTGCAGCCCAACAAGCACGACTGGCCCGAGTGGGCCCGCCTGCGTACCTCGGGCATCGGGCCCGACTCGTGGGCCTTCTTCGTCATCCCCACCGGCGAGCAGTGGCGCTACCTCATCCTGCCGGCGATCACGCTGGCCAGCGTCACGACCGCCCTGCTGGCCCGCATGACCCGGGGATCGATGCTCGAGGTGCTGCGGGCCGACTACATGCGCACGGCCCGGTCGAAGGGGCTGCGCGAGCGCGACGTGGTGATGAGGCACGGGCTGCGCAACGCCCTTCTGCCGGTCGTGACCCTCATCGGCCTCGACTTCGGCACCGCCATCGGCGCGGCCGTGCTCACCGAGACCACGTTCTCGTGGCCGGGCATCGGATCGCAGATCGTCGACTCGGTCACCGCCCGCGACCTGCCGGTGATCCTCGGGCTCACGCTGGTCGTGGTGCTCGCCTACACGGTGGTGAACCTGATCGTCGACATCTCGTACGCCTGGGTCGACCCCCGCATCCGCCTCGGGAAGGGAGGGCAGTCGTGACGCTCACCGACCAGGCGACCGCCGGCGGCGCCGCGGTGGCCCCCGAGTCGACCGACATCGCCGACCTGGGCACGGCCCGCCCGCTGCGGGCCGACGTGTGGCGGCGGTTCCGCCGCAACCGCCTGGCGATCGTCGGGCTCGGCTTCGTGGTGCTGCTCATCCTCGTGGCCCTGTTCGCCCCGTGGATCGCGCCCTACAGCATCACGGACCGCGCCTCGGGCCAGTTCCGCCAGCCCCCCTCGGCCGACCACTGGTTCGGCACCGACAACATCGGGCGCGACATGTTCAGCCGCGTCGTCCACGGCGCCCGGGTCTCGCTGCGCATCGGCATCTCGGCCACGGTGATCTCGCTGGTCATCGGCCTGGCGCTCGGCGCCATGTCCGGCTTCTTCGGGGGCACCACCGACACGCTGCTGATGCGGCTCACCGACGTGTTCCTCGCCATCCCCTACATCATCCTGGCCGTGGCCATCGCCTCGGTCGTCGGCCGCAGCGAGAACTCGGTCATCCTCATCCTGGGGCTGACCGGCTGGCTGTTCATCGCCCGCATCGTGCGGGCCAGCTTCCTGTCGCTCAAGCGGCTCGAGTACGTCGAGGCGGCCACCGCGCTCGGCTTCTCGCGCACCCGCATCATGTTCCGGCACATCCTGCCCAACGCCCTGCAACCGATCATCGTCTACGGCACGATCGCCATCGGCTCGGTGATCCTGGCCGAGGCGGCGCTGTCGTTCGTGGGCGTCGGCCCGCAGGAACCCACCCCGGCCTGGGGCGCGATGGTGGCGCAGGGACGGGGCAGCCTGTCCAACGCCCCGCACATCCTGTTCTTCCCCGGCGCCGCCATCTTCCTCACCGTGCTGGCCTTCGTGTTCGTCGGTGACGGGCTGCGCGACGCCCTCGACCCCAAGTTGAAGTGATGGTCGACGCCCCCGCCGCTCTCGCCACCTCCCCGTTCACCGGCAAGGAGGTCCTGCTCTCGATGCGTGGCCTGCGCGCCGGGTTCGCCACCGACGACGGCTTCGTGCGGGCCGTCGACGGCGTGTCGTTCGACGTCGCCCGCGGCGAGGTGCTCGCCATCGTCGGCGAGTCGGGCTCGGGCAAGTCGGTCACCGCCATGGCGATCCTCGACCTGCAGCCCACGCTCGAGATCGCCGAGGGCGAGATCCTGTGGAAGGGCCGCGACCTGCTGGCGATGTCCGAGAACGCGCGCCGGGCGGTGCGGGGCAAGGAGATCGCCATGATCTTCCAGGACCCGCTGACGGCGCTGAACCCCGTTCACACGGTCGGGCGCCAGATCGGTGAGATGGCCCGCATCCACGAGGGGCTCGACCGCCAGCAGGCCAGGGCGCGGGCGGTCGAGATGCTCGACCTGGTCGGCATCCCCGAGGCACGCAAGCGGGCCGACATGTACCCGCACGAGTTCTCCGGCGGCATGCGCCAGCGCGCCATGATCGCCATGGCCATCAGCTGCAAGCCCGACCTGCTCATCGCCGACGAGCCCACCACCGCGCTCGACGTCACCGTGCAGGCCCAGGTGCTCGAGGTGCTCCTCGACATCAAGGACGAGATCGACTCGGCGATCATCCTCATCACCCACGACCTCGGTGTGGTGGCCGGCCTGGCCGACCGGGTGATGGTGATGTACGCCGGCCGCGCCATCGAGACCGGCACCACGCACGAGATCTTCTACGAGACCCGCCACCCCTACACGTTGGGCCTGCTGGCCAGCCTGCCCCGGCTCGATGACGTCGGCGACGAGCCGCTGGTGCCCATCGTGGGGTCGCCGCCCTCGCTCATCCGCAAGCCGTCGGGCTGCTCGTTCCACCCGCGCTGCCGGTTCGCCCGGGTGCCGGGCAACTGCGAGACCGACGACCCGGCGCTCCGGCTCGTCGCCGGCGACGCCCACCAGGCGGCCTGCCACTACGCGGAGGAGCTGGCCGGGGTGACCGTCGAGTCGCTGCGCACGGCCGTCGACGTGACCGAGCCCGAGCGCGACGTCGGGCTGCCGTTCGACCGGGCGGTGGTCGAGGACGGCGCGGTGGTCGAGGACGTCGCCGTGGCCGAGGCGGCGGCGCACCCGGGCGTCACCGACCGCGCCGAGGGCCAGGTCGACCAGTGGCCGGCCACCGGGCAGGGCCCCGACGACGGCGAGGGGAACCGGTGAGCGACGTGGCGACCGCCCCCGTGGACGCGCCGGTCGAGGACGCGATGCCACTGCTACGGGCCACCGACCTGGTCAAGGACTTCCCCATCCGGGGCGGCGTGCTCAGCCGCACCCTCGGCTACGTGTCCGCGGTGGCGGGCGTCAGCCTCGAGGTCGGCAAGGGCGAGACCCTCGGTCTGGTGGGCGAGTCGGGGTGCGGCAAGTCCACCACCGGCCGGCTGCTGCTCAACCTGATCCCACCCACCTCGGGCGAGGTCCTGTTCGACGGCCAGCCCATCAGCCGCATGCGGGGCAAGCGGCTGTCGCGCATGCGGCAGCGGTTCCAGATCGTCTTCCAGGACCCGTACGCGTCGCTCAACCCCCGCATGACGGTCGGGGCCACGCTGAGCGAGCCCCTCAAGGTGCACCTCGGCCTCGACCAGCACGCGGTCGACGAGCGCATCGCCGACCTGCTGCGCACGGTCGGCCTGTCGCCCGAGCACATGAACCGCTACCCGCACGAGTTCTCCGGTGGCCAGCGCCAGCGCATCGGCATCGCCCGGGCGCTGGCCCTCGACCCCGACCTGATCGTGCTCGACGAGCCCGTGTCGGCCCTCGACGTGTCGATCCAGGCCGGCGTGGTCAACCTGCTGCAGCGGCTGCAGGACGAGCTGGGCCTCGCGTACGTGTTCATCGCCCACGACCTCTCGGTGGTGCGCCACATCTCCGACCGCGTGGCGGTGATGTACCTCGGCAAGATCGTCGAGCGGGGCGACCGCAGGCCGATCTACGACAACCCGGGGCACCCCTACACCCAGGCGCTGCTGTCGGCCATCCCGCTGCCCGACCCCGAGCGCGAGAAGGCCCGCAACCGCATCATCCTCACAGGCGACGTGCCCAGCCCGGCCAACCCGCCCTCGGGCTGCCGGTTCCGCACCCGGTGCTGGCGCAAGCGCGAGCTCGACGAGGCCGGCACCGACACCAGCGCGTGCGTCGAGCAGGAGCCCCTGCTGCAGATCCGCCCCGCCAGCGGGGTCGACCACCCGGTCGCCTGCCACTTCGCCAAAGCGGTCGCCGTCGTCTAGATGGATCGGCATCTGCGACCGGGTCGACGTCGCAGTTCGCCTACGCGAGCCCGTCGGCCGTGCAACAATTGGCCACCACCGCCGGTGATCCAGCACCAAGTTGCCTGGTCGCCGGCGACCACGACAGCACCTCAGGGGGAGCCATGAGACAGCCGCGACTCCGCTGGCTAGCCGTCCTCGCCGCGTTCAGCCTCGCGGCGGGCGCGTGCGGCGGTGACGACGACGACGATGCAGGCGAGGCCGAAGGGGGCGGCGACTTCGAGGCCGTCGCGTACGACGAGAGCGCCCAGTGCGGCACCGAGGGCTACACGGGCAACCTGGCCGGCATCGAGGCCGTCGACGAGCTGACCGTCAGGTTCACGCTGTGCAACCCCGACGTGGCCTTCCCGGCCAAGGTCGCGTTCTCGGCGCTCGGCATCCACCCGGCCGAGCACCTCGAGGAGACGGGCGGCGCACCCATCGACAACGCCATCGGCACCGGGCCGTACCGGCTCGAGGCGTGGGAGCGGGGCAGCCAGATCGTGCTCACCGCCAACGAGGACTACTGGGGTGACCAGCCGCCCATCCCCACCGTGGTGTTCCGCTGGAGCGCCGAGTCCGCGCAGCGCCTCGTCGAGCTGCAGGCCGGCGACGTCGACGGCATCGACAACGTCGGCACCGAGGACTTCCCGACCGTCGACGACGACCCGAACCTCCAGCTGCTCGAGCGCGAGCCGCTCAACGTCTTCTACCTCGGCTTCAACGTCGACAACCCGCCGTTCGACGACGAGCGGGTGCGGCAGGCGGTCGGGTACGCCATCGACAAGGAGCGCCTGATCGAGAACTTCTACCCGGAGGGCTCGCAGGCGGCCGACCAGTTCCTGCCGCCGGGCATCAACATGTACGAGGAAGGCGCCGAGGGCTACACCTACGACCCCGACCGGGCCCGCGAGCTGCTGGCCGAGGCCGGCCACCCCGACGGCATCGACCTCGGGCCGCTCAGCTACCGCGCCGAGCCCCGCCCGTACCTTCCCCAGCCGCCGCAGGTCGCCAGCGACATCCGCGACCAGCTCGCGCAGGCCGGCATCACGGTCACGCTCGACGAGCAGGAGTCGGGGGCGTTCATCGACAACGCCAACGCCGGCAACCTCGGCATGCACATGCTCGGCTGGGGTGCCGACTTCCCGGACGCCACCAACTTCTGGGACTTCCACTTCGGCGCCGGCGGCACGCCGCAGTTCGGCACGGGCTTCGACGACCTCCACGAGGTGCTCGCCGAGGCCGGCTCGACCACCGACGAGGACGCGCGCGCCGAGCTGTACGCCGAGGCCAACGTCCTGCTGATGCAGCACGCCCCCGCGATCCCGATCGCGTACGGCGGCTCGGCGGTGGCGTTCAAGGCCGAGGTCGAGGGCGCGCACGCCAGCCCGCTCTCGAACGAGCAGTTCGCCGCCATGTCCCTCGAGGGCCAGGACCAGCTCGTGTGGATGCAGAACGGCGAGCCGTCCGGCCTGTACTGCGCCGACGAGACCGACGGCGAGGCGCTGCGGGTGTGCGAGCAGATCAACGAGTCGCTGCTCGCCTACGAGGTCGGCGGCACCGAGGTGGTGCCGGCGCTGGCCGAGGAGTACGAGCCCAACGACGACCTCACCGAGTGGACGTTCACGCTGCGCGAGGGCGTGACCTTCCACGATGGCTCGAGCCTCGATGCGGGCGACGTCGTCGCCAGCTACCGGGTGCAGTGGGACGCCGAGGATCCGCTGCACGTGGGTCGCGACGGCCTGTTCACCTACTTCGAGGCCCTGATGGGCGGGTTCCTCAACCCGCCGCCGGCCGAGGGCTGAGCCACA
>DASTFE010000277.1:0-6600 GCA_035708905.1 Acidimicrobiales bacterium | reverse complement strand
TCCAGGTCGCCAGCCGCGACCATCGCACCGAGGCCCGCAGCTCGACGACCGTCAGCGACCGCACCGGCGTCGCCCTGCTGCGGGCGTTCGGCGCGCCGGACGACGAGGCCAACCGGCGCCTGATGACCGGCCTGGTGGCGGTGCTGATCCGCTGCAGCTTCTACGCCGAGCAGGCGCCGCGGGGGATGAGCCGCCGACCGCTGGTCGAGGGCGTGGCCCAGCTGTTCCACCGGATCTTCGAGGGCCCGATCGAGGGCGTCAACGTGGTGCGGTCCGGGCCGGCACGGCGCCGGCGCGTCGCGGTGGACGTGCCCGAGCCCACCCTCGACGACCGCGCCCTGCGGCCACGGGGCGAGCGGACGCGCCGCCGACTGCTCGACGCAGGCGCCTCGGTGCTGCCCGCCCGGGGCTACCACGACACCCGGGTGGACGACATCGTCGCCGTCGCCGGCGTCAGCCACGGCACCTTCTACCGCTACTTCGAGAACACCGACGACTTCTTCCGCGTGCTGGCGGGGGCGGCGTCCGCCCGCATGGTCGCGCTCGTCGACCAGCTCGATCTCCGGACGTCCGAGGACGACCTGCGGGCCTGGCTGAAGGACTGGCTCACCGCCTACGAGGCCGACGGCGGAGTCATCAGCACCTGGCAGGAGATGTGGACCAGCCCCGAGCTGGCCGAGTTCTCCCGGCAGGTCGCGGCGTCGGTGTTCACGCGGCTGGTGCGGCTGCTGGAGCGGCGCGACTTCGGCGACCCCGTGGTCGACGCCACCACGTTCCTCTCCCTGGTCGAGCGCGTGCCCTACAGCGTCTACACGCTGCAGTACATGTCGCCGGAGGACGCCGTCGAGTCCATGGTCACGGTCATCCGCCGGGGGTTCCTCGCCCTCGCCGACGGGCACTCGCGCCCCGTCACAGCATGAGCACGTTCAACCACGTGGGCCACTGCGTGACCGATCTCGACCGGTCCCGCCGTTTCTACGAGGGGGCGCTCGGGTTCACCCACCAGCGGGCGCTCGAGGTCCCCGACGGCGTCGTGTCGACCCTGCTGCGGGTGCCGGCCCCGGTCGGGCTGACCGTCGTGTACCTCGAGCGGGACGGCTTCGTCCTCGAGCTGCTGCACTTCGACCGGGAGGGGAACGCACCGGCGCGGGAGCGGTCGTTCACCGAGCCCGGCCTCACCCACCTGTCGTTCTCGGTCGACGACGTCGCCGCCACCTGCGCCGCCGTGGCCGAGCTGGGTGGCGAGGTGCTGGCCGACACCGACGCGGGCGGCCGGGCGGTCATGGTCCGCGATCCCGACGGGCAGCTGATCGAGCTCCTTCCCCTGCACCGCGGGGCAGGTCGCGCTTGACGACCTTGCCGGTGGCGTTGCGGGGCAGCTCGTCGAGGAACGTCCACGAGCGCGGCACCTTGTGGTCGCTGAGCCGCTCGGCGCAGAAGGCGCGCAGCTCGTCGGCCGAGGCCTCGGCGCCGGGCGCCAGGACGATCCACGCGCCCACGTCCTCGCCGAGCACGCGGTGCTCGACGCCGGCGACGGCGGCCTCCCGCACCGCGGGGTGCTCGTACAGCACCGCCTCGACGTCGGCGGCGTGCACGTTGTTGCCGCCGCGGATGATCACGTCCTTCTGGCGGCCGACGACGTAGAGGTACCCGTCCTCGTCGAGGCGGGCCAGGTCGCCTGTGTGGAGCCAGCCGCCCTGCCAGGTGCGGGCCGTGGCCTCGGGGTCCCGGAAGTACTCGCGCTCGCGCCCGGGGTTGCGGACGAGCAGCTCGCCGACCTCGCCGGCCGGCAGCTCTCCGCCGTCCTCGCCGGCGATGCGCAGCTCGACGGGCGGCACGGGCAGGCCCACCGAGCCCACCCGCCGGGCCTGCTCGCCGGGGGGCATGACGCAGAAGGCGGGGCCGGCCTCGGTCATCCCCCACGAGTTCGACACCATGGCACCCGGCAGCTTCTCCTGCAGCCGGGCGACCGTGCCGGGCGCCACCGGGGCGCTGCCCAGCGAGCAGAGCGTGATGCTCGACAGGTCGGCGGCCGCGAAGCGGGGGCTGGCGATCAGCAGCTCCGCCATCGCCGGCACGAGGAAGACCGCGCCCGGGCGCCGCTGGTCGACCACGTCCAGCCACCGGTCGACGTCGAACCGGGGCAGGTAGAGCAGCCGCATCCCCAGCTTCATCGGGTTGTAGGTCGAGGCGATGCCGGCGAAGGTGAACATCGGCGAGGCGTGCAGCCAGCCCGAGCCGGTCCACCGGGGCAGGCCGTTGGGCACCATGGCGACGTTCCGGTGGCGTACGACCACCCCCTTGGGCCGGCCGGTGGTGCCCGACGTGTACATGATGTCGGCCATGTCGTCGCCCGCCACAGGCACCTGGATGGCGGAGTCGTCGGGGTGCGTGGCCTCGTCCCAGGCCACCAGGCCCGCGCCGCGGTCCGGCGGCCCCGTGGTGACCACGTGGCGCAGCGCCGGCAGGTCGGTCCCGGCCGCGACCAGTGCCGGGGTGCTGGACGCGCCGCTCACCGCCGCGACCGCGCCCGCGTGGCCGAGCACGTACCCGAGCTCGCGGGCGACGAGCCGGGTGCTGGTGGGAACCGCGACGGCGCCCGCCTTGTGGATCGCCGAGTAGGCGACGAGGAAGCGGTCCGGCTCCTCGGGCGGCACGTGGATCGCGACCCGGTCGCCCTTGGCGACGCCACGGGTGACGAGCCAGCGGGCCAGCCGGTTCGACCGCCGCTCCCACTCCCCGAACGTCATGTCCCCGCCGGTGGCGACGTCGGTGAACCCGACCTCGTCGGGGAAGTGCTCGGCCATGAGCCGGAGCTGGTCGGGCAGCAGGTCGGTCACGTGACCTCAGGGTCGCGCGGGAGGCCGAGCAGGCGCTCGCCGATCACGTTGCGCTGGATCTCGCTGGTGCCGCCGGCGATCGTGAGGCACCGGTTGGCCAGGAACCCGAGGGTCCACCGGCCGGCGGTGCCGACCGGGGTGGCGCCCTCGGGGCCCAGCAGCTCCAGGCCCATCTCCTGCGTGCGCTGGTCGTGCTCGGCGCCGAGCAGCTTGCGGACGCTGGCCTCGGGCCCCGGCTCGGTGCCCGAGATCGACCGGGCGGTCGTGCGCAGGCCCAGGACGGCGAGCGAGTGCGCCTCCGCCACCAGGGCCCCGAGCCGGTCGAGGAGCAGCGGGTCGGCGGCGAGCTCGCCGGTGCCGATGCGCTCGGCCACCAGGGCGATCAGCGCGCCGACGCCGCCGCCGAAGGACGACCCGCTGCCCATGGACACCCGCTCGTTGGCCAGCGTGGTGCGGGCGAGGGGCCAGCCGCCGCCGACCTCGCCCACCACACAGTCGTCGGGGACGAACACCTCGGTGAGGAAGACCTCGTTGAACATGGCGAGTCCCGTGAGCTCGCGCAGCGGGCGCACGTCGATGCCCGGCGCGGCCATGTCGACGACGAAGTAGGTGATCCCCCGATGCTTGGGCGCGGTGGGGTCGGTGCGGGCCAGGCAGATCCCCCAGTCGGCCTCGCGGGCCATCGTGGTCCACACCTTCTGGCCGGTGAGCAGCCACCCGCCGTCGGTGCGGGTGGCGCGGGTCGTGAGCGACGCCAGGTCCGAGCCGGCCTCGGGCTCGCTGAAGAGCTGGCACCAGCGGATGTCGCCGACGAGGGTGGGACGCACCCACCGCTGCTGCTGCTCGGGCGTCCCGTGGGCGGCGATCGTGGGGGCGGCCCAGGCCCCCACCTGCAGGTGCGGTACCCGGATCCTCGCCCGGGCGAGCTCCTGGTCGATGACCAGCTGCTCGACCGGGCCGGCGTCGCGCCCCCAGGGCGGCGCCCAGTGCGGCACCAGCAGCCCGGCGTCGGCCAGCGCGGGGCGGCGCTGCTGCTCGGGGCGGGCGGCGATCTCCTCGACGGTGGCCCGCACCTCGGCCCGTGCCGTCTCCGCCTCCGGTGGCAGCGTGAGGGTCAGGCGGCGGCGGGCCCCGCCGAGGGCGGCGGTGGCGGTGCGGCGGCGCCACGGCGAGGCGCCACCGAGGAGCTGGCGCAGGGCGAGGGCCCGGCGCAGGTAGAGGTGGGCGTCGTGCTCCCAGGTGAAGCCGATGCCCCCGAGCACCTGGATGCAGTCCTTGGCGACGTCGGCGAAGCCCTCGAGGGCGACGGCTCCCGCGGTTGCTGCGGCCAGGCCCGCCTCGTCGCCCGGCGGCTCGTCGCCGTCCAGTGCCAGTGCCGCGTCCCACGCCACGGCCCGCACCTGCTCCAGGCGTACCAGCATGTCGGCGCACCGGTGCTTCACGGCCTGGAACTGGCCGATCGGCCGCCCGAACTGCCGGCGGACGGTCGCGTAGGCCGACGCCGTGGCGACGCACCAGGCGGCGCCGCCCGCGCACTCGGCGGCCGCCAGCGCGGCGCCGAGCCCGGTCACGCGCTCGCGGGTCAGGCCGGCGGGAAGGGCCGTGGCGGGCACCCCGGCGAGGTCGAGGCGGGCGAGGCGGCGGGTGGGGTCGAGCGAGTCGAGAGGCGTCACGGCGACATCGCCGGCCGCCACCACCCACCACCGCTCCCCCGCGCTGCCGTCGCCGTCGCCGACGCCGTGACCACCCCCGTGACCATCGCCGTGGACCGGCACGACGACCAGGTCGGCGAGTGCTCCGCCGAGGACGGGCCCGGTGCTGCCGCTGAGGCCCGTGCCGTCGCCACGGACGTTGCCGTCGAGGGCCACCGCCCCGATCGCCCGACCCGCGGCCCGGTCGGGCAGGACGGGGCGGGCCGCGCCGGCGCCGCGCCCGGAGGGCGTCGCCCGCGTGCCCGCGTCGATCACGGCGGCCGCCCAGACAGTGGGCAGCATCGGCCCCGGCGCCAGCGACCGACCGAGCTCCTCGAGCACGACCGCCTGCTCGCCGAACCCGTGGCCCTGACCGCCGTCGGCCTCGGGCACCGCGAGCGACAGCCAGCCGAGGCCCGCCAGCTCGTCCCAGAACGGTGGCCGCGCCTCGGTCGCCGCCTCCACGGCGGCCCGCGCCACCTGCGGGGCGCAGCGGTCGCCGGTGAAGCGGCGGGCGGCGTGCAGGAGCGCCAGGTGGTCCTCGCCGATGGCGATGCTCACACGAGCCCCTCGTCCGCGCTAGCCCGCCAGACCGAGGAGGGCCCGCACGTTGTCGCGCATGACGGCTCTCGTCTCGGCCTCGTCGAAGCCCGGGATGTCCTCGACGAACGCGGTGGGCTCGGCGAGCCCCTCGGTGTGCGGGAAGTCCGAGCCGAACAGCAGCCGGTCGATGCCGATCGCGTCCTTGAGGAGAACCATGTCGTCCTCGTAGTAGGGCGCCACCCAGACGTGCCGGCGGAACTGCTCGACGGGGTGCTCCTCGAAGGCGAATGGCATCTTCCCGTAGGCGTCCCGGAGGTTGCGGAGCAGGTCGGGCACCCACATGGCGCCGTTCTCGATCGAAGCGATCCGCAGGCTCGGGAACCGCGTCAGCACGCCGTGGCAGACGAGCGCGGCGAGCGTGTCGGAGATGCCGCGGTCCTGGAACGCGACCAGCGGGAACGCGGCGTGCCGGAACCCTTCGAAGCCGCCACCGCCGCGCTCGCCGCCATCTCGCCAGAAGGTGCCGTAGTGGCCGACCCCGCTGAGGCCGGCGTGCAGGGCCAGGGGCACCCCCGCCTCCGCGATGAGGCCCCACACCCGGTCGAACGTCGGGTGGCCGGGTGACAGGTAGCCGCCCTCGCCGTCGGGCACCGGGCCCGGGACGGCCACGAGGATCCGCGCTCCCGCCTCGAGCACGCGCGCCACCTCGGCGGCGGCCCGGTCGGGGTCGGCGAACGCGATCATCGGGGCGGCGTAGAGACGGCCGTCGCCGCGGTCGAAGCCCCAGTCGTCGTCGAGCCACCGGTTGAACGCCGTGAAGGCGGCGTGCAGGGCGGGGACGTCGCGCCGGAGCGCCTCCTGCATGCCGACCCCGAGCGTGGGGAACAGCAGCGCACCCTCGAGGCCCTGCTCGTCGAGCAGCGCGACCCGGGCGTCGCGGTGGCGGTAGGCGGGGTACCGGTCGAGCGGCTCGAGGTCGCCGAACATCGTCGCGAGGTCGGTCCCCGCCTGGTTGCGACCCCGGAAGTAGTCCTCGAGGCTGCCGGGCCGGGCGATCGGGTCGAAGGTCGGGTTCGGGATGAACCTGTTGATCCGCCCGCCCACGAGCAGCCGCCTCTTCCCGTCGACCTGGGCCCACTGCATGCAGCGCTTGGCCATCGACGGGTCGACGTACCGGGTGAAGGCGTCCTCGGCCTCGTAGTAGTGGTTGTCGGCGTCGAAGGGCCGGAACCCGAGCCCGGGCATGCCCGGGATCGTAGCGGGCGGCGAGCACCTCTAACACTGGTGTCAACTACTGTCCGCCCATGGTCGTGGACGCGTGGGTGAACCTCTTCCCGGAGGCGTTCGCCTCCCGGTGGCTGGCCGACGACGAGCAGCAGGGCGTCGTGCAGCTCTTCGGGGCGGACCTCGCCGAGAGCCCCACCGTGGAGACCCTGCTGGCCGCGATGGACGAGGCGGGCATCGAGACGGGGGTGCTCACCGCCGGGCTCAGCGATCCCGAGCGGGCCCGCCGGCGGGGCGGCCAC
>DASTFE010000276.1:0-6051 GCA_035708905.1 Acidimicrobiales bacterium | reverse complement strand
GGCGACCCGGCCGCGGCGGCGGCCGCCCTGCACGACGGGCTCGACCGCCTGCGCGACCGCGACCTGCCGTTGCTCACGATGACGCTGCACCGCGACCTGGCGCGCGTGCACGACGCCGCGGGCGACCGTGCCGCTGCGGTCGTCGAGGCGCGCACGGTCGCCGCCCTGCTCGCACGCCTCGACGTCGTGCCCACCGCCGACGACACGGCGCTGCTCGCCGGGCTCGGCGTCGACCAGGCGCCCGGCCCGCTCGGCGAGGGCTGCCGGGTGGCCACCCTCGCCGCGGACGGCACCTGGTGGACGGCCGCCTGCGGCGACACGCGGGTCCGCCTGCGCAGCACCAAGGGGCTGCGCTACCTGGCCGACCTCGTCGCCCACCCGGGCACCGAGCGCCACGTCCTCGACCTGGTCGATCTCGTCGAGGGTGTGACGCCCGATGACACCGGCACCGACCGGCGCCGGCTGGGCGATGCCGGCGAGATGCTCGACGCCCGGGCCAGGTCGGCGTACCGCCGGCGCCTGGCCGAGCTGCGCGACGAGGTCGAGGAGGCGCTCGCCGTCGAGGACGACGACCGGGCCGCCCGGGCGCAGGCCGAGATCGACGCGCTGGTGGCCGAGCTGTCCCGGGCCTTCGGGCTGGGTGGCCGGGCCCGGCGGGCGTCGTCGGCGACCGAGCGGGCCCGCCTCAACGTCACCCGGGCTTTGCGGGCGGCGCTGGCCCACCTGGTCGAGGCGCTGCCCGAAGCCGGGGCGCTGCTCGACCGCCGGGTCCGCACCGGGACCTTCTGCGCCTACGAGCCCCATCAGGACGACAGCGCGGTGTGGACCGTTCAGTCCCCACTGAACGGCGACGCTTCGGGCTGAACGCCATCAGGGCATGGAGACGAAACTCGACGAGATCGCCGACGGCATCTACCGCCTCTCGACCCTGGTTCCCGAGGTGGCGCCGCCGGACGGCTTCAGCTTCAACCAGTTCCTGGTCGACGCCGACGAGCCACTGCTGTTCCACACCGGCCCGCGGGCCATGTTCCCGCTGGTGGCCGAGGCGGTCGCCCGGGTCGTGCCGGTCGAGTCGCTGCGCTGGATCACGTTCGGCCACGTCGAGTCGGACGAATGCGGCTCGATGAACATGTGGCTGGCCACGGCGCCGGAGTCCCGGGTGGCGCACGGGGCGCTCGGCTGCGAGGTGCAGCTCAACGACCTGTGCGACCGGCAGCCGAGCGCCCTGGCCGATGGCGAGGTCCTCGACCTGGGGGGCAAGCGGGTGCGGCAGATCTCCACGCCGCACGTCCCCCATGGCTGGGAGGCCGAGGTCCTGTTCGAGGAGACGACCGGCACCCTGCTGTGCGGCGACCTGTTCACCCAGGTCGGCGGCAGCACCGCGCTGACCACCGGCGACGTCGTCGGCCCCGCCCTGGCCGCCGAGGAGCTGTTCCACGCCTCGTCGATGGCGCCCGACACCGCGGACGTCATGCGCCGGCTGGGCGATCTCGCGCCGACGACGCTGGCGATCATGCACGGCCCCTCGTTCAGCGGCGACGGCAAGCAGGCGTTCCACGACCTGGCCGCCGCCTACGAGGAGCGGTACCTGCAGCCCGGCCGGCCGACGCCCTGATGCGGCGCGGCGGGCCGCCCGGCGCGGCCCGCTACGGCTCGTCGACGCCGGGGCTGGTGGCGGCCGCCCGCCGGTCGCGGTGGAAGTCGCCGTCGTTGCCCGACCCCCGGCCGAAGTAGTGCCACTCGGGGATGGTGAGGTCGGCGGTGAGCGAGTGCGGCAGCCGCATCACCGCCGCCAGGAACTGCTGGAGGTCGGTGACGGCGTAGACGTTGACCTCGACCCCCCAGGCGTCGAGGTTGTCGAGCAGCAGGTCGCGGTGGGGGTTGGTCCACGCCACCGAGAACCGGCCGACCCCCCAGTCGACGAGCTGCTCGACGACGGCCTGGGCGTGGCCCGGCATGGTCGCGACCAGCGGTCCGAGGAACTCGACGGGGCACTGCACGCGGGCCTCGGGGTGGGCCCGGGCGACGCCCCGCAGCGCCCGCTCCCCCAGCTTGTCGATGCGCCCGTTGAGCCAGAGGTCGGCGTCGCCGATGCCGGCCTCGCCGGCCGCGGCCACGGCCGCGTCCAGCGCGGCGGGATCCTTGATGTCGAGGTTGACCCCCTTGCCCGCCTCGCGCATCCGGGCCAGCACCGCGCGCGGGTCCGGGGCGCCGTCGCCGTCGTCGCCGCTGGCGAAGTCGTCGTGGCGGAGCGCCAGGTCGCCGCCGGGGCCCAGCCGCAGGTCGAGCTCGGCCCAGCGCATCGGCGAGGCCAGGAACTGGCGGATGCGCACGGGGTCGTTGACCTCGTGCCACACGAGCTCGACGTGCCCGCCCCCGGGGTCACCGGGCCGGTGTCGGCGGTCGGCGAGCAGCGACCCGGTCTCGACCAGCAGCGCGCCGCCCGCCTCGCCGCTGCGCGCCAGCCCGTCGATCACCTGGGCGTCGCCGTCGAGCACCGCGGCGACCCGGTGGCCGGCCGCCGACCACCGGCGCAGTGCGCCCAGCCGGTGGGCCACCGGGTCGGGCGGCGCGCCGTCGGTGCGCAGGTGCACGAGGTCGGCATCCCACGACATGCGGTACTCGCGGCCGATCTCGTCGAGCTCGGCCAGGGTGGCCTCGCGCTGCGACCCGGCGCGGTCGGCCACGACGGCGACGTCGGTCAGCGGCTGGGCGGCGAACCAGCGGAGGGCGTCGACGACCCCGCGCGACGGTCGGGACGGCCCCGGCCCCGAGCGCTCGAGCACGGTGCCGTCGAGGTCGCACACGACGAGCGTTCGCTGCTCGGGGTGCGCGGCGCGGCACGCCGCGTACGACCTGGCGAGCTCACGGGTCCAGTCGCCCACGGCGGCCACGTACCCGGCAGCTCCGGCCGCCAACCGCCGGTGCCCGCGGCCACCTGCAGCCCGGGCGCCCGCCGTCCCGGGCGGCGCGGCACCGCGAGTAGTGCGCCGCACCCCGGAGTGATAGACGTGCGGCGTGCCCCCGACTGCCGCCCGCGGCAGACCCCAGCCCGCGCCCCGGCACCTGGGGTGATGTCGGACGTCGCCGTGCGGCGGCGCCCGGGGCTGTTCCGACACCCGGGCCAGTACGTTGTCGCCGCCTTCGTCGTCGCCATCCTGATCGGCACCGCGCTGGTGTGCATCCCCGCCGCCCGCGCCGGCGGCGACGGCGCCCCGTTCATGGTCGCCCTGTTCACGGCCACGTCTGCCGTGTGCGTCACCGGGCTGGTCGTGGTCGACACGCCGTCGTACTGGTCGCCGTTCGGCGAAGGCGTGATCCTGGCGCTCATCCAGGTCGGCGGGTTCGGGATCATGGCCATCTCGTCGCTCCTCGCCGTGGTCCTCGTGCGCCGGCTCGGGTTGCGCCAGCGCCTCATCACGGCCGCCGAGGCGGGGACGCTGGCGCTGGGCGACGTGCGCCGCCTGCTCGTGGGCGTGGCCCGCTTCAGCATCGGCACCGAGCTGGTGACCGCGACGCTGCTGGGCCTCTGGTTCTGGGCCAGTCGTGGCGAGGGCGTCGGGCGGGCCGCGTACCTGGGCGTGTTCCACGCCGTGTCGGCGTTCAACAACGCGGGGTTCGCGCTCTACCGGGACAACCTGATGGGCTTCGCCGGCGACCCGGCGGTCCTGGTGATCCTCGGCGCCGCCGTCATCATCGGTGGCCTCGGGTACCCGGTGGTGCTCGAGCTGGTGCGCCAGCCCCGCCGGCCGTCGCGCTGGAACCTCCACGCCAAGATGACCGTCGCGACGACCGCCGTGCTGCTGCTGGCCGGTGCCGTCCTCTACGGCTGGTTCGAGTGGACCAACCCCGACACACTCGGGCAGCTCTCGGCGGTCGACTCGGTGGGCAACGCGTGGTTCCAGAGCGTCACGCCCCGCACCGCGGGGTTCAACGCGCTGGACACCGCAGGCCTGCGCGAGCCGTCACGGCTGCTGACCGAGGTGCTCATGTTCATCGGCGGCGGCAGCGCGTCGACCGCCGGGGGCATCAAGGTCACCACCTTCGCGCTGCTGGGGTGGGTCATCTGGACCGAGGTGCGTGGCGACCACGACGTCGTCGTGTTCCGCCGGCGGGTGCCGGAGGCGGCTCAGCGCCAGGCGCTGTCGGTCGCGCTGCTGGCCGTGGGCACGGTCGTCGTGTCGACGATGGTGCTGATGGCCGTCAGCGGGCTGCCCCGCTCCGACCTGCTGTTCGAGGCGATCTCCGCGCTCGGTACGGTGGGTCTGTCGACAGGTGCCACGCCGCTGCTGTCGACGAGTTCCCAGCTCATCGTGGTGGGTCTGATGCTGATCGGGCGCGTCGGGCCGGTCACCCTGTTCGCCGCCCTGATCCTGCGCGAACGTGAGCCCCGCTACCGCCATCCAGAAGGGAGACCGATCGTTGGCTAACCGGTCACGCCGGGGACGGCGCCCCCAGTCGCCGCCGGCGATCAGGGGCGACCGCCAGGTGCTGGTGCTCGGCCTCGGACGCTTCGGCAGCGCGGTGGCGCGCGAGCTGATCAAGCTCGACCACGAGGTGCTGGGCGTCGACAGCGACGCCCGCCGTGTCCAGGAGCACGCCGACCTGCTCACCCACACGGTCCAGGCCGACACGACCGACATCGCCGTGCTGCGCCAGCTCGGCGCCGGCGACTTCGCCAACGCGGTGGTCGGCATCGGCACCGACGTCGAGGCCAGCATCCTCACGACCGCCGCGCTCGACGACCTGGGGGTGCCCGACATCTGGGCCAAGGCGGTGACCCAGGCGCACGGGAAGATCCTGTCCCGGGTCGGGGCGCACCACGTGGTCTACCCCGAGCACGACATGGGCCAGCGGCTCGCCCACCTGCTGGGCGGCCCGGTGCTCGACTGGTTCCAGCTCGACGAGGACTTCGCCATGGTCGAGACGCTCGCCCCGCCCGAGCTGATCGGCCTGTCGCTGGCCGACGCCCAGGTGCGCAGCCGCTACGGCGTCACGGTCGTGTGCATGAAGCCGCGCGACCAGGGGTTCACCTACACGTCGGCCGACACCGTGCTGGCCGAGGGCGACGTCGTGGTCGTGGCCGGCCCCACCCGCGCCGCCGAGCGGTTCGCGGACCGGTCGGTGACCGGGCCGCCGACCCGGGCCCCCGTCGAGCCGGCTACGCCCGCGACCGGCACCGTCCCGTAGCCGCCGAACGCCTCGCCTCGGGCCGCCCGCTCCCGCGGCCGCGCCCGGGGCGGCCGGGCCGGCGGCTTCGGTTCCTTGGACGCATCTGGCTTCTCGGGACCCGGGTGGTTGCTGCGCAACCACCGACGTCCAAGAACCTCGCCGCCCGGCCTCGCCGGGTTGGTCGAGCCGTCCGATGCCCGAGCTGCCGGGAGACCGCCATGGCGCGGATCCCGCACGGGCCGCACCCAGGGCAGCGCGCGGTGCACCATGTGCAGGTGAGCGACGATGCGTCGATCGACCGGTCACGGACCGTCGGCGGCGCCACGTCCAAGCCGAGCATCACCCCGCTCTCGTGGTGCTCGGCGATGTGGCAGTGCGCCATCCAGATGCCGGGGTTCGTCACGTCCAGCGGCACGTCGCGGATGATGCCGTCCGCGTCGACGAAGTAACGCGCCTGCCAGCAGTGGCTGGCGACGTTCACGAGGACGACGTGGCCCTGCAGCTCGGCGGGGCCGAGCGGCTCGGGGTCGAGCCACCCGGTCGGCCCCGCCGAGCGAGGGCATGTGCAAGCGCTCGAACTCGTTCACTCAGCGATCCGCGGCAGCGTCCGGCATGGGCGCGTGCGCCACGGCCGACCCCTCCCGGTACTGGGCCGGGAACGCGGTCAGCGCCTCCAGCATCCTACGTACCGCCCCGCCGCTTCCGAGAAGGACAGGTGGCCCCCTGCGTGAGTTCAGCGATCGATTCTCTGCCCCTGTACGCAGGCTGCGCAACGGGCCCAAGGGGCCACGGCGGACGGTGACTACCGTCACGGCGTGTCGCTGCTCTCGGGATTCTCGAGTCGTGACGTCGAAGCGAACGGGATCCGTGTCCATGTGA
>DASTFE010000275.1:0-10937 GCA_035708905.1 Acidimicrobiales bacterium | reverse complement strand
CGTCGCCGGCGGCGTCGTCGTCGGCGCCGACCTCGCCGGCTGCGGTGCCAGCAGCGCCGGACGCGCCGGTGGTGGCGGCATCATCGCTCCGCCGGCCGCCCGCCTCGCCCGCGTCGTCGGCCGCGGCGTCGACCTCCGCGGAGTCGACGTCGATCACGTCGCGGTCGCGGCGGCCCCAGACGCCCCGGGGGCGCGTCGCCCGCTCGGCGGTGCGGGCCGGCACGTCGGCCCGCCGCACGCGGAAGCCGGCGACGGCCAGGGCGATCATCGCCGGGAAGAAGAAGATGCCGATGCCCTGGGCCAGGATGATCGTGCCGGCCAGGGCCAGCATGGCGAACGTGAGCATGCGGCTGCGGTCGGGCCGGCGGTTGCCCCACAGGGCGAACACCGTCACGGCGACCGGCAGGCCCAGCATGAGGAAGATCTCCGGGCCGCTGACGTCGAGCAGCGTGCGGCTCTCGTCGGGCAGCGGTGCGCCCGTCAGCCGCTCGCGCAGCATCGTGACGACGCCCCGGAACTGCACCGGCAGCATCTCGCCCCGGTCGTCGACCGGCACCCGGTAGAAGAGCAGTGCGACGGCACCCGCCAGGGCGAAGACGAAGGCCGAGACCACCGCCTTGTCGCCCGGGCGCCGGCTCTGCAGGACACCGCGCAGGCCAGGGGGCGGCGGGCCGCTCGGCGCCGCGGCCGTACGGTCGGCAGCCGCGCCGGTGCCGCGCCCTGCCGCCCGCCCGGTCGACCGCGACGACGCGGACGACCGGGACGACGAGGACGACGACGAGGGGGACGAGGTGGCGTTCGCCTCCGCGTTCTCGCGGCGGGCGGCGAGCGCTTCGCGGGTCGCCCGGTTGCGGGCGGCCCGGCGCTGCTTCGACTGTTGGCGCTTGTCCGGCACGGTCGACAACGGTAGAGCCGCCGGGGCACCGGCGGCGACCCGGGGCGCGAGCCACACTGGCTCCCGCCCGCCCGGGACGTGGTGAGGGTGCCGTCATCGCACGGGGGAAGGGCACGTCATGACCGAGGGTTGGGACATCGGGGCCGACAGCCCCCTGCTGCCGATCGCCGCCGAGGGCCCGCGCCGGGCCCGCTTCCGACTGCCGGCGCCGGAGCCGGCGTCCGCGCCGCCACCCGTGGAGCCCCTGCTGGCCGGGGCGGTCGAGGTCGACATCACCCCGCCCCCGGGCCTGCCCAAGGCCGGCTACTCGCGCAACGCGCGCACCGGCACGGGCTTCCGCACCCGGCTGCGGGCCCGGGTGCTGCACCTGCGGTCGGGCACCGGCTCGGTGGCGCTCGTGCAGTGCGACCTGCTGGGCGGATCAGCGATCCTCCAGCGCCTCGTGGCCCGGGCCGCGGCCGCTGCCACCGACGTCCCGCCCGCCGGGATCTACATCGGCGCCACGCACACCCACGGCGGGCCGGGCCAGTTCCTCGGCACCGACTTCTACAACCGCTTCGCGTCGAACCGGCCCGGCTTCGACGCCGCCTGGGCCCAGAGCCTGGCCGAACGCATCGCCGCGGGTGTCGCCGCCGCGGTCGAGGGGCGGCGCCCCGCCCGCCTGGCGTGGGGCAGCACCGAGGTGTGGGGGCTGACCCGCAACCGGTCCCTGCCCTCGTACGTCCGCAACGGCGGCGTCGCCGACCGGCGCACCGGGCGCCAGCGCACGTACGTGTCGGTCGACCCCCGCCTCCACGTGTTGCGCGTCGATGCCGTCGCCGCCGACGGCGGGCACGAGCCGCTGGCCGCCATGGCCGTGTTCTCGGTGCACGGCACGGGGGTGCCCATGAGCTCCGACGTCTACAACGCCGACCTGTGGGCGTACGTGACCGACGAGATGGCGGGCCGCATCGAGCGGGCGTGCGGGCGCCGGCCGGTGGTCGGCGCGGTCGAGGGCACCCATGCGGACGTCGCGCCCGCGCTGCACCCGGGCACCGCCGGGCACCTCGAGGCCCGGCGGATCGGCCGCGGCATCGGCGCCCGGGCCGCGGCCCTGCACGCGTCGCTCGAGGGCGACCTGACCGACGGGGTCGCGCTGTCGTGCGGGCTGCGCGAGGTCGACCTCGAGCGGTCGCGCTCGATCGCCGGGGTGACGCTGCCCCGGCGGCCGGCGGTGGGGGCGGCGCTGGTCGCCGGCGCCTTCGAGAACGAGACGCCCGTCATCCACCGCGTCCCGCCGTTCCGTCCCGGCGCCCCCCGCCTGCGGGCCGGCGGCCCGCAGGGCGCCAAGCGGGTGCTGGGCGGTCCGTTCCAGCGCCTCGTCCTGCCCCTGGGGGGCTTCCCCCGGGTGCTGCCGGTGCAGGTGCTGCGCATCGGCGGCGTCGCCGTCGTGGGCCTGCCGTTCGAGCTGACCGTCGAGACCGGCCGTCGCATCGGGGCCGCCGTGGCGGACCGGACGGCCGCGGCTGGTGTCGAGGACGTGGTCGTGACGTCGGTGGCCAACGAGTACGCCGGCTACTGCACCACCGCCGAGGAGTACGGCGAGCAGCGCTACGAGGGCGGTCACACGCTCTACGGGCCCGGCACCCAGGCGTTCGCCACCGCCCACGCCGCCCGGCTGGCCGGCGAGACCGTGCGCCACGGGCTGGTGTGCGACCTGGTACCCGACCGGCGGTTCGACCTGCACCACCGCTCGTACCTGCCCTCGCCGGCGGTCGCGGCGGCCGACCGCACGCTCGACGGGCCGGCCCGCTTCACCGACGCCACCGCCACCGCCGACCCGGTGTGGGAGCAGCGGTGGTGGGACGTCGCCCCCGGCGGGCTCGCCTGGCACGAACCCCTGGTGCGGGTCGAGATGGCCGACGGCGAGGACGGCCCCTGGATGCCGGCGGTCGCCCACGGCCGGCGGGTCGACGACGGCGGCTGCGACGTCGAGGTGGTGCACCTCGGCGCCGGTGGGCGAGGCCACCGCTACGCCGCCCGCTGGTGGGACCCGGGCTTCCGGGTCGGGCGCCGCCACCGCTTCGTGCTCGCCGCCAACGCCGGCCGACCCGAGGTGGTGGGCGACCCGTTCGACTGATCGTCGCCGCGGGCCCTCAGCCCGGCGCGGCGAGTGCCGCCGCGGCGACTGCGGCGTCGGCGTCCTCGGTGACGAGGCTGAGGTTGATGCCGTGGGCCGCACGGAGGCCGGCGGCGGCCGCGCCGATGACGGTTGCCGCGGGGTCGGTGACGTTGCCGGCCACCCACACGCCGGGCACGGCGGTGGCCCCGGTGGCGTCGGCGGGAACGTGGGTGCCCAGCACGTGGTCGCCGGCGAGGAAGTCGGCGGTGGGCAGGCCGAGCCGGGCGAGGAGCCCGGCTCGGGCCTCGAACCGCGGCGCGACCACGACGTGCCGGCACGGCACCACGCGGCCACCCGTGAGGCGGACACCGGTGACACGGTCGTGCTGCCCCTCGACGGCGGTCGCCGGGCCGTCGACCACGTCGATGCCGAGCGCTGCGAGCCGCTCGGCATCGTCGCCGCCCGGAGCGGGCGCGTCGTGGAGGATCAGGGTCACGTCCGGCGTCCACTGCCGCCACAGCAGGGCCTGGTGCACCGACATCGGGCTGATGGCCAGGACGGCGGTCGGACGGTCACGCACCTCCCAGCCGTGGCAGTACGGGCAGTGGAGCACGTCGGTGCCCCAGCGCTCCGCCAAGCCGTCCACGTCGGGCAGCCGGTCGACGAGGCCCGTGGTCACCAGCAGCCGCCGGGCCTCCACCGGTGTGCCGTCGCGGCGATCGACGCGGAACCCGCCGCCCTCGAGCGGCTCGGCCCCGGTGACCCGGTCGGCCACCACCTCGCCGCCGTAGCCGGTCACCTCGCGGCGGCCGATGGCCAGCAGCTCGCCCGGTGGCGTGCCCTCGCGCCCGAGGTAGTTGTGGACGTGGCCCGCCGGGGCGTTGCGGGGCGATCCGTCGTCGATCACCAGCACCGACCGCCGTGCCCGGGCCAGCGCCAGCGCGGCACCCAGCCCGGCGGGCCCGGCGCCCACGACGACCACGTCGTACCGCGCCCCCCGCGCGTCGGCTGCCGGCGTCGGGGCCGTTCCTGCTCCGTTCGTCTCCATGGCTCACCTCCGGCGTGCAGTGTCCACGGCCGCGTACCGGTTTGACAACATGGCTTGCCGAACTGGCAAACTCGGGTCGTGTCCGACGACCTCGGCTCCGTCCTGCGGGCCGTGGGACCGCGGCTCCGGGCCCTCCGCCACGAGGCTGGCGTCACGCTCGCCGAGCTGGCGGCGACCACCGGGATCTCGGTCAGCACCCTGTCGCGGCTCGAATCCGGTGCGCGGCGCCCCACGCTGGAGCTGCTGCTGCCGTTGGCGCAGGCCCACCAGGTCCCCCTCGACGAGCTGGTGGGCGCGCCGGCGGTCGGCGATCCCCGCATCGACCCCGAACCGTTCACCCACCACGGCAGCACGTTCGTGCCGCTCACCCGGCAGGCCGGCGGCATCAAGGCCTTCAAGCAGATCATGCCGGTCGGAGTGGGCACCGGGCCGCTCGAGCTGCAGGTGCACGAGGGCTACGAGTGGCTCTACGTCCTGTCCGGCAGGCTGCGGTTGGTGCTGGCCGACCGCGAGCTGGTGCTCGAGCCCGGCGAGGCCGCCGAGTTCGACACCCGCGTGCCACATGGCATCGGCAACGCCGGCTCGACCCCGGTCGAGATCCTCAACCTGTTCGGGGTGCAGGGCGAGCGCGTCCACGTGCGAGCGGCGCCCGCCGACCGCCGCCCCGGCCGCCCGGCCCGCCCCGCGGGGTGAGCGCAGGGGCGGTCAGCGGAAGTCGCGGCTGCGGACGCTCGCCCGGATGGGCAGGGCCTCGATGCGCTCGGCGATCACGTTGGTCACGCCGTCGACCCGCTCGAGTCGGCCCCGCACCAGCAGCGCCGGAGCGGTGCGCACCACCCGCCGGTGGTGCAGCCAGCACCCTCGCGACACGACGATGTTGAGCAGGCCCGTCTCGTCCTCGAGGTTGACGAACGTGGTGCCCCCTGCCGTCGCCGGGCGCTGCCGGTGGGTGACCACGCCCCCGACCGTCACCTTCGACCCGTGGGGCCGCTCGACCAGGCGGGCGGCGGGCACCGCCCCCATCTCGTCGAGCAGGTCGCGCACGAACCGGGTGGGGTGGCCCTCGGGGCTGACGCCGGTGGCCCACAGGTCGGCCCGCGCCTCGTCGACCGGGTCGAGGCCGGGCAGCGTGGGGGCGTGGACGCCGGTGACGATGCCGTCGAGCCGGTCGGCCCCCGTCTGCGCCACCGCGCCCGCCACCCACAGCGCCCGCCGCCGGTCGAGCCCGAAGCACCCGAAGGCGCCAGCCGTGGCCAGGGCCTCGAGCTGGGGAGCGGTCAGCCCCGGCACCCGGCGCACCAGGTCCTCGGGGCTGGCGTAGGGGCCGCGGGCGTCGCGCTCGGCGACGATGCGCTCGGCCAGCGACGCGCCGACGCCCCGCACCGCGGCGAGCCCGATGCGCACCGCGGGGCCGCCCCTCCCCCACGTCTCGGGCGCCGCCCCCACCCCGGGCGCCGGCCCGGGCCGCCCCGCCGCCGCGACGTCGTCGGCTCCGGGTGGGCCCGAGCCGGCCGGCGACGGCAAGCTGGCGGTGCGCTTCGCCGCCGCCGGGAGGCCGTCGAGGCAATAGCCGTCGTCCCGGGACTGCCGAGGCAACAGCGGTCGGGGGCCGACGGCCATCGCCTCGGGAGTCCGCGAACGACCGTCATCGCCTCGGGACGCCGCCGGGCCCGCCGGCTCGGCTGGGGACCCGGGGCCTGCGGGCCCGCCCGACCGGGCGGGCGGGAAGCCGTCGACCTCGAGGGTGGTGCTCGCCGCCGACAGAGCCAGGTCGGGGGTGCGGACCTCGACGCCGTGGCGGCGGGCGTCCTGGGTGAGCGAGTGCGGCGAGTAGAAGCCCATGGGCTGCGCATCGAGCAGGGCGGCGCAGAACGCCGCCGGGTAGTACCGCTTGAGCCACGACGAGGCGTACACCAGGTAGGCGAAGCTGACCGAGTGGCTCTCGGGGAAGCCGTAGCTGGCGAAGGCGGCCAGCTTCTCCCAGATGCGGTCGGCCACCTCGCCGGTGACGCCGCGCTCGGCCATGCCGTCGTAGAGCCGCCGGCGCAGCCGTCCCATGCGCTCGTGGCTGCGCTTGGATCCCATGGCCTGGCGCAGCTCGTCGGCCTCGCCGGGCGTGAACCCCGCCACGTCGATGGCCATCTGCATGAGCTGCTCCTGGAACAGCGGCACGCCGAGCGTCTTCTCCAGCGCGGGCTCGAGCAGAGGGTGGAGGTAGGTGACCGGCTCGAGCCCTTTGCGGCGGCGGATGTAGGGGTGCACCGACCCGCCCTGGATGGGCCCGGGCCGGATGAGCGCCACCTCGACCACCAGGTCGTAGAACGTCTCGGGCCGGAGCCGGGGCAGCGTGGCCATCTGGGCCCGCGACTCGACCTGGAACACCCCCACCGAGTCGGCCCGGCACAGCATGGCGTAGACCTCGGGGTCCTGGGGGATGGTGGCCAGGTCGACCTCGACGCCGTGGGCAGCCCGCACGAAGTCGACGCAGTGGTGCAGCGCCTCGAGCATGCCCAGGCCCAGCAGGTCGAACTTCACCAGGCCGACCGCGGCGCAGTCGTCCTTGTCCCACTGCAGCACCGTGCGCAGCGGCACGATCTCGTCGGCCGGAGCCGGGCCACGGGCACGATCGCCCGCGGGTGCGAGGCAATGACTGTCGTCGCCGAGCTCTGGAGGCAATGGCGGTCGGGGGCCGACCGTCATTGCCTCGGAAGACTCCGGGCGACCGCTGTTGCCTCGCACCACCGGGGTGCCGTCGGTGCGGGCGGTGCCGTCGCGGAGCGACGCCTTGCCCGAGAACCGCCCCCACTCGACCGGGCACACCTCGACGATGGGGCGGTCGCAGATGACCATGCCCCCCGAGTGGATGCCCAGGTGGCGGGGCGCCCGCTCGACCTCGCGGGCCAGCGCCAGCACCGGGGCCGGGATGTCGTGGCCGCCCTCGCCGGCGGTCGTCGACACCGTCGCCCACATGTCGATCTGCTTGGCCCAGGCGTCCTGCTGGCCGGGTGAGTAGCCGAGCGCCCGGGCCATGTCGCGCACCGCCGAGCGGGCCCGGTAGCTGATGACGTTGGCCACCTGGGCGGCGTGGCGGCGGCCGTGGCGGCGGTAGACGTACTGGATGACCTCTTCCCGCCGGCCGCTCTCGATGTCGATGTCGATGTCGGGCGGGCCGTCGCGCTCGGGTGACAGGAAGCGCTCGAACAGCAGGCCCAGCGACACCGCGTCCGCGTTGGTGATGCCCAGCGCGTAGCAGACCGCCGAGTTGGCGGCGCTGCCCCGCCCCTGGCAGAAGATGTTCGACCGCCGGCAGAACTCGACGATGTCCCACACCACCAGGAAGTAGCCGGGGAACCCCAGGGCCTCGACGACCGCCAGCTCGTGGTCGATCTGGGCCCACGCCCGCCGGTTGCGGTCGCGGTCGCCCCGCGGGTCGGCGCCGCCCCGGGGGCCGTAGCGCCGGGTGGCGCCCTCGGCCGTCACCCGGCGCAGGTGGGCCATCTCGTCGAGCCCGTCGGGGCAGGGGAACGGCGGGAGCTGCGGCGCCACCAGCGCCAGGTCGAAGGCGCACTCGCGGCCCAGCTCGGCCGCCAGCTCGACGGCCCCGGGCCAGCGGGCGAACCGCCGGGCCTGCTCGTCGCCCGAGCGCAGGTGGGCGCTGCCCGCGGCGGGCAGCCAGCCGTCCAGGTCGTCGAGGCTGCGGCGGGCCCGCACCGCGGCCAGCGCGGTGGCGAGGCGGCGCCGGTCGGGCGTGGCGTAGTGCACGTTGTTGGTGGCCACCAGCCCCACGCCGGCCCGCACGGCCAGGGCAGCCAGGGCGTCGTTGCGGGCCGAGTCGAGCGGGTCGCCGTGGTCGCACAGCTCGACCACCACGTTGCCGGCCCCGAAGGTGTCGACCAGCCGCCCCAGCTCGCGGGCGGCGGCCGCCGGCCCGTCGCTCACCAGCGCCCGGGGCACGGCGCCCTTGCGGCAGCCGGTGAGCACCACCCAGTGCCCGCCGTGGGCGGCCGTCCAGTCGACGCCCGAGTAGTCGGGCCGGCCCTTCTCGCCGCCGGCCAGGTGCCCGGTGCTGAGCGTCGACGCCAGCCGGGCGTAGCCCTCGGGGCCGCGGGCCAGCACCAGCAGGTGGTCGCCCTCGGGATCGGCCTCGCCGTTCTGGGGGCGGGTCACGCCCAGCGACAGCTCGGCACCGAACACCGTGGGCACGCCGACCGCCCGGGCGGCCTCGGCGAAGCGGACCACCCCGTAGAGCCCGTCGTGGTCGGTGAGGGCCACCGCCTCGAGGCCCAGGCGGGCGGCCTCCTCGACCAGCTCCTCGGGGTGGCTGGCCCCGTCGAGGAAGCTGAAGTTCGAGTGGCAGTGCAGCTCGGCGTAGGGCGTGGCCCCGGCCCGGCGGCGCAGGTGGGCGGGCGGCTCGTACTCGGCCCGACGAGACGACCACGCCGGGCTGTCGCCCCCGTTGGCGCCCGGGGGCACGCCGGTGGGCCGATGGTCGCGCCGGGCCCCGCCCGACGCCCACCAGGCCCGGGGGTCGCCGCCGGGCCTGCGGCCCGACAGCGTGCGCTCGATCTCGCGCCAGGGGACGTCGGGGTTGTTGAAGCCCACGCCCCCCAGTCTACGAACACCTGTTCGTGTTCACTCCCCCGCGGTGATGGTCTTCTCGATGCCGTCGGCCGCGGCACGCTCGCCCCGGTAGTAGTCGAGGCCCCAGTCGGCCACCAGCGCCACGTTGCGCCAGCGCTCGTCGTCGCCCAGGCCCTCGCGCACGGCACCGAGCTGGTCGAGCATCTCGTCGCACCAGGCCCGGTGCGCCTCGATGGCCGCCCGCAGCACCGCCGGGTCGAGCAGGTGGCCGAAGAACACCCGCAGCGCCACCGGGTGCCGCAGCACAGGCGGGTCGGGCGGCGCCGCCAGCCAGTCGCGCACGGCCTGCTCGCCCTCGGGCGTCAGCCGGTACACCTTGGTGGACCGGCTGCCGTCACGCACCACCTGGCGCTGGGCCACCAACCCCGCGGCGGCCAGGCGCTCGACCTCGCGGTACACCTGGCTCATCGCCGGGGCCGACCAGAAGAAGCGCAGGTTGTCGGCCCAGCGCTTGAGCTCGTAGCCCGACAGCTCGCGACCGAACGACAGCAGCCCGAGCAGCGTGAAGCCCGTCGGGGTCGGGGTGATCGACGGCGGCGGGGCGGCGGGCAACGGGCGCCAGCCTATGTTCCCAACGGGAAGAGAAGGGCAATCTGCGCACCCACCCACGTCTCCAGGGCGAATTCCCTGTTCCGATCGGCATGTGACATCGGTACCGTGGCGCAGGTCGAAGTGCTGGGCGGTACCAGACAACCCCACGGGTGCGACACGCGCGCCCGCGAGCAGGCACGGGAAGGACAGGCTGTGCGGCGTACGAAGATCGTGGCGTCCATCGGACCGGCATCGTGGGACGAGCCGGTGCTGCGCAAGATCATCGCCGCCGGCGCCGACGTCATCCGCATCAACCTCTCGCACGGCGAGCCGGCCGCCCAGCTCGCCCTGATCGACCGGGTGCGCGGCGTCAGCACCGAGGAGAACCGCACGGTCGGCGTGCTGGTCGACCTGCCGGGCCCCAAGCTGCGCATGGCACCCTTCCCCGACGACGGCGTCGACCTGGTGCCGGGCGACATCGTCGAGCTGCGCTGCGGCGCGCCGGCCAGCGACCGCCACGTCATCGGGGTCGACCTCGACGACCTGGGGCTGGCCGCCGGCGACCGCATCATGGGCGGCGACGGCGCGGTGGTGCTCGAGGTGGTCGACGACGTCGACGGCGACCGGTCGGCCCGGGCCGAGGTGCGGCGGGGCGGGCGGCTGCAGGGCCGGCCCGGCATCCACCTGCCCGACGGCGTCGGCGGCGTCGCCGGCCCCACCGACCGCGACCTCGAGCTGGCCGCTGCGGCCCGCGAGGCGGGCGCCGACGCCGTGGCCGCGTCGTTCGTGCACCGGGCGGCCGACGTCCAGCGGCTGATCGAGGCCCTCGGCGACGACCGCCCCCAAGTGGTGGCCAAGATCGAGACCGCGTCCGCGGTGGCCGAGGCCGACGAGATCCTCGCCATCGCCGACGCCGTGATGGTCGCCCGGGGCGACCTCGGCATCCGCCTGCCCATCGAGGACGTCCCCCACGTGCAGAAGCGCCTGGTGCGGGCCGCGATCGCCGCCGGGCGACCGGTCATCACCGCCACGCAGATGCTCGAGTCGATGATCACCGCGGCCTACCCCACCCGGGCCGAGGTGTCCGACGTGGCCAACGCCGTGTTCGACGGCACCGACGCCGTCATGCTGTCGGCCGAGACGGCGGTCGGCGCCGAGCCGGCCGAGGCGGTGGCCGTCATGGCCTCGGTCGTGCGGCGGGCCGAGCGCGAGGCCGACTACCTGCAGTGGGGCGCCAAGCTGGGCAAGCTCCGGCGGTCCCGCCCGCTGTCCACCACGGCCCGCATCACCGACGCCACCAGCGAGGGCGCGTGGCGGGCCGCCACCAGCGTGGGCGCGGCGGCCATCGTGTGCTGCACCCGCACGGGCGACACCGCCCGGGCGGTGGCCCGCTTCCGGCCGACGGTGCCGGTCCTGGCGGTCAGCCCGTCCGAGCACAGCGTGCGAGCGCTGTCGCTGACCTGGGGCGTCACCGCGGTGCGGGGCCGCCCGTGGCACACCACCGACGACATGGTGTGGTTCGCCACGCAAGAGGCCATGGCCGCCGGCGTCGCCGGCGCCGGCGACGTGATCGTGGTCATCGGCGGCTACCCAGGCGATCCTGACCCGGCAGCCGACGTGCTGCGGGTGGTCCGCCTGCATTGACCCGCCCCCGGCCGGGCGGCGCCCGGCGGTCAGGCGACGGGCGGCGGTCGGGCGCCCGTCAGTCAGGCGACGGGCGG
>DASTFE010000274.1:0-2085 GCA_035708905.1 Acidimicrobiales bacterium | reverse complement strand
CCCCCGCCGGCCGCGGCGTCGCCGGCACCGCCCTTCCCGCCGGGCGGTGCCGGCCATCCTCCCGCCGGTCCCCCCACCCCGCCGCCGGGCACGCCCGGCGGCCCTGGGCCCGCCACGCCCGGCGGTACCGGGCCCGCCACGCCGGCGGCCCCGCCCGGGCCGGCGCCGACCGAGCGCCTGGACCTGCCGCCGGCCGGATCGCCGCCGCCGGCCGGCGCCGGGCCCGACCCGTCCGCCCCGCCGGCCCCACCGCCTCCCCCCGGGCGGGGCCGGCGGGCCGTGGCGGTGCTCACGGCCGCGGGCCTGATGCTGGTCTCGGCCACCGGCGGTGCCCTCGTCGCCCTCGGGCTGGACGACGACGATCCCGCGCCCGCCCGGTCGAGCCTCGACGCCGCGCCCACGGCCGACGGCGACGCGAGCGCGCCCGACGAGCCGCTCTCGCAGGTCGCCGCCGCTGTCCTGCCCAGCGTCGTGTCGATCGGCATCGACGCCGGCGGGGCGACCGGCGGCGGCTCGGGCATCGTCCTCAGCGAGGACGGCCAGATCCTGACCAACAACCACGTCGTCGCCCCGGTGGCCGAGCGCGGCACCCTGACGGTCACCTTCTCGGACGGCACCACCGCCGAGGCCGAGATCGTCGGGCGCGACCCCGCCACCGACCTGGCCGTGATCCAGGCCGACGGCGTCAGCGGCCTCACGCCGGCCACGCTGGGAACCAGCGCCGACCTCAACGTCGGCGACACCGTGCTGGCCATCGGCAGCCCGTTGGGGCTCGACGGCTCGGTGACCTCCGGCATCGTCAGCGCGGTCGGGCGGTCGATCACGCTGCAGGGCGAGCAGGAGTCACCCTTCGGCAGGCCGGGCAGCTCGGCCGGCACGGCCGTCATCGACGCCATCCAGACCGACGCGGCGATCAACCCGGGCAACTCGGGCGGCGCCCTCATCGACGCCGACGGCGAGGTCGTCGGCGTCAACACCGCCATCGCCTCGCTGGCCCAGGGCCCGTCCGGCCAGGGCGGCAACATCGGCGTCGGCTTCGCCATCCCCATCGACGCCGCACGCGACATCGCCGACCAGCTCGTCGAGGACGGCACGGTCACCCACGCCTACCTCGGGGTGGGGATCGCGGACGCCGACAACGGCTCGGGCGCGCTGGTGGGCACCGTCGAGGACGGCCAGCCGGCCGCCGATGCGGGCATCGAGGAGGGCGACGTGATCGTCCGGGTCGGCGACCGGACCGTCGCCGGCGCGGCCGACCTCACCGCCGCCATCCGCTCGCACTCACCGGGCGACACCGTCGAGGTCGCCTACGTCCGTGACGGCGACGAGCGCACGGTCGAGGTCACCCTGGGCGAGCTGCCCGACTGATCTGCGAGACGCCCCGTGCCGGTGCCGGGGGGGCCGCGGTGCGCGGCCCCCTCAGGTGGGCGGCTCGGGGGCGGTCGTGAAGCGCAGACCGAGATGGGCGGTGTCGTTGTAGCGGCGCACGATCCAGCGGTCGGGGGTCACCACCACGTGCGACACCGCGGCGTTGTCCGACCCGGCGAACGCGAACCCCCGGGTGCCGACCGCCTCGGCCAGCACCTGGCCGATCACCCCGCCGTGCGACACGACGGCCACGGTCTCGTCCGGGTGGGTGCGGGAGATCCGGTCGATCGCGCCCCGCACCCGGGTGGCGAACGCGTCGGCGGGCTCGGCCCCGGGGATCACGTCCCAGCGCTGCTCGGCGAGCATGCGCCGGGCGATCGGGTGGCCCTCGGCGACGTGGCGGCGGAAGCTGCCGCCCTCCCACTCGCCGAGGAACACCTCGCGCAGGTCGGGCTCGACGCGAGGCTCGACACCCAGGCGGGCCGCCAGCGGGGCGGCCGTCTGGATGGTGCGCTGCAGCGTGGTCACGTAGATGGCGGCGATGTCCTCGTGGGCGAGCCGGTCGGCGACCCGGTGGGCCTGCTCGCGGCCGGCCGCCGACAGCTCGGGGTCGCCGTGGCCGTCGACGAGGGTGAACGGCCGGTCGTCGCGGGCCGGGGCCGACTCGCCGTGCCGCACCAGCAGCAGTTCGCAGGCGCCGGGGGGCCGGGTGAATCG
>DASTFE010000273.1:0-4900 GCA_035708905.1 Acidimicrobiales bacterium | reverse complement strand
ACAACGGGGGCACGACGTCGACCGGCGGCAGCATCCTCGACCTGTTCGCCGACGACGCGCAGGTCTACTTCCCCAAGTGGGGGGTGGCCAGCGGCAAGGAGGAGATCGGCAAGCTGTTCGGCGACGTGGGCGGCACGCTGAAGTCGATCACCCACCACTACGCCGAGTTCAACTGGGTGTTCTCCGGATCGGACCTGGTCGTGTGCGAGGGGACGAGCCACGGCGAGCACCAGGACGGCCCGTGGCGGGCCGGCGTGCCCGACTGGGCGGCGGGCCGGTGGTGCGACGTGTTCGAGATCCGCGACTTCCTGATCCAGCGGGTGTTCATCTACCTCGACCCCGACTACGCGGGGAAGGACACCGCCCGGTACCCGTGGCTGGACGGCGAGGTCGCCGGTTGAGCGCACCGGGCCCGACGGGCTGGACCGCGGACGAGATGATGGCGGTGGCGGCGGCGCGGCGCCTCGCGGACGGCGAGGTCTGCTTCGTCGGCATCGGGCTGCCGTCGACGGTCGCCAACCTGGCCCGCCGCACCCACGCGCCCGGCCTCGTGCTCGTCTACGAGTCGGGCACCATCGGCACCAAGCCCCGCACGATCCCGCTCTCGATCGGCGACGGCGAGCTGGCCGAGACCGCTGACGCCGTGGTGTCCGTGCCCGAGATCTTCAACTACTGGCTGCAGCCGGGCCGCATCGACGTCGGGTTCCTCGGCGCCGCCGAGCTCGACCGGCGGGGCGACATCAACACCACCGTGATCGGTCCCTACGACGCCCCGGACGTCCGCCTGCCGGGCGCCGGGGGCGCGCCCGAGATCGCGGCGTCGTGCGGCCGGGTGCTGGTGGTGATGCGGCACAGCCGCCGATCGTTCGTCGAGCGGGTGGGGTTCCGCACCTCGCTCGGCGATCGGGTGGCCACGGTGATCACCGACCTCGGCGTGCTCGAGCGCGACCCCGAGCGGGGCGAGCTGGTCCTGACCGGGATCCACCCGGGCGCGACGGCCGACGAGGCCCGCGCCGCCACCGGGTGGGACCTGGCCGTCGCCGCCGAGCTGGTCGAGACGGCGCCACCGGCGCGGGACGAGCTCGACGTGCTGCGCCACCTCGAGGCGACGAAGGGCCAGGCGGCGTGAGGTCGTTCGCGTACGACGCCGTGCCGGGGCGCGTGGTCTTCGGCGCCGGCAGCCGGCGCTCGCTGCCGGCCGAGGTCGACACGCTCGGTGCGCACCGGGTGCTGGTGATCGCCGGTCCGGACGAGGACCGACTGGCCGACGAGGTCGCCGGGCTGCTCGGCGGCCGGGTGGCCGGCCGCTTCCGCGACGTCGTGCAGCACGTGCCGGTCGCCCAGGCGGACCAGGCCCGCCGGATGGCCCGCGACCTCGACGCCGACGCCGTGCTCACGATCGGCGGCGGGTCGGCCACGGGGTTCGGCAAGGCGGTCGCGCTCGACGTCGACGTCCGCCAGGTCGCCGTGCCCACCACCTACGCGGGCTCGGAGATGACGACGATCTGGGGCCTCACCGAGGGGACGCACAAGCGCACGGGCACCGATCCGCAGGTCAAGCCCGAGCTGGTGGTCTACGACCCCGAGCTGACCCTCACCCTGCCGCCCCGCATCGCCGGGCCGTCGGGCATGAACGCCCTGGCCCACTGCGTCGAGGCGCTCTACGGCCCCGGTGCCAACCCGGTCGTGTCGCTCATGGCGCTGGAGGGCATCCGGGCCCTGCACCGCAGCCTCCCGCGGGTGTGCGCCGAACCCGGCGATCTCGACGCCCGTTCCGACGCGCTCTACGGCGCCTACCTGGCGGGCGTCGCGCTGGCCTCGGGCGGCACCGCCCTGCACCACAAGACCTGCCACGTGCTGGGCGGCATGTTCGGCCTCGACCACGGCGGCATGAACGCCGTCGTGCTCGGGCACGCGCTGGCCTACAACGCACCCGCCCTGCCGGGGGTGGTGGGCGACATCGCCGCCGCGCTCGGCACCGACGACGCGCCCGGCGCGCTGTACGACCTGGCGGCCGCGCTCGGCGCGCCGACCAGCCTGGCGGTGATCGGCATGCCCGCCGACGGCCTCGACGCGGCGGCCGAGCAGGTGGTCGCCGCGGCCGCCGGCAACGTGCGGCCGCCCGAGCGCGACGCGATCCGGCGGATGCTCGACGACGCGTTCCACGGCCGGCGGCCGGGCATGCCGCGCACGCCCGGCACGCGGGGCACAGGCGACCAGCCGGGACGGCTGGCGGACACAAGGGGGACCCGATGACCCATCACGACAGCACGGCCGAGCCACCGTCGCGGCGCCGCTTCCTCCGGGGCGTCGCCGCCCTGGGGCTGGGGGGCGCCGTGGGCGGCAGCGTCCTCGCCGCGTGCGGCGACGACGACGACTCGGACGCCGCCGGGGGCGGCAACGGCGGCGGCAACGGGGGCGGCGACATCCCGTCCGCCCGCATCGGCTACGTCACGCCCCGCACCGGGCCGCTCGCCGCCTTCGGCGAGGCCGACGCGTTCGTGCTCGCCGCCATGCGCGACGAGCTGGGCGACGCCGTCGAGATCGTCGACCGCGACAGCGAGTCCGACTCCGGGCGGGCCGGCGAGGTCGCCCAGGAGCTCATCAGCGAGGGCGTCGAGCTGGTGCTGGTGTCGTCGACGCCCGACACCACCGTGCCCGTCGCCCAGGCCTGCGACCTCGGCGAGGTGCCCTGCATCTCGACGGTCGCGCCCTGGCAGCCCCACTACCTCGGCCTGGGGGGCGAGCTGGGGCCCGACGTCGAGCCCGCCCAGGCCTCGGCCTACAACTGGCACTTCTTCTGGGGGCTCGAGGACGTCATCGAGAACTTCATCGCCCTGTGGGAGCAGTCGGGCGTCGACAAGGTGGTCGGCGGCCTGTGGCCCAACGACCCCGACGGCAACGCCTGGAGCGACGCGGCCGTCGGCTTCCCGCCGGCCCTCGAGGCGGCGGGCTTCACCGTGGTCGACCCCGGCCGGTTCCCGGTGGACACCCAGGACTTCAGCGCCCAGATCGACACGTTCCGCTCGGAGGGGGTGACCATCGTGTCGGGCGTGGTGCCGCCGCCGACGTTCTCGAACTTCCAGAGCCAGGCGCTCCAGCAGGGGTTCAACCCGCCGGTCGTCACCGTGGGCAAGGCGCTGCTGTTCCCGAGCGAGGTCCAGTCGTTCCCGCAGGGCGAGGGCCTGAGCACCGAGATCTGGTGGACCGGCCGCCACCCGTTCACCTCGTCGCTCACCGGGCAGTCGGCGTCCGACCTGGCCGCTGCCTTCGAGGAGGACACGGGCAACCAGTCGACCCAGCCGCTCGGCTTCGCCCACGCGCTCTTCGAGGTGGCCATCGACGCGCTGAAGCGGGCGGGCAGCGCCGATCCCGACGCGCTCAACGAGGCCCTCGCCGCCACCGACCTGGCCACGGTCGTCGGCCCCGTCGACTTCGCAGGCGGGCCCGTGCCCAACATCGCCAAGACGCCGCTGGTGGCCGGCCAGTGGGTGGCGGGCGAGACCTACCCGCTGGAGCTGGCCATCAACGTCAACGACCAGCTCCCCGACCTGCCGGTCGACGGCGAGATCCAGCCCATCGGCTAGGGCCGTGACCATGAACGTACGCCCGTCAGGCCGAGTCACGATCGTCGCTGGCAAGGACGCAGGACGAAGGCATAGCCGTAGCTACGTCGAGGACGAGGACGCAGCCAGCGGCGGTCGTGGCCGGCCTGACGGGCGTAAGCGTTCGTGGACACGGCACTAGGGCGGGGGCGCGCGGTGGGCACGACGGTGCTGGAGGTCGAGGGCGTCTCCAAGTCCTTCGGCGTGAAGGTGATCGACGACCTCTCCGTCGTCGTGGGGGCCGGCGAGGCACTGGGCATCGTCGGCCCCAACGGGGCCGGCAAGACCACGCTGCTGAACCTGGTGGCCGGCGACCTGCGCCCGGATGCGGGGACCATCCGCTTCGACGGCCACGACGTGACCCACCAGCGCGCCGACCGCCGGTGCCGGGCCGGCCTGGCCCGCACCGCCCAGGTGCCCCGTCCCTTCGAGCAGATGACGGTCTTCGAGAACGTGCTGGCCGGCGCCATCTTCGGCGCCGGGTTCCCGCTGCGCGAGCGCGACGCCGTGCCGCTGGCCGTCGCCGCGCTCGAGCGCACCCACCTGCTCGACCGGGCCAACGCCCGAGCCGGGACGCTGGCCCTGCTCGGGCGCAAGCGGCTCGAGCTGGCCCGGGCCCTCGCCACGCAGCCCACCGTGCTGCTGCTCGACGAGATCGCCGGCGGCCTGACCGAGGGCGAGGTGCACGAGCTGATCGACGACGTCAAGGGCATCCACGCCGACGGCACCACGATCGTGTGGATCGAGCACGTGGTGCACGCCCTGCTCGCGGTCGTCGACCGGGTGATGGCGATGAGCTTCGGCCGCAAGATCGCCGAGGGCGAGCCGGCGGCGGTCATGGCCAGCCCGGCGGTGCAGGAGGTCTACATGGGGGTCGCGCCCGGGTGAGCACCGTCCTCGAGATCCGCGGCCTCGCGGCCGGTTACGGCGACTTCCAGGCGCTGTTCGACATCGACCTCGCGGTCGACGACGGCGAGACGCTCGCGGTCATCGGCGCCAACGGAGCGGGCAAGTCGACGTTGCTCGGCACGTTGGCCGGGCTGGTCCCGGCCACGGGGGGCTCGGTGCGCTTCGCCGGCGACGACCTGCTGGCGGTGCCCCACCACGGGCGCGTCGGGCTCGGCATCGCCCTCGTCCCCGAGGGCCGGCACCTGTTCCCCAGCCTCACCGTCGAGGAGAACCTGCTCGTCGGCGCCCACAGCCGGCGCCCCGGCCGCTGGGACGTCGACCGGGTGCTCGAGGTCTTCCCCCTGGTCCGTCCGCTGCTGGCGCGGCCGGCCGACGTGCTGTCGGGT
>DASTFE010000272.1:0-16773 GCA_035708905.1 Acidimicrobiales bacterium | reverse complement strand
GGCCTGGCTGCTCGCCGCGCTCGGGGTCACCGACTGGGTCGACGGCTACCTGGCCCGCCACATGCACCAGGAGTCCGAGCTCGGCAAGGTCCTCGACCCGGTGGCCGACCGCCTGCTGTTCATCGTCGGCGCCGGCGGCATCGTGGTCGACGGCTCGGTGCCGGTGTGGTTCGCCGCCATCGTGCTGGTGCGCGAGACGCTGGTGGGCGGCGCCACCCTGGTGCTCGCGGCGCTGGGGGCGCGCCGCATCGACGTCACCTGGTTCGGCAAGGCGGGCACGTTCCTGCTGATGATGGCGTTCCCGCTGTTCCTGGCCAGCCACTCGACCCTGGGCTGGGCCGACACCGCCCGGGTGCTGGCCTGGCTGACGGGCATCCCGGGTCTGGTCCTCAGCCTCTACGCGGCCGCCCTCTACGTGCCGCTCGCCCGGCGGGCGCTGGCCGAAGGCCGGGCCGACAAGCCGGCCGCCGGCTCGCCAGCGTGAGATCGCGACCCGAGACGGTACGGTCGCAACCATGAAGGCGGTCATCATGGCCGGTGGCGAGGGCACTCGCCTCCGCCCCCTCACGTCCAACGCCCCCAAGCCGATGCTGCCCATCGCCAACGCGCCGATGATGGAGCACATCGTCAAGCTGCTCCGCGAGCACGGCTACGACGACATCGTGGTCACGGTGGCGTTCCTGGCCAACCACATCCGCAACTACTTCGGTGACGGGTCGGAGCTGGGCGTGCGGATGGTCTACGCCACCGAGGAGACGCCGCTCGGCACCGCGGGGTCGGTGCTCAACGCCCGCGACGAGCTCGACGAGCGGTTCCTCGTGATCTCGGGCGACGTACTCACCGACATCGATCTCGGCGCCATCGGCAAGTTCCACGACGAGCGGGGGGCGCTCGCCACCATCGGCCTGATCCCCGTCGAGAACCCCCTCGAGTTCGGCATCGTCATCACCCGCGACGACGGCTCGATCGAGCGCTTCCTCGAGAAGCCGACGTGGGGGCAGGTGTTCAGCGACACCATCAACACGGGCATCTTCGTGCTCGAGCCCGAGATCTTCGACTACATCGACGGCGGGCGGCCGGTCGACTTCTCGTCCGAGGTGTTCCCCCGGCTGCTCGACGAGGGCAAGCCCCTGTACGGGGCGGTGGTGAAGGGCTACTGGGAGGACGTGGGCACCCTCGGCGCCTACGTGCGCGTCCACAAGGACGTGCTCGACGGTCGGGTCGACCTCGAGATCCCGGGCTTCGAGATCAGCGACGGCGTGTACGTGGGCGAGGGGGCCGACATCCACCCGGACGCCCGCATCGAGGGCCCGGTCATCATCGGCGACTACTGCCGGGTCGAGGGCGACGCCCGGTTGGGCGAGTACACGGTGCTGGGCACGAACGTGCGCGTCCGGGCCGGCGCCGACCTGCAGCGGGCGGTGATCCACGACAACACCTACATCGGCGCCGGCGTGCGGCTGCGGGGCACCACGGTCGGGCGTTCGTGCGACCTGCGCAACGGGGTGCGGGGCGAGGAGGGCGTCGTGCTGGGCGACGAGTGCTTCGTCGGCGAGCAGGCCGTGCTCAGCGCCGGGGTCAAGGTGTACCCGTTCAAGACGGTCGAGGGCGGCGCGGTCATCAACAGCTCGATCGTGTGGGAGTCGCGCGGCTCGCGCAGCCTGTTCGGGCGGCTGGGCGTGGCGGGGCTGGCCAACATCGACGTGACGCCCGAGCTGGCCACCCGTGTGGCCATGGCCTTCGGCACCACGCTGAAGAAGGACGCCATCGTCATCACCTCCCGCGACTCGAGCCGGTCGGCCCGCATGCTGAAGCGGGCGATGATGGCGGGTCTCAACGCCGCGGGCGTCAACGTGCGCGACCTGGAGGTGGCGACCATGCCGGTCACGCGGTTCGCCGTCGCCCGGCCCGAGTCCGACGCCGGCATCAGCATCCGGCTCGACGGCGACGACCCCCAGTCGGTGGTCATCCGCTTCTTCGACGCCAAGGGCGCGGACATCACCGAGGGCGCCCAGCGCAAGATCGAGCGCCTCTTCCTGCGCGAGGACTTCCGGCGGGTGTTCCCGGGCGAGATCGGCGACATCGGCTTCCCGCCCCGCCACCTCGAGCTCTACAGCGTCGCCCTGGAGGCGGCGGTCGACGTCGCCCGCATCGCCGAGGGCGGCTTCAAGGTCGTGGTCGACTACTCCTACGGCGCCACCTCGTTCGTGATGCCCAACATCCTGGCGAAGCTGGGCGCCGACGTGCTGGCGGTCAACCCGTTCGCCTCCACCCGGGGGGTGATGTCGTGGGACCGCGACGAGCACGCGGCGGCCGTCGGCAGCCTGGTGCGGGCCTCGGGCGCGTCGATCGGGGCGGTGATCGACCCCGACGGCGAGCACCTGACGCTGGTCGACGACGCCGGGCACGTGCTGTCCGACGACCAGGCGCTGCTGGCCTTCGTCACGCTGGTCGCCCGCCAGCTCGGCCGCGGGGCCATCGCGCTGCCGCTGTCGGCGACCGGCCACGCCGACAGCCTGGCCGCCGAGAGCGGCGTCGAGATCCTGCGCACCAAGCTGTCGAACGCCGCGCTGATGCAGGCGGCCTCGCGGCCCGGGGTCGGGTTCGCGGCCAGCACCGAGGGCGGCTTCATCCTGCCGTCGTTCCTGCCGGCGTTCGACGCGGCGGCGGCCATGGTGAAGATGCTCGAGCTGCTGGCCGTCGGCGGGATGCCGCTGTCCGAGGTCGTGCGCGGCCTGCCGGCCGTGCACATCGTGCACGAGACCGTGGTCACGCCGTGGGAGCAGAAGGGCGCGGTGATGCGGTCGCTGGTCGAGCTGTCCAAGGACCGCGAGGTCGACCTGGTCGACGGCGTGAAGGTGCGCCACGACCGCGGCTGGGCCCTGGCCCTGCCCGATCCCGAAGAGCCGGTCACCCACATCTGGGCCGAGGGCGACAGCGACGGCGATGCCCGGCGGCTCGCCCAGGAGTACGCTCGTCGCATCCGTCAGCTGCTGCGCTGACCTGGGGTCCGGCGACCCTCGACGCCTGGTCGAGGGTGGTTCGCGGCGCCGCTGCCAACGAAGTCTCAACCCGCCGTCGAGGTTTGACACGGTTCGCTAGCCTGCCTCCTCATGGACATCCCCTCCGAGCTCCGTTACTCGTCCGACCACGAGTGGGTCCGGGTCGAGGACGGGCGGGTGCGCACCGGCATCACCGACTACGCCCAGGACGCGCTGGGCGACGTCGTCTTCGTCGACCTCCCCGAGGTCGGCAGCCAGGTCGAGCAGGGTGCGAGCTGCAGCGAGGTCGAGTCCACCAAGTCGGTGTCCGAGATCTACGCACCGGTCGGCGGCACCATCGTCGAGGTCAACGGCGAGCTGGCCGACAACCCCCAGCGCCTCAACGACGACCCCTACGGCGAGGGCTGGATCTTCGTCATCGAACCGGCCGACGAGGCGCAGCTCGGTGGGCTCCTTGATGCCGAGGGCTACCGTGCGCTGATCGAAGGGTGAGGGAGTGGCCGAGGACGTCATCTGCAACCAGTGCGGTCACGGCAACCTGCCGGGCTCGAACTTCTGCTCGTCGTGCGGCGCAGCGCTGGGGCGGCGCCGCGAAGACCCGACCACCGTCACGTTCATCCCCGAGCCCGGCGAGGTCTACGACGACCTCGCCGTCGAGGTGGGCGAGATGCCCGACGGCGTGGGCATCCTCGTTGTCAAGCGCGGGCCCAACGTGGGGTCGCGCTTCGCGCTCGAGAAGGACGTGGTCCAGGCGGGACGGCACCCAGAGAGCGACATCTTCCTCGACGACGTCACCGTGTCGCGCCGGCACGCGGAGATCATCCGCGCCGACAACCAGTACCACGTGCGCGACGCCGGGTCCCTCAACGGGACCTACCTCAACCGCGAGCGCGTCGAGTCTGCCCCGCTCAGAGACGGCGACGAGCTGCAGATCGGCACGTTCAAGCTCGTGTTCCTGTCCGGGAGGGGAGATGCCACGTGACCCGAGCACCGACTGATCGATCGCACCTGTCGATTGGCGAGGTCCTCTCGCTGCTCCAGGAGGAGTTCCCGGACGTCACGATCTCGAAGATCCGGTTCCTCGAGAGCCAGGGCCTGCTCGACCCCGAGCGCACCCCGTCCGGCTACCGGAAGTTCTACGAGGCCGACATCGACCGGCTGCGCTGGATCCTGCGCCAGCAGAAGGACCACTACCTGCCGCTCAAGGTCATCAAGGACCGCCTCGACGAGACCGGCCCGGTTCGCACCGCTCCCACGGCTGCGAGCCCGTCCACCCTCGACGAGAGCGTCAACGGCGCCGATCCGGCCACCGTGCCCGCCATGGCGGCCACCGGCCCCGCCACCGCCTCGGGCCCCGGTGGGCCCGCCGGGTCCGGCGTGGCCCTCGACGACCGCCCGCGCCCGGCCCGCGAGCGGCCCCGGCCCGGCCGCGCCGACGACCACCGGTCCGACCGGCGCCAACCGGACCGCCGCCCGCCCGACCGCCGCGAGCCCGACCTCGACGTCGCCGACGTCATCGAGCCGCCCACGCCCCGGCGGCCGGCCGCCGATCCCACCCTGCTGCTGTCGCCTCGGCCCGGCACCGGCCGCCGCCCCGCCGGGGCGGCGCCCCCGGGCCGCCCCGCGCCCGGCGACCCGGGGGCCGTGGCGCTCACGGCCGACGAGCTGGTCGAGGCCAGCGGGCTGCCGGCCCGCGCCCTGCGCGAGCTCGAGGGCTTCGGGCTGCTCGAATCGCACCAGGTGGGCGACACCAGCTACTACGACGCCGACGCCCTGGTCATCGCCCGCACGGCGGCCGCCTTCCTCGAGCACGGCATCGAGGCCCGCCACATCCGCAGCTACAAGGTGGCCGCCGAGCGCGAGGCGGGCCTGTTCGAGCAGATCGTCCTGCCGCTGCTGAAGCAGCGCAACCCCGACGCCAAGCGGCGGGCCAACCAGACCATCGCCGAGCTGGTCAGACTCGGCGACACCATGCGGGGCGTGCTGCTGCGACGGGGCTTGCGGGATCACATTCCGCCCCCGTGAACCTCGCCCGGGCCGACGAAAATCGGCCGGGAGGGGAGTAGGGTTGCGTTCGATGGCCGTCGAGATGGAACTCGTCAGCGTCGAAGCGCCCGAGCGTCCCACCCGCACGCCCGTCGTCATCCTGCGCGAGACGTCCGGCCAGCGCCGCGTGCTGCCCATCTTCATCGGCACCCCCGAGGCCCAGGCGATCGCCCTGTCGATGCAGAACATCGAGACGCCCCGCCCCATGACCCACGACCTGATGAAGAACCTGCTCGACGAGGTGGGCGCCCGAGTCGAGCGCATCACGGTCACGGCCCTGCGCGACGGCACGTTCTTCGCCGAGATCGTGCTGAACGCCCAGGGCGAGGTGCGCACGGTGTCGAGCCGCCCCTCCGACGCGATCGCCCTGGCCATCCGCATCGGGTCGCCCATCTTCGCCGAGGAGGACGTCCTCGACGAGGCCGGCCGGGTCGAGCAGCCCGACGAAGAGCAGGCCGAGCAGATGGTCGAGCAGTTCCGCGAGTTCATCGACCACGTCAACCCCGAGGACTTCGCCACCTGACCCGCCGGCCACGTCGTTGACCACGCTGCGTCGACGTCGTAGCCTCACGTGCGTGACATCGACGTAATTCCGCCGGTGTCGCCCGTGCAGGCAGGAGACCTTGTGAGCGAGACCTCGAACGCCCCCGTCGAGTCGTTCAGCGGCAAGAAGGCGGCCGACATCGTCGGCATCAGCTACCGCCAACTCGACTACTGGGCCCGCACCGACCTCGTCCGGCCCACCCTGGCCGACGCCCGGGGCAGCGGCAGCCGCCGCCGCTACAGCTACCGCGACCTGCTCGAGCTCAAGCTGGTCAAGACCCTGCTCGACGCCGGCATCAAGCTCGAGTCCATCCGCGGGGCGTTCGGCTACCTGCGCGACCGCCTCGGCGAGGACCTGTCGACCGCCAAGCTGGTCATCGTCGGCAACAGCGCCGTGCTCGTGCGCGAGAACGACGAGCTCATCGATGTCGTCAACCGCTACCAGGGCCAGGGCGTGCTCAACCTGCTGGCGCTCGACGGCGTGCAGAACGAGGTCGACGCCGCGATCGTCGAACTGCACCCGGCCGTCGACGGCCCGCACGGGACCCGGCGGATGGCCAGCGACGGTCGCTGACGGCGGCTCGCGGCGCCGCCGGGGCCAAGTAGCCTCGGCGCCCGTGACCTTGAACACGTCGCCGCTCGACAACCGCCATCGGGCCCTGGGGGCGAAGATGGTGCCGTTCGGCGGCTGGGAGATGCCGATCCAGTACCCCACGGGCACCCTGGCCGAGCACCAGGCCTGCCGCACCGACGCCGCCGTGTTCGACGTCAGCCACCTGGGCACCGTGCGGGTCGGCGGCCCCGGGGCGCTCGACCGGCTGCAGGCGGCGTTCACCAACGACCTGGCCAAGATCTCGGCGGGGCGCACCCAGTACACCCACCTGCTCGACCCGCGCGACGCCTCGGTGCTCGACGACATCATCGTGTGGTGGGTCGGCCCCGACCGCTTCGACGTGATGCCCAACGCCTCGAACACCGCCCGGGTGGTCGAGGCGATCGGTGGCGACGACGTCACCGCCGGCCGGGCCGTGCTCGCCGTGCAGGGGCCGCGGGCGCGCGAGCGCCTGGCCGGGATGTCGCCGGCCGCCGCGGCCGTCGCCCGCCGCACCGTCGCCGAGGTCGACGTGCTCGGCCACCCCTGCGTGGTGGCCGGCACCGGCTACACCGGCGAGGACGGCGTCGAGCTGGCGGTGCCGGCTGCCGCCGCGGCCGCGGTGTGGGACGCCGTGGTCGCGTCGGGCATCACCCCGGCCGGTCTGGGGGCGCGCGACACGCTCCGGCTCGAGGCCGGCCTACCGCTGCACGGCCACGAGCTGGGGCCCGGCATCACGCCGCTGCAGGCGGGCCTGGGCTGGGTCGTGGCGTGGGGCAAGGGCGACTTCCAGGGCCACCAGCCGCTGGCGGCCGAGCGCGAGCGGGGCGTGGCCCGGCTGCTGCGGGGCCTCGAGGTCGAGGGCCGCCGACCGCCGCGTGCCGATTGCGCCGTGCTGGTCGACGGCGAGCGGGTCGGCGTCGTGACCAGCGGCAACCTGTCGCCCACCCTGCAGCGGGGCATCGCGCTGGCGTTCCTGCCGCCCGACGTCGACGAGGGCCGCGAGGTGGTGGTCGACATCCGGGGCACCCACGCGCCGGCGCGCGTGGTGGCCACGCCGTTCTACCGAGCGTAGGCGGCCGTTGACACACGCCCTAGCCTTTCAAGTAACACCCGACAGAACTGGGGGTTGCGAGATGGCTCTGGCACCGTTGGTCGACGAGGTGCTCGGCGGCGACGTCCCCGTCGCCGTCGAGGCGTACGACGGCAGTCGCGCCGGGCCCGACGACGCCAGGACGACTCTGCACGTCCGGTCGCCGGCCGCCCTGCACCGCATCATCACCGCGCCGGGCGAGCTGGGCCTCGCCCGGGCCTACGTCGCCGGCGACATCGACGTCGACGGCGAGATCTGGGACCTGCTCGCGCTGCGTGACCGCATCCCCGAGGTGCGCCTCGAGCCGCGGTTCGTCCGGCGCCTGGTGGGCGAGCTGGGCGGCGTGCGGCAGGTCCGGCTGCTGCCGCCGCCCCCGGAGGAGGCGCGGCTGCGCGGGCGCCGCCACAGCCGGGCCCGCGACGCGGCGGCCATCAGCCACCACTACGACGTGTCCAACGCCTTCTACCGCCTGGTGCTGGGCCCGAGCCTGACCTACTCGTGCGCGGTGTTCCGCGATCCGGCCGACTCGCTCGAGCAGGCGCAGGCCAACAAGTACGAGCTGATCTGCCGCAAGCTGGCGCTCGAGCCGGGCACGCGGCTGCTCGACGTGGGCTGCGGGTGGGGTGGCATGGCCCTGCACGCCGCCCAGCACCATGGGGTGCGGGCCGTCGGCATCACGATCTCCAAGCGCCAGGCCGAGCTGGCCGAGAAGCGGGCGGCCGAGGCCGGCCTGTCCGAGCAGGTCGAGATCCGGCTGCAGGACTACCGTGAGGTCGACGACGGGCCCTACGACGCGATCAGCTCGATCGGCATGTTCGAGCACGTCGGCGAGGCCCGCCTCGGCGAGTACTTCGGCCGCCTGCGGTCGCTGCTGGTCCCGGGCGGTCGGCTGCTGAACCACGGCATCAGCCACCCGCCCGGCCACAAGCCCCGGCTGCCACCGCGCAGCTTCATCAACCGCTACGTCTTCCCTGACGGCGAGCTGCACGAGGTGGGGCGGGTCGTGTCGATCGTCCAGCAGTCGGGGTTCGAGGTGCGCCACCTCGAGGCCCTGCGCGAGCACTACGCCCTGACGCTGCGGCGCTGGGTCGCCAACCTCGAGGCCGACTGGGACGACGCCGTGCGCGAGGCGGGCGAGGGCCGGGCCCGGGTGTGGCGCCTGTACATGGCCGGATCGGCCGTGAACTTCGAGGCCGGCCGCACCCAGATCCACCAGGTGCTGGCCACGCCCACCACCGACGACGGCCGCTCGGGCATGCCCCTGCGCCCCGTCTTCGAGTGAGCGCGGGGCGAGCGCCGATCAGGCGAGCTGGCGGGCGATGGTGCCCGTGTCGTAGTAGACGCGGGCACCGACCAGCCGCTCGCCCACGAACGAGAAGATCACCGCGGTGCGGCAGCGGAAGCGCCGACCCGTGGCCTCGAAGTCGGGGCCCGACCCCAGGTGGGTGCCCGACATCCACAGCTCGCACACCACGGCGTCGTCGCCGTGGTGCACCTCGATGACCTCGAAGCGCAGGTCGGGGAAGTAGCGGCGGGTCACCTCGTAGTAGTGGCGCACCTCGTCGGCGCCGTCGTAGACCCGCTGGTTGCCGATGAGCTCGTAGCGGGGGTGGTCGAAGCAGCCGAGTGCCGTCTCGACGTCGTCGGCGTTCTGGGCATCGAGCAGCCGGCGCAGCACCTGCTCGCGGTGCGCCCGCACCCTCGAGCCGATGGGTGTCACGTCGGCCAACAGGCGGTCCTCCGGGGAGACGGCGTTCGGCCCGCGGGTCAGCCGAGCAGGTCGGGCTGGTCGGCCACGATCTTGTCGTACAGGGGCTGGAAGCTGAACCAGCCGGCGATGCCCGAGCCCACCTGGCTGTGGGTCAGCGCGGCGCACTCGTCGTCGAGCACGACCGGCTGGCCGGCCGCCTCGGCCATGAGCTGCACGTGGCAGGTGCGCTCCATCGTGATGAACCACCACGCCGCCTCGTCGACCGTGCCACCCACCGTGAGCAGGCCATGGTTGCGCAGGATGGCGGCCTTGCACGACCCGAGGGCGTGGGCGATGCGCTTGCCCTCCTCGACGTCGAGCACCACGCCCGTGTAGTCGTCGAACAGCGCGTGGTCGCCGTGGAAGGCGCAGGCGTCCTGCGTGATGGGATCGAGCGTGCGGCCCAGCGTCGAGAAGGCCCGGCCGTACGGCGAGTGGGTGTGGGCGGCCGCCTTGACGTCGGGCCGGGCCGCGTGGATCTGGCTGTGGATGGCGAACGCCGCGGTGTTGACCGGCCACTCGCCCTCGACCACGTTGCCCTGGTGGTCGACCAGGATGAGGTCGCTGGCCCGGATGAGACCGAAGCTCATGCCGAAGGGGTTGACCCAGAACAGCTCGGGGTGCTCGGGGTCGCGGCCCGTCAGGTGCCCGGCGACGCCCTCGTTGAACCCGAACCGGTCGAACAGCCGGAACGCAGCCGCCATGCGCTGCTTCATGTGGGTGCGCTCGTCGTCGGGCGAGGAGAACTCCGGGAAGCGGTGGGGTGTGCGGTCGGACATGGCAGGCCTCCGATCGGGCCGGTCGGTCGGGCGGGGGCCGCGCCGTCGCGCGCCGCGCGGCGTCGGGCCCGAGTCTACGGGCGTGCGGCCGCCGGGGCCCGGCCCACCTCGGCCCACAGGGCACGGAGGGCGCCGTCGGGGTCGCCGGCGACGTGCGGCTCGCGGTCGAGCACGCAGGTGAGTCGCTCGCCGGGCTCGTAGGCGGGCCACTCCAGGTCGTCGTGGGCGGGCTCGCCGGTCGCGGCGGCCGACGTCCACGCCGCCCGCGCCCGCTGAGCCAACCGGCGGGCGCCGTCGTCGAGCCCGCCGAGCAGCATCTCGACGCCGCCGCGGTCGAGGTTGTCGAACACGAAGGGCACGTCGATGGCGTGGCAGGCGCCCAGCGTCCCGCCCATGGCGGTGGACGGCAGGTCGAAGCGGTACATGGCCACGGCGGGGGAGTGGGGCTGCTGGGCCTCGGCCAGCCGGATCGCCGGCTGCCGGAACACGTGGTCGGTCATCGCTGCGCACAGCACGCCGTCGGCGTCGAGGCCCGGACGAGCGGTGCGGTAGGCGTCGATCACGTCGGCGGCCCGGTCGGCCCCGACCAGCCGGCCCAGCCGGCGCCGCAGGGCGTCGTCGGTCAGCCCCCCGTTCATCCGCTCGCGGATGTGGAACAGGTTCCACTCGTCGGCCGTGGTGCCGGCCACCAGCCGCACCCCGGCGGCGTTGCCGTCGCGCACGGCCTCGACGGCGGGGCGGGGCAGCACCGTGCCGTCGACGACCGGCTGGAAGGTCAGCGCCCCGATGCCGGGGCCCCCGTCGCGTCCGTGGTCGGTCTGCACCCGGGTCTCGATCGCCGACTGGGCCCGCAGCACCTCCGCGACCGGCAGGTCGAGCAGCGCCTCGGCCGACGCGGGCGCGAGGTCGAGCGCGGCCAGGAAGCCCTCGGTGACCCACTCGGCCACGTCGGCCGGGTGGTTGTGGTCGGCGGCGCCGCTCTGGGCGACGGCGGTGCGGAACAGGCCCCCCGCCGCCGGCGTGCCCAGCAGCGTGCCGACGCTCATCCCGCCGGCGGACTCGCCGAACACCGTGACGTTGGCCGGGTCGCCGCCGAACCCGGCGATGTTGTCGCGCACCCATTCGAGCGCCGCGACCTGGTCACGGATGCCGTTGGCGCCCGACCCGGCGAAGGCGGGGTCGAGGTGGCCGAGGTGGAGGAAGCCCAGCGCCCCGAGGCGGTAGTTGATGGTGACCACGACGACGTCGCCGTGCCGGGCCAGGTTCGTGCCGTCGTACCAGACGACGTTGCCCGAGCCGGCGACGAACGCCCCGCCGTGGATCCACACCATCACCGGCCGCTCGCCCGCGTCGGCGGCCGGGGTGAACACGTTGAGTACCAGGCAGTCCTCGCCCGCGGGCCGGTCCTGGCCGCCGAGCATCGCCTCGGTGGGCGACGGGTTCTGGGGGCAGATGAGGCCGAACTCGGTGGCGTCGCGGACCCCCGGCCAGGGCTCGGGCGGCTGCGGCGCCCGGAAGCGCTCGGCCCGCGCGTAGGGGATGCCGCGGAACTGCCACACTCCCCGCTTCGCGAGTCCCTGGACCTTGCCGGCGGTGGTCTCGACGATCACGCTCCGAAGATAGCGCGCGCTATTGACCTGCGGTCAGGGCGTCGCCGGCGGAGGCGCCGGCACCAGGGCGGACGTCCCCGAGGCGGGGTCGACGGTGAGGCGGTGGCCGCCGCCGACCATCACGGCCGGGGTGGCGGTGTCGAGCAGGTCGGGGACGGCCACCGGGCGGCCGGCGCGGGCGGCCTCGTCGCTGGCCCGGCCGAGCGCGACGGCCTCGTCCAGCACCCCGCGGGCCGTGCCGTCGAGCAGGGCCAGGTCGTCGGACACCAGCGCCATCCCGCCCGACACGCCCACGGCCCGCGCCCAGGTGCGGGCGGCGTCGGGCGCGAGGGCGGTGTCGGTGGTGCGCAGCATCAGGCAGTCGGGATCGTTCAGCCACAGCCGCCGATGCATGAAGCTGCGGGTGGCCGTGTTGAGGTAGGCGTGCCGGGTGGCCGGTTGGATGCCGAGGTAGCCGGCGACGATCTCGTCGGCGGGGGAGAGGGCCCAGCCCGGGGCCACGTCGGGGCCGATGCGGCAGCCGTCGACCAGGCCCACGACGTTGGCCAGTGGTACGCCGCAGCCCAGCACGAACGTGCCGTCGCCGGCGCCGCGCCGGATGGCCGCGTACCCGGCGCGGACCCGCTCGGCCGGCGTGCGCGTGGGATCGTGCCAGCGCCCGTCGACCGCGGGCGCGAACGTGAAGTCGAGCTTCAGATAGGTGAAGCCCATGGCGACCAGGGCCGCGGCCAGGTGCTCGAGGTGGGCGAGGACGTCGGGGTCGGTGGTGTCCAGCGCGTACAGAAAGCCGTCGCCCCCGCCGCCCCACTCGGGGTTCCACCAGGCCCGCAGCGGGTGGGCGCCGTCGGCGGTGCGGGCCAGCCAGCCCGGGTGGGCCGCCGCCAGATCCGAGTCGGGCGCGGCCAGGAACGGTGCCAGCCACACCCCCGCCCGGCGCCCCGACGAGCGGACGGCCTCGGCGACACCCGGCAAGCCGGAGGGGAAGTCGCCGTTGGGCACCAGCCAGTCGCCGATCGCCGCCTGGTAGCCGTCGTCGAGCTGGAAGAGGTCGAACGGCCAGTCGGCCGCCAGCGCCAGGTTGCGCCGCACGGCGTCCTCGGTGACGCCGTGGAAGTACTGGTACCACGAGCACCAGCCCACCTGGTACGGGGCATCGGCGCGGGCTCGGCCGGCGCCGCCGGCTCGGGTGGCCCACCGGTCGAGCAGCGCGGTGGCGACGCCGGGGCCCGCGGCATTGCCGGTGGCGGTGCCCTCGTCGACGACGACCGCATGCAGCGGCCGTCGCTCGCCGGCCGGCAGCACGGCGTCGCCCAGGAACGCCTCGGCCCACAGCTCGACCCGGTCGCTGCCGCCGCCGCCCGCTCCGCCGCCGGCCCGGCGCAGGCGCAGGGTGCCGTCGTGGGTGGCACCGCCGTCGAACCCGACCAGCACCGGCGGGTCGTCCCCGGCGGCCAGCAGCGTCACCCACTCGGAGCGCAGCTCGTCGGGGGCGGTGACGGTGCGCTGGTCGGCGTGGTGGACCGCCTGCAGGAACTCGAAGCGGGCCGCCGTCGACGGGTCGGCGTCGACGCCGAAGGTCGCCACGCCCGTGGGGCTCCACGACTGGTAGCCGTTGCGGAACATCCGCAGCGGCGCCGACCCGGTCGGCAGGTCGTGCAGCGAGAGCACCGCGGCGACCGACCGGATCCGCACCGGCCGGTCGCCGCGGTTGGCCACGGCCCAGGTGACGTCTCCCGACAGGGCGACGGCCAGGTCGACCTGCAGGGGGCCGAGCGTCACGGCCCCGTCGTGGCGGGCCGTCGCCCGCCACCGGGTGCCGTTGACGTCGGCCTCGACCCGCGTCAGCCCGAGGCGCACCGTCGCCCGCTCGTCACCGGGCGATCGAGCGGGAGTAGACACGCACCGCCAGGGGTGCGCACACGACCACGATGCCGATGATCCACAGCCACGTGTAGGCCACCGGGTTCGCGATCGACCAGGGGTCGCCGGCGGCGGCGGGGGTGTTGGGGTTGCCGAACAGCTCGCGGAGGGCATCGGACAGCGTCGTGATCGGGTTCCACTCGGCCACGACCCGTAGCGGCCCCGGCATCGAGGCCACCGGGACGAACGTGCTGGCGATGAACGTGATGGGGAACAGCCCGACGAAGGCGATGCCCTGCACCCCCTCGGGCGTGGCCACCAGGCTGCCGAGCAGCACGCCGACCCAGATCATCGCGAAGGCGAAGGCCACCATGAGGAAGTAGCCGTTCACGGCGTCGACGAGGCCGGAGCGGATGCGCCACCCGACGACCAGGCCCACCACCGACATGATGGCGATGGGCAGCAGGGCCTTGAACAGGTTGGCCACGGCGTGCCCGCCGAGCACGGCGCCCTTGGCGATGGGCAGCGACCGGAAGCGGTCGACGGCCTGGTTCTTGCGGTCGTTGGCCAGGCTCATGGCGACCCCGAAGGCGGTGAACACGATCGTCTGGGCCATGATGCCGCCCATCAGGAACTCGCGGTAGCTGCCGCCGCCCGGCACGTCGATGGCGCCGCCGAACACGTAGGCGAACAGCAGCACGAACATGATGGGCTGGATGGTGGCGTCGCTGAGCGCCTCGGGCTGGCGCTTCATGTGCACCAGCCCGCGGCGGGCGATGACCCAGACGTCGTGGACGACGCCGCGGCGCGGGTGCAGCTCGGTGGCCGGGCCGTCGGCGATCGCGACGGCCACGCGCCCGTTGCCGTTGGTGGAGGGGGAGAGGGTGTCGGTGGGGGCGGTCACGAGTGCGTCTCCTCGAGGATCTCGTCGTGGTCGATGGCTTCGCCCGTCAGTGTCAGGAAGACCTCGTCGAGCGTGGGTTGGCGCAGGCTGAGGTCTTCGACCGCCAGGCCGGCGTCGCCGAGCGCGCCGGCCACCGAGGCCAGCACGGCCACGCCCTCGGACGTCGGCGCGGTGACGGTGCGGAGGGGCCGGTCGATGACCGGCTCGGCCCCGGTGCACCGGGCGAGCAGCGCCGCCGCCGTCTCGAGGTCGGCCGGGTCGGTGAGGGTGATGCCGATGTTGTCGCCGCCGACCTGGCGCTTGAGGTTGCGGGCATCGCCGCGGGCGATGATGCGCCCGTGGTCGATCACCACGATGTCGTCGGCGAGGCGTTCGGCCTCTTCGAGGTACTGGGTGGTGAGCAGCAGGGTCGTGCCCCGTCCGACGAGCGTGTCGAGCACCGCCCACAGCTCGTTGCGGGCCCGGGGGTCGAGCCCGGTCGTGGGCTCGTCGAGGAACAGCACCTGGGGGCGGGCGACCAGGGTTGCCCCGAGGTCGAGCCGCCGGCGCATGCCGCCCGAGTAGCTGGAGGCGACCTGCTCGGCCGCGTCCGTGAGGCTGAACTGCGCGAGCAGCTCGTCGGCCCGCCGCTTGGCCTGCCGTCGGTCGAGCTGGTGCAGCTCGCCGATCATCACCAGGTTCTCGCGGCCGGTGAGCAGCGGATCGACGGTGGCGTCCTGGGCCGCCAGGCCGATGCGGCGGCGCACCTCGGTGGGCTCGCGCGCGACGTCGAAGCCGGCGACCGTGGCCCGGCCGTCGTCGGCCTCGGTCAGCGTGGTCAGGATGCGCACGGCCGTGGTCTTGCCCGCGCCGTTGGGCCCGAGCACGGCGGTCACGGTGCCGGTCGGTACGGCGAGGTCGACGCCGCCGAGCGCGGTCTTGGGCCCGTAGCGCTTGATCAGGCCGTGCGCCTCGATGGCGAAGGATGACGTCATTCGTCTGCTCCGGTCGGGGGATGGGGAGGGGCTCGCGGGGCACGCTAAGACCTCGAGCAAGCTTGAGGTCAAGCGATATTCCCACTGGGAACAGCAGAGGCTGTCACGCCGCCCGTTCCCGCTGCAACGCATTTCCGCGCGGCGATCATCCGAGAGCCGGAGATCGTGTCGAGCAGGTCAAATCGCCGGCGCTCGTGGCGCATGAGGCGGGCCGGGACTCACCCCGTCCCGCTGGCGGGCAGCCGAACCCGCAGGCACTGCTCGACGCCGAAGAAGCGCAGGGTCCGCTGGTCGTTGGGCGGGAAGAGGGACGCCGCCTCGGCGATGGGAACGACCTCCGGCTGGTCGACCCGATACGTGTTCCCGTCGTTGACGATGGTGGCAGACCCGCTCGCGAGCACGTTCTTGAGCCAATCGGTGTTCGACCCGTACGGCAGCGCGATCGCGAACCCGTCGTCGGTCGCCACGGCCCCGACCGGCGTCTCGTAGGGTCGGCCTGATGTCCGGCCGATGTGTCGGATCACCGAGGCATACGCGCCGGGCGTTCCCGCCGACTTCAGCGCGAGCGGCTTCATGGCTCGGCTGGTCCTGCGGACGGTGTCGAGCACGAGCGGCGACTTCGTCCGCAGTCCGACCACGAAGACGATCCCGATAGCGGTGAGCACGAGCATCGAGCCGCCCACGAGCCTGGCGATTGGTCTCCACATGGCCACCCTCCTCGAGATCCGGACTCTCCCAGGCTCACCCAGGAGGGGGCTTCGGGCCAACCCCGCCTGGTGTCACATGCCACCGAGCCTGCGTAAGGTCCCGGGATGAACAACGACGCTGTCGGGAGCAGGCGAGTGCTTCAGCTTCGCCTCGTGGTCGAAGCCGAGGAGTTCGACGAGGCCGTGCGCTTCTACCGCGACGTGCTCGGTCTCGCTGAGGAGGAATCGTTCGTCGATGGCGACGCCCGTGTGGTCATCCTCGACGCCGGCCGAGCAACCCTCGAGCTCGCGAACCCGTCGCAGAAGCGCATGATCGACGATGTCGAAGTCGGCCGGCAGGTGGCACCGAGGTTCCGGGTGGCCTTCGAGGTCGCTGACGCGGCGTCGGTGACCGAGGAGCTGGTCGCCGCCGGGGCCTCGTTGGTGGCGCCGCCGACCGAAACCCCGTGGCGGTCGCTGAACTCCCGCCTCGACGCGCCGGCCGACGTGCACATCACGCTGTTCCAGGAGCTCGAGACGTAGGTACCCACCTACGCCGCGCGGTTGGCGCGAGGCGGGGACTGGGCAGCAGCAGCGCCTCGGCGGTGGTTGCTGCGACGAGCGGCGATGCGGGCCACCCATCTCGTGACAGGCCCCGGTGAGCGTCGGGGCCGCCTCGCCGGCACCGGTCGGCTTGACTGGTGCCATGGCGCTGCTCGAGGCCGTGGGGGTCACCAAGCGCTTCGGCGCGCTCACCGTGCTGCGGGACGTCGACCTGCGCATCGATGCCGGCGAGGTCGTGGCGCTGGTGGGCGAGAACGGCGCCGGCAAGTCGGTGCTCGTCGCCTGCCTGGCTCGCCTCGTGGAGGTCGACGAGGGCCAGATCCACCTCGACGGCACACCCCTGCCCGCCCAGGTCGACAAGGTCCGCGAC
>DASTFE010000271.1:0-6279 GCA_035708905.1 Acidimicrobiales bacterium | reverse complement strand
CGGCGCCGCCGGGGTCGGACGGCTGCGGCCAGCCGCCCTCCTGCGGGTCGCCGGGCTGCTGCCAGGCGCCTGGCTGCTCGGCCGGCTGTGGCCAGCCGTCACCCGCCGGTCCGGCGGGCTGCTGCCAGCCACCGGGCTCGGGCTGCTGCTGCCAGTTGCCCGGCTCCGACTGCTGCCAGTCGTCACCCGCCGGCGCCGCGGGCTGCTGCCACCCACCCGGCTCGGGTTGCTGCTGCCAGCCACCCGGCTCGGGCTGTTGCTGCCAGCCACCCGTTCCGGCCTGTTGCTGCCAGCCGTCACCCGCAGGCTCCGCCGGCTGCTGCCAGCCACCGGGCTCGGGCTGGTGCTGCCACCCGCCCCCCTGGTCGGCCGGCACGGCCCATGACTCGCCGGTCGCCGGCGGGCCCCACGGGTCGGCAGGCACCGCGGCCTGCTGCCCCGACGGCGGTCCCCAGCGATCGTCGACCGACGCACCACCACCCCACGGATCCCGCACCGCGGCCTCCTCTCCTGACGGCGGTCCCCAGCGATCGTCCGCCGGCGCCGCGCCCCCCCAGCGGTCGGCCGCCGGCGCCTGCTCGGCCCACGTGTCCGGCGCCTGTTCGGTCGGCCCGCCCCACGGGTCGCCGGCGCCGCGGCCGTCGGCGGCGCCGCCCGGCGGCGCATCGGCCCCCCAGCCCTGGTCGGCTCCGGGCGCGGCGTACGGGTCGTCGGCCGGCACGCCGTGCTGGCGCCGCCACGACTCCTGCACCGCAGCCCACGAGTCGTCGGCCGCCGGCTCGGTGCCACGCTCGCCCGGCCACGCCGGCGCCTGCCCTCGGCCGGGCTGGTCGCCGGGCCACCCGGGCGCGTCGTCCCAGCCGGTGTCCTGCTCGCCCCAGCCGCCTGCCCCGGCGACATCGTCCGGCGGGCCCCGGCGCTGGTCCCGCTCGTTCCACGGATCGGGCCCGGGGGGCGGCCACCCGCCCGACATGGTCGTGGGCGGCAAGCCGTCGTCGCGGTACGAGCCGCCACCGCCGGCCGGCGAGCCGACGCCGGCCAGCACGCGGCGGCGGTCGGCGACGGGCTCGGCGTCGCGCTCGTGCGGGGGCCACGGATCGTCCCAGGCGGGCACCGGCTCCTGGCGGCGGCCGGCCGGCTGGCGCGCGGCCCGACGCCGGTCGCCGGCAGGGACCGGCCGGCCGGGACGCGCCCGCGGGCCGGCGGGCGCCGCGTCGCCCGGCACGAGCGCCTGGGCCAGGGCGCCGACGTGGCCGGCCACCAGGTAGGCACCGGCGCGGGTCAGGGTGAGCACGCCGGCGCTGGCGGCCCCGGCGGCGGCGAGGTCGGCACGCCGCAACCCCACGTAGGCGAGGGTGGCGAGGGCGGCGGCCGCGTAGCCCACCCGCCGCCCGCCGAGCAGGCCGGCGGCGAACACGGGCAGGAACAGGACCGTGGCGGCCACCTCACCGCTCGTGACCCCGGTGATCAGGAGCGCGACGGCCACGGCCACCACGGCCAGGGACGCTGCGCCCAGCAACGCACCCCGTGCGTTGCCGACGCTCAGACCGGCGAGCCGGTCGGTCATCCCCGGCCCCATCGGCGCAAGACTAGGGGGCGGCCTGTCGCGCTGTCGCCCCCCGTCACTGGGTGCGGGCGAGCCGGCACGCTGCGCACCGGGCCCGCCGCGCGCCTCACAGGTAGGTGCCGGGGCGTGACTCGGTCTCGGTGCCGGGCTGCGCGCCGGGGGGCAGGCGCCGGCGCATGTCGTCGAGCTGCTGCCGGGCGGCCATCTGCTGGGCGAACAGGGTGGCCTGGATGCCGTGGAACAGCCCTTCGAGCCAGCCCACCAGCTGGGCCTTGGCGATGCGCAGCTCGCCCTCGCTGGGCGCGGCGGTACCGGCGAAGGGGTGGGCCAGGCGGCCGAGCTCGGCCCGCAGGTCGGGCGACAGGGCAGAGGACAGCTCGGCCACCGACGTCTCGTAGATCTCGCGCAGGCGGTCGCGGCTCGGCTCGTCGAGGCTGGCGTCCGACTGGCGCACCTCTTCGAGCAGCAGCTTGATCATCGAGCCGATGCGCATGACCTTGGCGGGCTGCTCGACCGATTCGGACGACTGGTCCTGGTCGGTCGGCTCGACCTTCACGACCTCGGGGTGCTCGACCTGCGACGGCGCGCCGGGCGCCGGGCCCCCGGCGTGGGAGTTCCCGGTCGGGTGGGTCTCATCGGGGATCGACATAGGGGGCCATCCTGCCACGCGGCTGCCCGCATCCCTCCACCACGCGCCGCATCGCCCGGGCGCTCACCGTGAGGCGGCCAGCAGCGGCACCCGCATCTCGGCGGCGGTCACCGAGCCGTGCCGGCCGATCAGCTCGTAGGGCCCCGTGTCGAGCGGGTCGTGGAAGGCCACGTCGCGCCGGGCGACCAGGGCCACGTCGCCGAGGCGCGAGCCGGCGGCCTCGGTGACCACCGGGCCGAACCACCCGTCGCCGACGATCTGGTCGCGGGCGAGCACCCAGGCGTCGCCCCCGTGGTGGGCGAGGGCCGTGTCGAGCAGGGCGGCGGCCCGGCCGGGACGGGCGTGCAGCCAGCGGAACCGCCCCTCGCCCGACTGCATCGAGCACTGCCCGAGCACGTCGGCGGCCAGCGGCACGACGTTGCCGCCCACCTCGACCTGGCCGTGGTCGGCGGTCACCACCAGCACCGCCCCCCGCGGCAGCACCGCGAGGATGCGCTCGATCGTGTGGTCGATCCACCGCAGCTCGGCGTCGTAGTGCTCGCCGAGGCCGTACTCGTGCGCCACCTTGTCGAGCCCGTCGTAGTAGGCGTACACGAACGGCTCGGACGACCGCAGCAGCCGGTCGACCTCGGTGACCATGGTGGCCAGGGTGCGGTAGCCCCAGTACCGGGCCGGGTCGAGGTGGGCGCCCGTGAAGCCGGACGTGCGGTACTCGGCGCGGGTCACCACCGGCGGGCGCTCGCCCAGGAAGGGCGGCATGGGCTGCATCTTCGACGGCGGGATGCTCTGGCGGGCGTCGCCCGCCCCCGTCGACCACCGCAGCACGTTGAGCACCTCGCCGTGCACCGCCATGCGGTAGCCGATGACGCCGTGCTCGCCCGGCGGCAGGCCCGTGGTGAGGGACGTGAGCGCGGTGGCCGTGGTGGACGGCGCCACCGTGGTGACCGGCGCGCCCTCCATGACGGCGATGGTCGGCACGAACCCCAGCCGGGCCTGCAGCTGCTCCCATCCCAGCCCGTCCACCACGAACAGCACGACCTGGTGCGCGCCGAGCACGACCGGCGGCATCCAGGCGGGCGCCCCGTCGGGCGGGCCCAGCAGCGCCGGGACGATGTTGGTGATGCAGGGCCCGTCGTAGTCCGGGAGTACGAGTTCGTCCACGCCTGTGTCTCCTCGGGGCCACCGTAACCCGCGGTCGCACCCGAGCAACCTCGCCGTCCGAGGTTCGCCGTTGCGGAACCCGTACAGTTGGGTTCCGTGAAGGTGTCGACCCGGGGTGACTACGCCAGCCGCGCGCTGCTGTCGCTCGCCCTGCACCGCGACGGGCCCGGCCCGACCTCGGTGCGCGACATCGCCGAGCGCACCGGCCTGCCCCAGCCGTACCTCGAGCAGATCCTGCTCGCGCTCAAGGGTGCGGGGCTGGTCCGGTCGAAGCGGGGCGTGGGCGGCGGGTACGTCCTGGCCCGCGAGCCCGCCACCATCACGCTCGGCGACATCGTCAGCGCGGTCGACGGGCCCATCGCGGTGGGCGACTTCGGCGAGCCGCACCAGAACGGCGCCTGCGACCACGAGGGCCAGTGCGTGCTGCTCTCGATCTGGGGCATGGTCAGCCACCACATGCGCCGCCACCTCGACGAGCTCACCCTCGACGACATCGCGCAGATGGCCCGAGGCGAGCGCGAGTGGCCCGAGGTCGAGGCGGCCGACGCCGCCGACTGACCCGGTCGCTGCCGGCCGGGCGCTAGCGTCCATCCCTCATGCGACGTAGCGGGGCGCACAGCGGGCGGCGGCCGCGCAGCCGGGCGCGGGCGGTCGAGGGCGTGCTCGGGGCGACCGCCATCCTGGCGGCGGTGGTCATCGCGGTGACGACGCGGACGACCGACCCCGACGACTACGGGGAAGAGGTCGCGCCCGCGACCGGGCCGGCGCCCGTCGTCGCCCCCGGCGACCCGACCGGTCCGGTGACGCTCTCGTCGTACCCGCTGATCGTGGGCGACGGGCTGCGGGTGACGGGCCACGAGCGCGGGGTCACCGCCCAGCCCCTGGCCGCCGCCGGCGACGACCCGGCCCACTGGCGCTACGAACGGCCCGACGACGAATTGGTCCGGCTGGCGCTGGCCAGCTCGCCGAGCGAGGGCGGTCAGGTCATCGTGTCGCTGTGGGACGACGGCCTCCTCGCCGGGGTCGACGCCCTCACGGGCGAGCCCCGCTGGCGGCTCGTGGTCGACGAGACCATGCTGGCCACCCGCCAGTTCGACCCGGCCGACGTCGTCGAGGGCGCCTCGCTCAAGGTCGTCGACGCCGCCGGCGGCGACGTGGTCGTCGTCCAGGTCGACGACGTGCTGGTGGGCGTCGACGCCGCGGACGGCGACGAGCGCTGGCGGCGCGACGAGGGCCTGTGCCCGGAGGCACCGGCGCCGCTGAGCGGGTCGTCGTGGTGGACGCTGGGCGGCCACGTCGTCGTCGACGCCACGTGCCCGAGCCCCGACGGCCTCGACGCCACGGTCAGGCTGATCGACCCCCGCACCGGCGAGGTCGCCGACGAGGTGACGTCGCGCCCGCCGTGGCAGCCGGTCGGGCCGGGCGACGGCGCCGCCATCGTCGCCGTCGGCTGCCGGCCCGACCTGACCGGCTGCAGCCTGGTCGAGCACACGGGCATGGGGAACCTCGGCCGCGAGCAGCCGATCCGCTGGGCCGTGCAGGGTGGCCGCCTCGCCGAGGTGACGCGGACCGAGGCCACCGGCATCGAGCCCCGGCTCAACGGGGGCTTCGAGCTGTTCGGGGTCGACCGGGCCACCGGCGAGCTCGCCTGGAAGGTCAGCGGCCAGGCCTACGACCTCGGCCGGCCGCAGTTCCACGACGCCGACGCAACCGGCGAGGCCGTGTGGGTGGCGTCCCACTCCTGGGAGGGCGGACCGCCCGCCCTGGTCCGCCTCTCGCCGACCGACGGCGGGGTCACGGGCTGCCTGGCGCCGCCGACGGACGGCCCGCCCACGCAGGTCCGGGTCGCCGGCGACCGCATCGTCGTGAGCGACTTCCCGTGGGACCGCGACAGCGCGTTCGACCCGGCGGCCCCCGACGGCACGGTGCGGATGGTGGTACCCGACCCCGCGCCTGCGTGCGCCGCGGCCGGCGCCGGCTGACCGCCGGACGACCGGCCCAAGCCCGCCGACGTGTCAGCGCAGGGTGGCGAGCACCGCGGTCAGGTCCTGGGGCAGCGGCGAGGTGAACGCCAGGGGCTCGCCGGTGACCGGGTGGTCGAGCGCCAGGTGCTCGGCGTGCAGGAACGGCCGGGTCATCGGCAGCGACTGCCGCTGACCCCCGTAGCGGCTGTCCCCCACGACCCGGTGGCCGATCGACGCCAGGTGCACGCGGATCTGGTGGGTGCGGCCCGTCTCGAGCCGGCAGCGCAGTTCGGTGACCTCGACCGGCTCGTGGTAGGTGCGCACGACCTCGTAGCGGGTGCGGGCCGGCTTGCCCCCGACGGTCACCGCCATCCGGGTGCGGTCGCGGGCCGAGCGGCCGATGGGGGCGTCGACCAGCCCGGTGGGCGACGCCAGCGCGCCCCACACCAGCGCGCGGTAGCGCCGGTCGACCTGGCGGGCGCCGAGCATGGCGACCAGCGCCTCGTACGCCGCCGCAGTGCGGGCCACGAGCATGAGGCCCGAGGTGCCGCGGTCGAGCCGGTGCACGATGCCGGGCCGGTCGGCCTGCCCGACCGTGCGGATCTCGGGATAGCGGGCCAGCAGACCGTTGACCAGGGTGCCCTCGTCCTGGCCCGCTCCGGGGTGGACGACGAGCCCGGCGGGCTTGTCGACCACCACGAGGTGCTCGTCCTCGTGGACGACGGGCACCGCCACGGTCGCGTCGGGCGCGGGTGCCGCGGCTGAGGGGCGGTCGGGCAGCTCGACGTCGAGGTCGTCGCCCGCGGCGAGGCGATGGGCGCGGGCGGTCACCAGCCGGCCGCCGACCCGCACTGCGCCGCCGGACACCAGGGCGGCCGCCTCGGCGCGGCTGACGCCGGTCACCAGCGCGACCACCCGGTCGAGCCGCTGGCCGTCGA
>DASTFE010000270.1:0-3928 GCA_035708905.1 Acidimicrobiales bacterium | reverse complement strand
CGCCGGCGCGCGCCTGTGCGAACGCGACGAGGGCCTGCTCGACCGCCGCCAGGTCGACCGGCCCATCGAACGCAGCCGCCAGGGCCGCGGTCGCGTTGTCCGCCCACTCGGCCAGGGCGAGCCGGGTGCCCGACGCGGCGTGCCAGTCGCGGAGCAGCTCGCCGACCGGCCGGTGAGGCGGCGCCGACCGGCCGACGAGCGACAGGAGCCGTGCGACGCCGGCCGCACCCGGCTTGGCGGGATGAGGTGGCGTCTGCGGCCTCGTCACGTCACATGAGAGGTCGCGTGGCGGCGGTTATGACGCTGGTTCGACCGGAATCGCTCGCCCCAAGGGACGAGATCATCCGTCGGCCCGTACCCGGGCCATCGCCCAGCGTGGTATCAGGGGCGATCCTACCACGGTGAGTAGCAGGCGGTGAGTGGAGAACCGCTCCGGGATGCGCCAGACTCGGGGGCAGGTCCCTTTGCGATGACGATCACTGCGCTCTCGGACGGTCAGCTCCTCGAACAGGCGCGCCACGGCGACGAGGCGGCCTTCACCGAGCTGTACGTGCGCCACCAGCCCGCGGCGCTGCGCCTGGCCCGCACCTACCGGCGCACGGGTGACCCGGACGACCTGGTCAACGGCGCCTTCGAGCGGGTGCTCGGTGCCCTGCGCCGTGGCGCGGGGCCGACCGAGTCGTTCCGCGCCTACCTGTTCGTCACGCTGCGCCGGCTGGCCGCCCAGACCGGCGACAAGCCGGCCGACGAGCCGCTCGACGAGGTGCCCGAGCCGGTGCTCGACGAGGCCGAGGCGCCCGAGCTGGCGCAGGCCGACCGCGAGCTGATCGGCCAGGCGTTCGAGTCACTGCCCGACCGCTGGCAGGCGGTGCTGTGGCACACCGCGGTCGAGGGACGCCAGCCCAGCGAGCTCGCCGGCGTCCTGGGGGTGTCGGCCAACGCGGCGGCAGCCATGGCCTACCGGGCGCGCGAGAAGCTGCGCCAGGCGTACCTGCAGGCCCACCTGCTGGCGTCCCCGGCGCCCGAGCACGAGCCCTACCGGTCGCAGCTCGGCGCCTACGTCCGCGACGGCCTGTCGGCGCGCGACCGGGCGGCGGTCGAGGGCCACCTCCGCACGTGCGACGCGTGCACCGCCCTGGTCGCCGAGCTCGAGGACGTCAACCGCACCCTCACCCGGGCCGTGCTCCCGCTGTTCGTGCTGGCCGGCGGCGGCAAGCTGGTGGCCGGCGCGGCCGCGGCCGGGGCAGCCACCGGCGCCGAGGGTGGCGGCGGTTCCGACGCCGGGCTGCTGGCCAAGCTGCGCCACGCCGCTCCCACGGTCGGCAGCACGGCCGCGATCGCCGCGGTCGTGGGCGGCATCGTCGGCATGGGTGCGATGCTCGGCCGCGAGGACACCGGCCCGCTCGACTCCACCGCGGACGCGGCGGACATCGGGGTGAGCGGCGAGGACGACGAGGCGTTCGACGGCGGCGACGGTGATGACCGATCGGGCGACGGCGACACGCTGTTCGGCGACGACGACTTCGTGCTGAGCCCCTTCGACGACCGGCTGAGCGACCTGGGCGACTTCGGCGACCGCTTCGACATCCCCAGGGGGCGCTCGTCCGGCATCACCGGCAGCAGCGGACTCGGCAGTGGCATCGGCAGCAGCGGCATCGGCAGCTCCGTCCGGGGGCCGGTGGGCAGCGTGCGCTCGACCGTCCCGGGCAGGTCGCGCACGTCGGGCACGGTGTCACCACCGGCCGCGCCGCCCGCGTCGCCACGACCCGCGTCGCCGCCGAGCGCTCCGCCACCCACGTCACCCCCGCCCACGTCACCCCCACCGACCTCTCCCCCGCCAACGTCGCCGCCGCCCACCACGCCGCCGCCCACCACGCCACCGCCCACCACCCCGCCTCCGACGACACCGCCCCCGACAACGCCCCCGCCCACGACGCCACCGCCCACCACGCCGCCCCCTGCACCGGCACCGCTGACGTTCGCCGGCGCGGTGTGGGTGCCGACCGGCGTCGGCACCGGCACGCTCTCGTTCACGATCGGCGAGGCCGGCGGCGCCCCGGCCGGGCCGCAGACCGACCCGGCGGCGAGCGGCACCCTGGTGCTGCGGGTCACGCTCACCGGGCAGGCGACGTTCGCCAACGACGGCCTGCCCTCGGGCTGCACCCTCGCCGCCGCCACGACGGCCGAGTGCACGTTCGCCCAGCCCGCGAGCGGCGCCACCGTGTCGATCGAGTCGCTGCCGGTGGTGGTTGGCGGCCCCGGGGCGACGGCGTCGGCCGAGATCCTGCGCGACGGCGTCAGCGAGGCGACACTGGCCGACCCGGTGCCGCTCACGCCGTTCGAGGCCGGCATCACGCTCGCCGTCTCCCCCGAGCCGTGGTCGTCCACCGGCCCCGGTGCCGGCACGCTGCGGGTGATCGTCGCCCAGGCCGCGGCCTGGGAGGTCGTCGGGCTGACGATCATGCTGCTGCTCACCGGCGGCGCGCGGCTCGATCTCGGCCGAGCCGACCCCGAGTGCGTGGAGGAGCCGCGTGGCGGCGGTTACGGGGTGACGTGCCCCGTGCCCGCGGTGCCCGGCGGTGGCTCCGTTGAGGTCCAGGTCCCGCTCACGGTCGAGGGGCAGGGACAGCAGGCCGAGGGCATCTCCCTCGGCGCCGGTGCCGGGGTGGTGGCCACGCTCGACGGGCGCATCCAGCTGCCGGCCCCCTGACCGGCGGGGCCCTCAGCCGCCGTCGGCCATGGTGCCGTCGAAGTTCTCCCAGTAGCGGCTGGGTGTGGGGCCGCGCTGGCCCTGATACTTCGAGCCGACCTTCGCCGAGCCGTAGGGGACGTCGGCCGGCGTGGTCATCTGCAGGAAGCTCACCTGGCCGATCTTCATGCCCGGGTAGAGGGTGATCGGCAGGTTGGCGACGTTCGACAGCTCGAGCGTGATGTGCCCGGAGAACCCGGCGTCGACGAACCCCGCGGTCGAGTGGATCAGCAGACCCAGCCGGCCGAGGCTGCTCTTGCCCTCGATGCGGGCGACCAGGTCGTCGGGCAGGCTGACCGACTCGGCCGTCGAGCCGAGCACGAACTCGCCCGGGTGGAGGATGAAGGCGTCGCCCTCGCCGATCTCGACGAGGCGGGTGAGATCCTCGAGGTTCTGCTTGACGTCGATCACCGGCATGGTGTGGTTGAGGAAGACCCGGAACAGGCGGTCGAGTCGCAGGTCGACCGACGACGGTTGGATGCACGCCTCGTCGAGCGGATCGATGACGATGCGACCGGCGGCGAGCTGCTCGCGGATGGTGCGGTCAGACAGGATCATCGGCCGCCGACCCTAGCGGCGCAGCCTCCGGGCATCCGCCGTGGGCCGGCGGTGGCCAAACCGGCTTCCAGCAGATTGGCAGGGCGCTCTCGGCTCGCGTCCAGGTTCACCGTGTCCACTGGCCTCGCCGACCGAGACGAGGAGACCGCATGGAATGGACCGCCCGCCACATCATCGCCGCCGCCGTCGTGTCAGGCGCCGTGCTCGTCGGCGGTGCCGGATGGGCAGCAGCCCAGGATGGCGACGGCACCACATCGACCACCGAGTCCGACGCCGACGACGGCACGACCACCGACGATCCTGGTAGCCGTCACGGCACCGGCGAGGGTCGGGGACCGGGCCGGGAGGACCGCTCGCACGACGGTGGCCAGCGAGGCGACTGCCCCGACAAGGCCGAGGACGGGAACGGCCGGGACGAAGGCTCGGACGGCGACTCGTCGAGCGACGGCTCGGTGGATCCATCCGCCCTCGTCACCTGATCCCCCACCGGCCGGACCCCGGGTGCCGCGCGTGCCCGGGGTCCCGGTCGCGTCTGGGCAGCCATGGGGGATCGCCGGCCGGGGACGCATCGGCTAGCCTCGGTCGTCCCTGCGGGTGTAGTTCAATGGCAGAACATCAGCT
>DASTFE010000269.1:0-16472 GCA_035708905.1 Acidimicrobiales bacterium | reverse complement strand
CTGGCCCACCGCCGCCTCGACGTCGGCGAGCGCCGCCGCCGCCTCGGCCTCGGCCGCCGCAGCCGCGTCGGCCGCCTGCTGGCGCTCGGCCTCCTCGGCCTCGAGCTGCTCCGGCAGCGCCAGGTACTCGTCGAGCTCGGCGACGTCGCTGTCGGTCTGGCGGTCGAGGATCGACTGCTTGACCGTGGCGTCCATGACCGTGTCGGACGACAGGGACTCGAGGGCCGACTCGGCCGGCGGGTTGACGAACATGTCGATGACCACCTGGTCGGTCGCCACCCCCACCTCTGCGAGCTCGGCCCGGGTCTCGGCGAGCGCGGCGTCGGCGGCGGCCAGGTCGGCCTGGGCAGCGTCGACGACGGCCTGCGCGGCGGCGAGCTGCGCCTTCTGGGCGGCGACGTTCTCGCGCACCTCGGTGAGCGTGCCCGTCACGACGACGTTGTCGGACCGGAGGACGTCGACGTCGATCGACACGAGCGCCTGCTGGTCGCCTGCCCGCTCCCGCTCGGGCGACGCCTCCTGCGCCCCCGTCGGCCCCGACACCAGGACCGACGAGACGAGCAGCACGACGAGCGCGATGGCGAGGGTCAGCGAGCGGCGGCAGGCGATCATCAACGGCGGGTTCCCCAGGACGGCGATGTGGCGGCGTGGCGAGCGGGCGCGAGCCGGTGACGGCCCGTGCCCCGCATGCCCAGCAGCGACACCGAGGAATGTAACGGAACCCGGCGGGGCCTGTCACAGACGGGCGACCGCCCCCGTCTCGGGCCCGGGCACGCCGGCCGCGTCGCTCGCACCGGGCCAGACGGTACGAGCCCGTGCCACGCTGGGCGCGGATGGCCGTCCGGCGGCGCTCAGCACCCTGCGACGGTCGCCGCGTCGACGAGCGGCCGTGATGCGGAACCGGCGTCGATCGCCGGGGCGGCAGGGAGGGCACGCCCCGCGGTGAAGGCGGTCAGCACCTCAGGCGCGCGCTCGGTGTCGAGGGCGAAACGGTTGGGGTCGGCGGGGTGGGGCACGACGGGCAGGCTCGCCTCCGACACGGCCGAGGGATCGAGGGCCGCGGCGGCGCGGGCCAGCCGCACCATGTCGTCGGTCCCGAGGGTCGCGTCCACGGTCACGTGGTCGAGCGCCCAGTCGATGTGACCGTTGAGGGTGACCGGGTCGGTGCCGCCCTCCGCCAGGGCGTCCAGCGCCGCGAGCGCGACCTGCCGCTGGTTCTCGATCCGGCGGAGGTCGGCGAGCGGGTCACGCACCCAGGTCCCCGAGTCGTCGAGCACCTCGAGCCGCCGGCTGCGGACGAGGGCGAGCGCATCCTCTCCGTCGAGCGACACGCACCCGGCCGCCTCGACGTGGAGCCCGCTCGCGGTGTCGCGCAACGGCGCGTCGACGCGGATGTCCACGCCGCCGACCCGGTCGATCAGCGACCGGAAGCCGTCGATGTCGACTTGCACGACGTGGTCGACCGGGACGCCGATCTGCGACTCGATCACCCCCACCAGGTCGCCGGTGCCGACCCGGTTGACCACCACGGGACCGCCGCCGCCCGGCGCGTCCACCATGAGGTCGCGGGGCAGCGACAGCACGGTGAGGGCGCCGGCGCCGGGATCGAGGCGCGCCAGCATCAGCACGTCGGCGGTCCGACCGGCGGCGAGCCGGCCGTCGGTGCCGAGCACCAGCACGGTCACCGGCTCGCCGGCCGCCACCTCGCCGGTCCCGGCCACCTCGACGCGCGCCACGTCCCGGGCCCGCCACGCCGCCCGCCCGTACAGCGCACCGGCGCCGACCACGACGGAGGCGAGGGCCACCCCGGCCCCGGCCATCAGACGCCGGTGACGCCGGCGCCGGTGGGCCCGGCGGACCACGACCTGCCGGAAGCGGTCCCCGAACTGCGGGGGCGCAGGGTCATCGAGATGCTCGAACATCGGTCTCCTCCTTCGCTCGACTGGGCGCCAGGTCGGGCCCGGCTCGCCCGAGGTGCCGCCGGAGGGCTGCCAAGCCCCGATGGGCGTGCTGCTTGACGGTGCCGGCCGCGCACCCGAGGGCGGCGGCGACGTCGGCTTCCGCCAGGTCGGCCAGGTAGCGGAGGGCCACGACCTCGCGCTGGCGCCGGGGCAGCGACCGGAGGGCGGCCACCAGCTCGACCCGGTCGAGCGGATCGGGGAGATGCGGCGCTTCGGCCCGCTCAGCGGCGTCGCGATCGCCGCTGGCGACCACGCGCCGGTGCCGCCGCCAGCGGCTGATGGCCAGGTTGGTCGTGACCCGGGCCACCCACGCTTCGTCGTACGCCGCGACCGTGCGCCAGGACGCGTAGGCGCGAGCGAGGGCTTCCTGCGCGAGGTCCTCGGCCTCGGTGCGGTCGCCGGCCAAGCGGTACGCGACCCGGTAGCTGAGCGCAGCGAGGGTCGCGAACCGCGCCTCGAAGCTCGACCTCTCGCTCGTCGTCTCGTCCATGCACCCCTCTCAACGCGCCGATGGGCCGCCAGGTTGACGCGCCCCGGCGGTCTGCATCGGACGCGACGTGGTGCAGCGGCGGGAGGCCCAGCACACCCGGTGGTGCCAGACTGCCGGACATGGCCGAGGTCCTGACCGACATCGCCGACGGGGTCGCCGTGGTGACGCTCGACGCGCCCGACCGCCGCAACGCGCTGACGCTGCCGATGGTCGACGAGATCACCGACGCGCTCGACGCCGTCGAGGCCGACCCCACGGTCGGCGCGATCGTGGTGACCGGTGCGCCGCCGGCGTTCTGCGCCGGTGCCGACCTCTCGCACCTGGGCGCCAGCCAGCGCGAGGGCCTGCTGCGCATCTACGAGGGCTTCCTGCGCATCGGCCGCTCGCCGCTGCCCAGCATCGCCGCGGTCAACGGAGCCGCCGTGGGCGCCGGCGTCAACCTGGCGCTCGTCTGCGACGTGATCGTGGCGGCCGAGTCGGCACGCTTCGACACCCGGTTCCTGCAGCTCGGCCTGCACCCGGGCGGCGGCCACACGTGGATGCTCCAGCGGCGGGTCGGTCCCCAGACCGCAGCCGCCATGGTGCTGTTCGGTCAGGTCCTCGACGGTCGCGGGGCGGCGAACGCGGGCCTGGCCTGGTCGTGCGTGCCCGATCGAGACCTGCTGGGCACCGCCCGGCAGATGGCCACTGCCGCAGCCGCCGCCCCGCGCGACCTCGTCGAGCGCGTGCGGCGGACGATGCTCGACGTGCGCGCCGTCGACGACCACCGCGACGCCGTGGAGCGCGAGCTGGAGCCCCAGCTGTGGTCGATCAACCAGCCCGCGTTCCAGGAGAAGCTGGCCGCCCTCCGGCGCCGGATCAGCTCACGCGACTAGCGCGCGCCGGGGCACCGGCGCCGGCGCCGGCACGATCAGAAGTCGTCTTCGACCACCCGGCGGCGCCGGCCGCCTCCGAAGCCGCCCCACGTGTTCCAGAAGGCGAGCGAGGCGAGCAGCCCGATGCCGCCGATGATCATGAGGATGATCCCGACCGTGTCGATGCTGAAGCCCTCGGCTTCCACCGTCACGGCGAACGTCAGGATCGCACCGACCGCGATGAGGAAGAGGCTGGTTCCGAAGCCCATCGTGGATCTCCTTCGTGAGAGGCCGTGCCGAGGCCTACCCCGGCCGCCCCGGCGCTAGACAGCCGACCGCACGCACCGGGTGGCGGGGCGGTCGCTGCGTCACCGGCCGGTCACGCTCCAGTGCCACGGCTCGGAGGGCAGGTTGTGGAGGCCATAGGCGGGCGCGTGACCGGCCAGCCACTGGAAGCAGGGGCTGGCGTGGGTCATGGGCTGGCCGTCCGCGCACGAGAAGTCGACGGCGAGGCCGGACTCGTGGTTCGAGGTGCCCGGCCGGGCGGTGGGCGGCGAGCAGCTCGACGGCGGCGCGTCGAAGACCGCGTGGTCGGACGTCCCACAGTGGGCGCGGCGCAGCTCGATCTGCTCGGCGCGACTGCGGAACCCGCTCTTGGCGCACATGCCGACGCCGTCGGCGGCGGCGTCGTCCAGCAGCGCCTGGACGTTGTCGGCGAGCGAGCTGTCGACCACCAGCCACCCACCCGTCGGGCAGGCGACCGCGGCCACTGCGCCCGAGGCCGAGCCGGCGGGATCGGGCAGCGGCGGAGGCGGCGGAGGCGGCGGGGGCGGCGGCTCGGGAGCGGGCGGTGGGGCGGGTGGCTCCGCCGATTCCTCGGCCGGCTCCGCGGCTCCCCCGACGGCGGTGCCTCCTGCGGCGTCGGCGGCGCCGCCGGGCGGGACCGCTTCGGCGAAGCCCGACGCCGCGTGCCAGGTCCCGAACGTGGCGACCGCGGTGTCGGCGTCGGCCTCGGGCTCGCGAGCCTCGGCACCGCCGGCTGCCCGCCCGGGCGCGGCGGTCCCGGGCGGGCGAAGGGCGGCGGCGACCCCGTCGCCCGCCGCGGGCCGCGGTTCACCGGCTGCCGGGCTGACCAAGGGGCCGAAGGAGAGCGCGGCGGCGACCACGAGACCGGCCGGGCGCGCCAGGAGGGCGCTCGATGGCATGGGCTGTCCCCAGACGTAGCTCTGAAGGTCCGCGCCCCAGCGGCCGGACCGTCACGAAACGGTAAAGGGACAGGTCAGAAACCCCACCGAGTGTGACCAAACTGACAGTTTGACCACTGCTAGTGCGCGTGCGGGCACCGGGGGGTCGGGGTGTCGGCGGAACAGCGCGCCTACGGTCCCTTTCCGCCGACACCTCGACGCGACGGGTGGGACCGGAGGCTCAGGCGTCGGCGAACGTCAGCGTGCCGGCGATGTCAGCGACCAGGTCGTCGTGGATCTCCGGGTCGTCGGTGGTGACGACCAGCGACCAGACGATGCCCTCGGGCCCCAGCACGAAGGTCTCGGTGCCCTCGGCGCTCTCGCCGTCGCCCCCCACCTGGAACCGCAGGCGGACCGTCGGCTGCGCCGCGCCGTCGACCGGCTCGACCTCGGGGTCGGTCCGGCCCGCCTCGGCGGCGAGGTCCTCGGCGTAGGACGCCAGGCCGGCGGCGTCGGTGACGCCGGTGCCGGGCGCCGCGCGCAGCACCACGTCGCTGATCCCGCCGGCCGCGTCCTCGCCGGCCGCGTACAGCAGACCCCCGGCCCGGGCCGCAGCGTGCGCGCTGTCGACGAAGTCCGGCACGGCCGGCGAGGCGTTGGCCAGCGTGGCCAGGCCCTCGGGCGACAGCAGCACCGCCTCCCACCCGGGCGGCACCGCCAGGCCCACCCCCAGCTCGGGCAGGGGGATTGGCTGCCATCCGTCGGGGGCGTCCACGTCGACACCGCCGGTGGCCAGGGTGGTGGTCGGCATCGCCGTGTCGGCGTCGCCCGCCGGGTCGCCCGCTGCGTCATCGGTGTCCCCACCACCGTCGCCGAACGCCGCCACGGCCGCCCAGGCCACCAGGAACACGGCCAGCACCACCGCGAGGCCCAGCGCCGCCCGGGCCCGGGCCGGCAACGCGGCCAGGCGGCGCGCCAGCCGGGTCACTCGAGCCATGTGTGGGTCAGCTCCTCGCCGCGCTCGTGCCACTCCTCGACGGTCAGGGCGTAGCGGACGTGGTCCTCCCACACCCCGTTGATCTCGAGGTAGCGCTGCGCGATGCCCTCGTCGCGGAGCTTGAGCTTCTCCACCACCCGGCGGCTGCGCTGGTTCCGGGGGATGATCGACACCTGGATGCGGTGCAGGTGCACCTGCTCGAACGCGAAGCGCGCCACCAGCACAAGCGCCTCGGGCATGTACCCGTGGCCCGCCTGGGCCTGGTCGATCCAGTAGCCGACGTACGCCGACTGGAACGGGCCCCGCTGCACCGACGACAGGTTGATCTCGCCGCAGAACGCCTCGCGGGTGCGGCGCCGGTAGCCGGTCGAGCGCACGAAGATGCCGAACCCGAAGCCGGTGCCGAGCTGGCGCTCGCGCTCGCGGGCGCTGCACCGCATGGCGAAGGCCTCGGCCGACTCGACCACGTCGGGCATGTTGGGGTTGCGGGCCGGCTCCCAGGGCGTGAGCCACGCCTCGTTGCGCCGGCGCACCTCCTGCCACGCCGGGAAGTCCGCCGGGGTGAGCGGCCGGAGCGTCAGGCGCCGGCTGGCCAACGCGGTCATCGGCGTGCCGTGAGCTCGGCCAGCGCTGCCAGCAGCAGCGTCACGTTGCGGGGGCGCGCCGTGTGGCCCATGCAACCGATGCGCCACACCCGCCCGGCGAACTCGCCCAGCCCCCCACCGATCTCGACGCCGTGGCGATCCAGCAGCGTCGCGCGGACCTTGGCGTCGTCGACGCCGTCGGGCACCCAGACCGTGGTCAGCTCGGGCAGCCGGTGGCCCTCGGCGGCGAACAGCTCGAACCCCAGCTCGACGAGCCCGTCCTGCAGCAGCCGCCCGCAGTCGGCGTGCCGGGCGATGGCGGCCTCGAGGCCCTCGTCGAGGATCGCCCCCAGCCCGGCGTGCAGCGCCATGATCATCGAGACCGGCGCCGTGTGGTGGTAGGTGCGGGCGCCGGTGGCCGGGCCGGTGTAGCGGCCGATCATGCGCAGGTCGAGGTACCAGCTCGGGCTGCGCTCGACGAGCTGCTCGCGTGCCCGCTCGCTCACGGTCAGGGGCGCGAGGCCGGGCGCCACGCCCAGGCACTTCTGCGTGCCGGCGTAGGCGACGTCGACACCCCAGCCGTCGACGTCGACCTCGATGCCCCCCAGGCTGGTCACGCAGTCGACCAGCAGCAGCGCGGCGCCCTTGCCCTCGCCCAGCGGGGCGATGTCGGACCGCACCCCCGTCGACGTCTCGGCGTGGACCACCGCGATGATGCGGGGCGCCGGGTGGGCGGCCAGCAGCCGCTCGGGATCGATCGGCCGCCCCCACGGCGCCTCGACCGCGACGACCTCGGCGCCGCACCGGGCGGCGACGTCGCACATGCGAGCGCCGAACACGCCGTTGACGCCCACGACCACGGGGTCGCCCGGTCGCACGAGGTTGACGAACGCCGCCTCCATGCCTGCCGAGCCCGTTCCCGAGATGGGCAGCGTCATCGGCGCCCCGGTGCGGAACACCGTGCGCAGGCGATCGCAGGTCTCGTCGAGGAGGGCGACGAAGTCGGGATCGAGGTGGCCCAGCATCGGGCGCGCCAGGGCCTCGACCGCCTCGGGGTAGGGGTTGCAGGGGCCCGGCCCCATGAGGACCCGATCGGAGAGCGGCATGTCGCCCAGACGGTAGCGATGGCGGCGAGGCCCGGCCTACTCGATGAGGCTCAGGGCGAGGCCGTCGAGTATGTCGGCCTCGGACACGATCATCTCGTCGAAGCCGAACCGCCGGAACAGCGCCACCAGCACGCAGCAACCGCCCACGATCACGTCGGCGCGCGCCTCCTCGAGGCCCGGGTTGTGGAGGCGCTCGGCCCGTGACTCGGTGGCCAGCGTGCGGAACACGTCCTCGGCCGCGTCGCGCGTGAGCCGGAAGTGGTGGATGCGGTCGCGGTCGTAGGTGGCCAGGCCGATCTCGACGGCGGCCACGGTCGTGATGGTGCCCGCCAGGCCCACCAGCGTGCGGGCCTCGGCGACGGCGGGCACCTCGCGCACCACGTCGTCGAGGTGGGCATCGACCAGGCTGAGGCAGGCGCTCAGCTCCTCGGGCAGCGGCGGGTCGTGATCGAGGAACTTCTCGGTCAGGCGCACGCAGCCGACGTCGACGGAGATGACGCCCTCGACCCGGTCGGTGCCCACGATGAACTCGGTGGAGCCGCCGCCGATGTCGACGATGAGGAACGGGCCGAGCCCGTGGTCGAGGTCGCCGGTGGCGCCGAGGAACGACATGCGGCCCTCGACGTCGCCGCTGAGCAGCTCGGGGCGGACGCCCACCACCTGCTCGACGGCGTCGAAGAACTCGTCGCGGTTGGCGGCGTCGCGGGCGGCGGAGGTGGCCGCGGCCCGCAGCCGCTCGACCCCGTGGGCGTCGAGCACCTCGCGGTAGCCGCGCAGGCAGGCCAGTGTGCGCTCGACGGCCTCGTCGGCCAGGCGGCCGGTGGCGCCCACCCCCTGACCCAGCCGGGTGATCGTGTTGCGGCGGTCGACGATGTCGAGCCTGCCGCCGGCGGGGCGGGCGACGAGCACGCGGGTCGAGTTGGTGCCCAGGTCGAGGGACGCGATCGCCGTCATGTCACCGGACGCTACTGCCCCGACGGTCGGCCTCCGCCCTCGTCCGCCCTGCCGTCGCGGAGGCGTTCGTCGACCCAGCGCCCGACCGGGTCGTCGCCGCCGGCCAGGAACCAGGCGTAGTGGGCATGCAGGCACTTGACCCCCCGGCGGGTGCCGCCGACGCCGCCGGACGGTCGGGGGCCGGCGTGGTCGGGCGGTAGCGCGGCGTCGCGCTCGGCCGCGTAGCGGGCGTGGGCGGCGGCCAGCTCGCCGGGGTCGACGTCGGCCTCGGCCCGGTCGACGCCGCCCTCGCTCTCGAGGCGGGACACGCGGGTGCGCTCGGGCTCGCCCACCAGCCACCAGCGGGTGGGCATGGGGGTGCCGTCGTCGAGCAGCGGGGCGTTGCGGATGACGAGCGGCGACCCGTCGGCGTGGCGCACGACCACCTCGAAGGCGCCCTGCGGCCGGCGTCCCAGCAGGCGCTCGACCTCGCCCGCGTCGCCCGGGTGGCCGCCCGTCACGCCTGCGGTGACCACAGCACGCGATGGATCCGCCAGGGCTGGGACAGGCCCTTGAGCCGCACCTCCTCGCCGGGGCCGAAGGTCAGGTCACCGCCCGACGCGGTCAGGTCGCGGGTGAGGGCCGACACGACGATCTCGCCTGGGGCGGCCTGGTCGGCGAGCCGGGCGGCGACGATGACGTGCTGGCCGAACACGTCGCCGTCGCGCTCGACGATCTCGCCCGTGTGCAGGCCGATGCGGACGCTCAGCGGCCCGTCGAGGTCGTCCTCCCGGTGGCGGCCGAGCGCCCGCTGCACGCCGATGGCGGCCAGGATGGCCCGCCGGGCGCTGGGGAACACGACCAGGAAGCCGTCGCCCTGCGCCTTGACCTCGGTACCGCCCTGGTCGGCCACCTGCTCGCGCACCAGGGCGTCGTGGCCGCGGAGCACCTCGGACCACCGGCGGTCGCCGAGCCGCTCGGCCAGCCCGGTCGACCCGGCGATGTCGGTGACCATCATCGTCAGCGTGCCGCTGGGCGCGCGGCCGGGCGCGCCGGCGCCGCCGCCGCCGGGCGAGGCGGGCGGCGGGTGCGGGAGGGGTGGGCCGGGAGCGCGCGGGTCGGGGGGACGCCGCGGACCCGGCGGCGCGGGGGCGCCGGGCCCTGGCGGTGGCGGGTGGGCGCCGGGGCGCGCCACCTCGATCGGGGGGTCGAGCCTGGGCAGCGTCAGCGCCAGGTCGTCGAGGATGCGCCGCGGCAGTTCGAGCATGTCGGGCCGGCGGCCCGGCGGGTCGCCGGCCCGGCCAGCGGCCGCCGGGTCGACCGTGCCCTCGCCGGCCGGAGCGGCGGCACCGTCGCTGGCCGGGTCGGCCAGGTCGGCCGGGTCGGCCGGATCGGCTCGGCGGGCGGCGGCGGCCGCGTCGGCTGGGCGGGCGGCGGCGGCCGCGGCCCGCTGGGCGCGGGTGCGCTTGGTGCGGGCGGTCACGCCGCCCCACAGGCCCCGGGCCCGCACCCGGACGACCGGCGCGCCGGGCAGCGGCTCGCCGGGCCGCGTGCGGTCTGACGTCCCGCCCATGACCACCAGGCCGTGGACGTCGGCCCGCACCCCCGGCGGGACCGTGACCGTGACGCCGCCCATGATCGCCCAGGCCCGGATGTCGACGAACGGGCTCTCGATCTCGGCCTCGCGCAGGTCGATGTGCACGCCACCCCAGAAGGCCAGCGCCCAGATGCGCGGCGCCGCCCGCCAGCGGCCCCGGGCCCCGGCGCCGCACATCACCGCGACGAACCGCCGGCGGCGGGGGGCGCCGGGGCTGGGCGGCCGGACGGTGGCGCCGGGCGCGACCGTCCCCGGCGCCGGCGACGCCGGCTCGGGGACCAGACCGGCCGGCAGGTTGCGGCCGACGTCGTCGAGCTCGCCGTACGTCCGGGCGGCGAAGACCTGCCCGGCCAGGTCGGCGAACTCGTCGAGCGTGAGGCGCCCGGCGCCCACGTGCGAGCGCAGCATGTCGATGGCCTGGTTGCGCTCCGCGTCGCCGATCCGAATGTCGCGCCGGTCGGGCATGGCGCCCAGTCTCGCGCCCCGCCGCCAGCCGAGGGTCTGCCGACGGCCGCCGCGGGGCCGCATGTGACGAGACATCCGTCACTGGGCTCGCCCGTCTACCTACTGGTAGGTAGGCTGGGTGACGTGCCCGCCGACACGATGACCGCCGAAGCCATCCTCGCCGAGCTCGAGCCCACCGCGGCCGGGCTCCTCGACCGCCACCTGGCGCAGGCGAAGGAGTGGTTCCCCCACGAGCTGGTGCCCTACAGCCGCGGCCGCGACTTCGAGCCCGGCTACGAGTGGTCCCCCGAGGAGACCGACCTCTCCGACGAGGTGCGGTCCAGCCTGTTCGTCAACGTGCTGACCGAGGACAACCTGCCCTACTACTTCCGCACGATCGAGGCCATGTTCGGCCGCGACTCGGCCTGGGGCGAGTGGAGCCGCCGGTGGACGGCCGAGGAGGGCCGCCACTCGATCGTCATCCGCGACTACCTCACGGTGACGCGCGCCCTCGACCCGGTGGCGCTCGAGCGGGCCCGCATGGCCCAGGTGGGCTGCGGGCAGGTGCCCGAGCCCCCGACGCCGCAGGAGGGGCTCGTCTACGTCGCCCTGCAGGAGTTGGCGACCCGCATCGCCCACCACAACACCGGCAAGCTGATCGACGATCCCGTCGGGCTCGCCGTCATGAAGCGGGTGGCCACCGACGAGAACCGGCACCACCTCTTCTACCGCGACCTGGCCGGTGCCGCGCTCGAGCTCGACCCGTCGGGCATGGTGCTCGCCATCGAGCGCCAGGTGCGCGAGTTCGAGATGCCGGGCACGGGCATCATCGACTTCGAGCGCCACGCCCGCGTCATCGCCCGCGCCGGCATCTACGACTTCCAGGTCCACCACGACCAGATCCTCGTGCCCGTCGTGCTGCGCCACTGGGACGTCGAGCACCTCACCGGCCTCAGCGACGCGGCCGAGCGCGCCCGTGACGCGCTGATCACGCACATCGACCGCATCGGCAAGGCCGGCCGCCGCCTCGCCCGCCGCCGCAGCGAGGCCGCCGACAAGGTCCCCCAGCCGGCCTGAGCCCACCCGGCCGCGGGCCGGTCAGCCGCCGGGTCGCGTCGTCGACGTGGTGCTCGACCCGCCCGCCTGCGGGGCCGGCGCCTCGGGGGACGGTGTGATGCCGTACAGCTCCTCGCCGGGCCGCACCAGGCCCAGCTCGCGCGCCTCGAGCTCGATCCGCTCGTCCTCGCGCAGGTCGCGCGCCTCGTCCTCGAGCCGGGCGTTCTCCTCCTGGAAGGCCTCGAGGCGCTCGCGGGCCCGGTCGGTCGAGGATCGCAGGTCGAGCGCGGTGCGCACGGGGAACACCGCGTAGATCACGACCGCGGCCAGGATCGCCCCGGTGACGCCCATGCCGGCCCGGCGCAGCCGCGCCGCCCGCCGCTGGCGGGCCTCGTCGTCGTCGGGGAGCAGGCGGTCGAAGCTGAGCCGGGACACGGCGCGACGCACGCGCCCTGGTGCGCGCTCGCCCGGCCGTGTGTGGGGCCTGCGCACCAGGCCGACGGCCCAGCCGGCGACTCGGTCGGCGGAGACCGGTCGGGGCGCCGCCGGCGACTCGACCGGGACGCTCGGGAGCGCCGCCGGCGACTCGACCGCGGTGGGCCGGGGCGGCAGCGGCGACCTGGCGGCGCGCCGGGCGTCCGGCACCGGGCCTGCGGCCGGCCGGCGCCGCCGGCGCGGGGCGATCTCGGCGCCCGGGTCGCTGAGCGTGGGCGCGATGAGGACGGCGCCCGGGGCGCCGGGGATGCGCCGGGGGCGGGGCCGGCCGCCCTGCCGGGCGGGATCCGCGGCGGCGGGTGGCCGGGCGGCGCGCTGCTCGCCGGTGACGACCGAGCCGTCGGGCCGGCGCACGACCACGGCCGGCGTCGTCCACGCGCCGCGGACCCGGGGTGCCTCGTCCTGGTCGCCGTCCCGCCGCCGGCGCCCCGTCATCCCGTCCCGCCTCCCGCACGGGCCACGGCGGCGCGGCCGGGGAAGACCGCCTGCTCGGCCAGGTCGTCCTCGATGCGCAGGAGCTGGTTGTACTTGGCCACCCGGTCACTGCGCGCGGGCGCACCCGTCTTGATCTGGCCGCAGTTCGTGGCCACTGCCAGATCGGCGATGGTGGTGTCCTCGGTCTCGCCCGAGCGGTGCGACATCACGGTGGTGAACCCGGCGCGGGTGGCGAGCGCCACCGTGTCGAGGGTCTCGCTGAGCGTGCCGATCTGGTTGACCTTCACCAGGATGCTGTTGGCCACGCCGGCGTCGATGCCGCGCTGGAGGCGCTCGACGTTGGTCACGAACACGTCGTCGCCGACGAGCTGGACGCGCTCGCCCAGCGTCGCGGTCAGCGCGGCCCAGCCGTCCCAGTCCTCCTCGTCGCAGCCGTCCTCGATCGACACGATCGGGTACTTCCCGGTCAGGTCGGCGAGCAGACCCACCATCTCGGACGCGGACAGCTCCCGGCCCTCACCGGCCAGGCGGTAGCGGCCGTCCGCGTAGAACTCGGACGCGGCCACGTCGAGCGCCAGCGCCACGTCGTCGCCCGGCGTCAGGCCCGCCTTCTCGATCGCCTCGACCAGCAGCGCCAGCGCCTCCTCGTTGGAGCCGAGGTCGGGCGCGAAGCCGCCCTCGTCGCCGATCGCCGTGGCCAGGCCGCGGTCGTGCAGCACGCCCTTGAGCACGTGGTAGGTCTCGACACCCCAGCGCAGCGCCTCGCGGAAGCTGGCGGCGCCGACCGGCATGACCATGAACTCCTGGAAGTCGACGTTGTTGTCGGCATGGGCCCCGCCGTTGAGCACGTTGAGCATGGGCACGGGCAGGGCGTGCGCGTTCACGCCGCCCACGTAGCGGTAGAGGGGCAGGCCCACGTCGTCGGCCGCCGCCTTGGCCACGGCCAGCGACACGCCGAGGATGGCGTTGGCGCCGAGGCGGCCCTTGTTGTCGGTGCCGTCGAGGTCGAGCATCTGGCGGTCGACCTCGCGCTGCTCCGCGGCCTCGAAGCCGATCAGCGCCTCGCGGATCTCGCGGTTCACGTGGTCGATCGCGCCCGCGACGCCCTTGCCGGCATAGCGCTCGCCGCCGTCGCGCAGCTCGACGGCCTCGAACCGGCCGGTCGACGCACCCGACGGCACGATGGCGCGCCCCTCCGCGCCGGAGGCGAGGTAGACCTCGACCTCGACGGTCGGGTTGCCACGGGAATCGATGACCTCACGGCCGACGACGTGCTCGATGCTCGACATCGCTGCTGTTGCTCCTGTTGCGAATGTGGTTCACGTTACTTGCGGGTACGGGCCCTGTGGACGTCAACCGGCGGTTTTCCCGCGCGGAGTGTCGTCACGAACGCGTCGGGCGGGCGGACGGCTCGCCCGCCCGGAACCGGTCGCGGACGGCCTCCGCGGCGATCCGCAGCTCGGTCTCGGCGTCCTCGCCTGCGGCGCAGGCCGCGTCCACCACGTCGAGGAGGCGGCGCCCGACATCGCTCACCGCGTCGTCGGCCAGCAGGGTCCGCCAGTCGACGCCCTCGGCGGCCGCCCGCTTCTGCACCTTCGACGCGTACAGCAGGGCGGGCAGCGCGGCCGGGATGCCGTCCATCACGCTCGCCCGTCCCTTCTCGGCCTGCTTGAGCTGCTCCCAGCGGGCGGCGACCTCGTCGGCGTCGGCCACCTCGGCGTCGCCGAAGACGTGGGGGTGGCGACCGACCAGCTTGGTGCTGATGCCCCGGGCCACGTCCGCCAGCGTGAACCGCCCCTCCTCGGCCGCCAGCGTCGAGTGGAAGACGATCTGGAACAGCAGATCGCCCAGCTCCTCCTCGAGGTGGTCGAAGCCCGTCCCGGCGTCGACGTCGAGGTGGTCGATGGCCTCGAGCACCTCGTACGCCTCTTCGAGCAGGTGGCGGCGGAGGCTGTGGTGGGTCTGCCGCCGGTCCCACGGGCAGTCGGCCCGCAGGCGGCGCACCACCTCGACGAACGCGGCCACCTCGCCCGCCACGGGCGCCGCCAGGGCGGGCACGAACACCGAGGTGAGGTGGTCCGGCACGATCACCCGGTCGAGCTCGTGCCAGGGCACGGCGGCAACCGACTCGTCCGCCAGCCCCAGCCGCTGGAGCACCACGAGCCGGGGCGCGGCATCGGCGTGCCCGGGGTCGGCGCCGTCGACCACCTCGCCCACCGCCAGCTTGACCTCGGACAGCACGTCCGGGTCGTCGCACTGGGCCACCAGCAGCGGGCCCCGCTCCCCCGCCGCCTCGCTGGCGAACCGGTGCCCGTCGACCAGCCGCACGCCGCCGGCCAGCGGGTCGACGCCGAGGCGCACCCACGCCAGATCGACGAACGACAGCGCAGGGACCAGCTCGACGGCCACGCGGGCGTCGGCGAGCAGCAGCTCGACGGTGCGCTCGGCCACCATCGGCGAGCCGGGCACGGCGTACAGCACCCCGCCGTGCTCGCCCGCCGCCGCCACCAGTCGCTCGACGATGCCGGCGTAGACGTCCTCGATGCTGCCGGCCCGCTCGTAGAGGTCGTCGAAGCTCGTGGCGTCGCCGACCACGACGGCCGCCGGGTGGCGCGTCGTGCGCAGGAACCGGTGGGCGTGGCGCTCGATCGCGGCGGTGGCGGCGGGCACGGCCAGGTCGGGGCCGGCGGGCCCGAGCCCGCACACGACCACCACCGGCCGTTCGCCCGGCATCACCCGGGCAACAGCGCCGCGTCGTCGCCGCCCGGCGTCGGGGCCGAGCCGTCGGGCGGCGTCACGGTCAGGCTCTCGGCGTCCCAGGTGCCGTAGCGCGTGTTCACGACGATGGTGGCCTCGCCGACGAACTGCGTCACCACGTCGCCGAGCTCGTCCTGCTCGAACTCGGCGCGGAGCCGGCCGAAGGCGGCCAGCCCGTCGACCAGGTCGTCGCGGGCGTCGTCGGGCAGGTCGTCCGCGCCGCCGGCGAGCACCTGGTCGAGCTCGGCGACGACCGCGTCCCGGTCGTCGGTGCTCAGCTCGATGCCCTCGGCGTCGAGCACCTGCTCGGCCACCAGGAACTGCACGTGCAGGCCCGCCATCGCCCCGACGAACTGCTGCGTGTAGGTGCCGACCGCGGCGCCGTCGGGTCGGAGCTGCTCGCGGGTCACGCCCGCGAACAGGTAGCCCCGCAGGTCGTCGTTCTCGTACACCAGGTCGAGCTGGTCCTCGAAGCGGTTGCGGGAGATCGTGGCGTCGTCGACCCGCACCGCGGCCGACTGCTCGCGGATGGCATCGCCCGGCGAGCAGGCGGTGGTCGCGAGGCACGCAGCCGTGATCGCGACGATCAACGAGACGAGGCGTCGGTTGGGCACGGCCCCCGATCGTAGGGACTCGCCGCGCCCGCCACGAACCGGCGGGCCTACGCCGCCTGCTCGGCCGGGAAGAGGGTCATGAGCAGCTCGACCAGCTCGGTGGCGACGTGGCGGCCGCCCTTGACCGGAACGACGAGCTGGCCCAGGTCGGCCTTGTAGCGGCCCTTGGGCATCAGCCGCTTGAGCCGGATCTCCTGCGAGGCCTTGAGCTTCACCGGGCCGAGGCGGGCGGTCCACACCGCGGCGCCGATGCCGGTCACCTTGACGACGTTGATCTCGCGGATGTCGAGGCGGGCCGCCTCCGCTCGGAGGCGGGCGACGTCGAGCAGGGCCGCCGCCTCGTCGGGCACCGGGCCGTAACGGTCCTCCCACTCGGCCCGGATGTCGGCGACCTCGGCCTCGGAGGTGACCGTGGCGAGGCGGCGGTAGGCCTCGAGCCGCAGCTCCTCCTTGGCCACGTAGTCCTTGGGCAGGTTGGCGTCGAGAGGCAGGTCGAGCTTGATCTCGGCCGGCTCGCGCACCTCCTCGCCCTTCAGCTCGGCCACGACCTCGCTGACCATCTGGCAGTAGAGGTCGTAGCCCACCGCGGCGACGTGCCCCGACTGGCCGGTGCCGAGCAGGTTGCCAGCCCCCCGGATCTCGAGGTCGCGCATGGCGATCTTGAAGCCCGAGCCCAGCTCGGTGGCCTCGCCGATGGTCTTGAGCCGCTCGTAGGCCTCTTCGGTGAGCGCCCGGTCGCGGGGGTGGAACAGGTAGGCGTAGGCCCGCTGGCCCGAGCGGCCCACCCGGCCGCGGATCTGGTGGAGCTGCCCCAGGCCGAGCAGGTCGGCCCGGTCGACGACCAGCGTGTTGACGGTGGGCATGTCGATGCCCGACTCGATGATCGTGGTGCAGACGAGCACGTCGTACTCGCCCTCCCAGAAGTCGAGCACGACCCGCTCCAAGGTGCCCTCGTCCATCTGCCC